>JBFRWK010000337.1:0-2836 GCA_051439545.1 Xenococcaceae cyanobacterium | reverse complement strand
GTTCAAGACTAGACGGCTCACATTAAACAAAGAGTGGAGTTATATTGATTAAGTACTAATTAAGAGGAGATTATGGCTTTCTTAATTATGCAATATCTAGATTTCAGAGGATTTTGTCAAGAAATGTAACTTTTATTGTCAAAATAAACAGTTTAAGTGGAGTTACTACTGGCGAAGCCTGCTCAAAATTCGCCGGATCCATTTCCAAGCTAAGAAGGAATACATAAATTGTGAAAAATATCCATGACAAATCAAAATTAATTGCCGTAATAGTTTTACAATACCCCTATACAAAGCAAAAAACAGTTGCCCTAACTTAAGACCTTAGACAACTGCTCTTGCTCCAAACCAACCGCCTTCTTTATTGAGATAGGTGGCGCGGTTTCGTGTACAAATTTTTAGCCTTATGCACAATTAAATTATGCCACAAATGAAGATTCAAGGAAAGATTTATAAATTAAAGCATTCTGAAATGCTAAGAAATGCTCAAGAGCTAACACCCAACCAAACAATAGAGGTGTAGTCATGGCAGTAGCAAAAAAAAGAAATATCAGACGTTCAGTAGGTTTTGACAAAAAAGAGATGGAAGGCTACTTCATGATTGCCAATAAGGATGCAGCCAGAGCGATCGTTAATAAGTTGACAGGTTCTCAGCTTCGACTCTGGCTCTATTTGATGATGGTTGATTCTTTTGCCGACTTAACTACTAATGGCGAAAAAGTCTATCATTCTATCCCCTCTCCCCAAGAAATATCTATCAAAATTGGGGTCAGTCCCGAAACAGTAGAAAAAGATATCAGAAAGCTTAAAAAACTAGGGCTATATGAATACCGAATTACTGCTTGGCAGGGACACAATCTATCTGCTGCCAAAGCCAAGGAAGAATCCAATCGATTAAAGAAAAAAAGGTCTGAACCCAAGTCACAACAAAGCGAGGGCTTAAATAAGCCCCCAGAAAGATTAAATAAGCCCCCAGAAAACCCCGAACTACTTGAAAAATCAAGCATTTCCGATTCACCTCAGACTATTCAGACTTATACAGACTTTAAAAAGACTCTCTCAGAAAGCGAGCGCGAAAATTTTTGGAAATTTGTAGAGAAGAAAATACATAATCTAGAGAAACCAATTAATGACCTAGAAGCATGGTTGGCGAGTCAAACGAAAGCCAAACAAAACAGATGGGAGGTTTACTACCAGAGTTACCAAGAAGAAGGTCGAAAAATAACCAGGAAAAACTCAAAATCGAATTCCACAGCCAGAGAAGAAAAAAAATTGGCGATTAAAAATTGGCAAGAACATCTCAAGCAACAAGAAGAAATATATAAAGAGCAAGAAGATCTAATCAAGAAAGACCCAGCACTAAAGTCAAGAGCAAAGCAAGAATCAAAAACAACAACGGATTTATCGACGGGAATTTCCGACCCCTGGTTTGAAGTACACTCGTATGATAATATAGATATAAACTATCCTGATGATAATATCGATGGCTATATAAATTCTGCTGATAATGGGTTAGATTCTGCCGATAGTGATAATCATCCTACTGATGGTGATGTAAATTCTGTTGATAATTCTGGTAAAGCATCTTCAAGTCAAGAATCTGAGTCAGAACGGACAACTCAAGCGGTCGAAGGAGCTTCGACCGACGTGTCCTCTTTAAAGCAGGAAATCGACCAGATTCTTAACGGTTTTTCCAGAGTCGATCGAGATGCTCCGAACATCCCATCTGAAAAACCCGACCGAAATTTAAGCCAAAAAATGAATGAAGGGCTGCAATATTTAAGGGGTATGGAGGTAACGAAGTATGAGAGTGAAATAGACGAGCGAGATATGGGAGGAGAAGAATGATGAATGTAAATTTACCTCCCTGCTGTATTGAAGCCGAAGAAGCTATTTTAGGGGGAATTCTCCTCGATCCAGGAGCAATCTATCGCGTTGAAGCTCAACTGCATCCCCAAGCTTTTTATGTCTCTGCTCATCAAGAGATTTATCGAGTTGCTCTCAAGTTACATCGTCAAGGTAAGTCAACGGATTTAGTGTCAGTCAGCACCTATTTGGCAGATTGGGGCAAGCTTGAGCGAGTTGGCGGTACGACCAAACTAGCTCAGTTGTTAAATCGTACTGTTTCCACAGCCAATATCGATCGATATGCGGACATAGTAATAGATAAATATGTACGTCGTAGGATAATTGAAGCAGGAAATAACCTGGTTAACTTTGGCTATGATACTACCATCGAGCTAGATAACCTTCTAGATAAATCGGAGCGAGAGGTATTGAGTATCTCTCAACAGAAAATGAGGTCTGATACAGAACATAACAGCGAAATTGCTGCTGCTGCTTTCAACCAGCTTGAAGAAAATAATCCCATCTATCCCACTGGTCTTTACGATCTAGATAATCTGATGGTGGGATTCGAGCCTGGTACGCTGACAATTTTAGCTGGCAGACCTTCTATGGGTAAGAGCGCGATTTCACTCTTTCTCGCCCTTCAGATGGCTCTCATGCACGAATTACCCATTGCTATCTTTTCTCTGGAGATGACCAAAAAGCAGTTAGAGTATCGTCTTTGGAGTTTAATTAGTCGATTCGACTGTTACAAGCATCTCAATTTAACTCCCATTAGAGGAGAGCGAATTCGCAAGCATCGAGCGGGATTGTGTCCCCTAACCGTGGAGGAAATGAACAGTATTGTCTCCATTGTTGACGGAGAACAAGCCCTTTAGCTCGCGATCGCCGGTTTCCCATTGTCAAACTAAACGGTTTAGTATGGCAATAGGGGGGCTATACCGATACGCACTGCGGAGGTATAGCGGCAACTGTTTTTGACTGCACC
>JBFRWK010000336.1:0-11745 GCA_051439545.1 Xenococcaceae cyanobacterium | reverse complement strand
AATATGCTTCAAAATCAACCTTAAGTACTGGTGAAGTTTATCCTTTATCTTTTCCTGATGTTGCAGTTTCTGTTAATTCAATAATTAGTTAGATAACTCGATAACTTCTGGATTAGTAACTTGAATTATTAGATTTGACTAATGGAAAGCTCGATCGCAAATACGCAACTATATTGAGTAATTATCTGAAATACAATTTGAATTCTCTAATCTTACGACTTGGCGATCGCTGTCATCGCTGGAGTAGAAGCTCGCGCTCAAAGAGGAAAATATAACACCGAACGTTTCCTATTTAATTCTGCCTAGCTACTTATTAACTTAACTTAGATTAAGATCGGTCTTTAAATCAAAAATATTTTACGCTTAGAAAACTATACTCTCTCAAAATAATAACACCCAAGCTATACTTACCGAGAGATTTTCTCCTTATAATTAACTCAATCTGGAGTGACACTAAATAATATATTTCAGTGAGCAATCTCCCTTATTTCCAATTGAGAAAATATCAGCTTTTTAGATGAGTGTTACTATTGTTATTTAACGAGACAGAACTTAAATAAAACAGATTATTTGACCTCCTTAATTGAATGTAAACAAACCTGTAATGTCTGTCAGGGAAGTCTTCTAGACTTCAATTACTAATTTATCACTTTCTCCTTTAAATCCTAGTAAATGATACATAAGTTTACGTAAAATTTTAAATTAGCTTCGCTGGTGTTTTTGAAATAAAGTAATAGTAATAGTTTCCATCGATGCTCGGCTTTTAAACTCTCTTATTTAAAAAGAATGTCTCAAGCTTCGATCGCGGTAAGTACGACTTCGATACATCGCTTAACTGCTAAATCTTTATCTTTAATAACAATATCTTCTGCTTGAGTCCGTTGTGCCACGACAGCACAAACACAAGCTGCTGCAAAATTATATACTCCTGCCATTTTGAATAAAGTCCCCGTTTCCATTTCATAATTGAGGATATTTAGATGGCGATAGGTTTCGGTAATGCCAGATAACCAAGGAAGCAGATGAGGGTTAGCGGAAGATTTAATTCTTTCTTGCCCTTCGTAAAAAGTATCTACAGAAGCAGTGATACCGAGATGATAGGGTATATTGAGTTTTTGGGCAGACTCTACTAAAGCAACGGTTAAAAAAGGATCGGCAACAGCAGGATATTCTACTGGGGCAAGATCGTTAGCTGCACCCTGACGACACAAAGCTCCTTTACTAATTACAATACTACCAACCGAGACATAGGGTTGAATCGAGCCACAAGTACCAATGCGGATAATCTTTTTTATCCCGACTTGAATTAATTCATTGACAACAATACTCAATGAAGGCGCACCCATACCACTAGTGGCGACTAAAATCGGCTTTCCGTTAGCTAGATAACCGAAATAACTATTTAGTCCCCTGTATTCTGAGAGTAAGCGGACATTTTGTAAATAAGTTTGAGCAATAGTTAGAGATCGCTCTGGTTCGCCCGATAATAATGCTATCTGGGGAGGATTATTACCTAAATCTTCTTGCCCAAAACCAAGATGATAATGTTTCATGTTGTCGAAAGTAATGTCAGATAGGTTAGTTACAGATGCTGACAAATGTTGCTGAATTTCCCAAAATCATTTCTAGTTGCCAAAATAGCCCTGTTGGTAAGTTACTACCACAAGCACTTTATGTCCATATTTCTGCCCTCAAAAGTCTTAATTCTCTGCTGCAAAATTATGAACTTAGGGCAAGAGAATTTATAGATTGTTGGGATGAAGTAACATTAGTTAAGTTTGCTACAGATAGACCCAAGATATCTTATCTTTATTATCCCGATTTCGATCGCGACCCCCATCCCAAGTTAAACAAAAGTATTATCGTCGATTTGCTTACAGAAGAAGTTCAACAGAGAAACTATCAGCAATATGATAATCCGTTTATTCTGCATCGCAAAGAAACTTTTGTGACTCCAGACTATCCCCTCTATCAAAAGTTTGCTCATCTAACAAAAATAGAAGCAGGATTGGGATTACTGGAAAATTCTCGTCAAATTGGTACTTGGGAAGGTTGGCAACAAAGATTGAGAAAAGAGGGAGTCGATTTTAGCGGACATAATCTAGTTTGTCATCTCAATCCCCTTTGGAGTAAACAACCAAATAAAACTTTTGAAATCGAACGTCATAAAGCAGCTATAATTCGTCGTGACTTATCTCGTCCAGTGCGTTTAGCTTTAGAAGCAGAATTATTTAGTGAAGAAACTACTTTTTTCGATTATGGTTGCGGTTATGGTGAAGATGTAAAATTGATGGGCGATCGCGGTTATACTAGTTCTGGATGGGATCCTTACTATTGCCCTGATGTTACTCCTGTCGCTGCGGATCTTGTTAACTTAGGCTACGTTATTAACGTAATTGAAGATCCTCAAGAAAGAAGAGAGGCTTTACTCAAAGCTTGGGAATTAACCCAAAAAGTATTAATTGTCTCGGCACAAGTTTTAATCGATGAACATCAAAGGGGTTTAGTTGCTTACGGAGATGGTATAGTGACTAGCCGTAATACCTTTCAAAAATACTATCAACAAGAAGAATTAAAAGCCTATATCGATCGAGTTTTAGAAGTAGATGCCATTCCCGTTAGTTTGGGCATTTTTTTTGTTTTTCGCGATCCAACTCAAGCTGAAACTTTCCGCGCTTCTCGTTTCCATTCCCGCGTCAGTACCCCCAGAATATTAGCAAAAGTTAGAAATTTTGAAGATTATCGAGAATTACTCACTCCCTTGATGGAATTTTATACTAAAAGAGGAAGATTACCAGTTAGAGGCGAATTACCCGAAGAAGCAGCTATTAAAGCAGAATTTCGCCGTTATAGTACCGCTTTTAAAGTAATTTTACAAGCAACCAAAGAGCAAGAATGGTTGGATATTGCCGAAAAACGCCGTCAAGATTTATTAGTCTATCTTGCCTTAACTAACTTTACCAAACGTCCTAGCGCGCAAAAATTAGCTCCTGAAGTCAAAGAAGATTTTAAAGCATTATTTGGTAGTTATCGACAAGCCTGTTTTTTGGCAGATAATATTTTACTTACTGTCGGCAATATGCGTAAATTAGCGTATCTATGTCAAAACAGTAAACTAGGTAAACAATTGACAAACTCTTTAGCAATTCATATTAGTGCCTTAGATAAATTAGAACCATTACTGAGACTCTATGAAGGCTGTGCTAGTCGTTCCTTCGGTCGCCTAGAAGATGCTAATATCATTAAACTCTACTATCACAAACCCAAAATTTCCTATCTTTACTATCCCGACTTCGATGAAAATCCCCATCCAACTCTCAAAGCAAGTATGGAAGTGGATATGCACGATTTAAGTGCTATTTATCACGATCATTCAGAAGACGATAATCCTCCAGTATTGCATCGCAAAGAAGCTTTAGTTGCTGCGGATTATCCCTTGTATCAAAAATTTGCTAAATTAACCAAGCAAGAAGAAAAATTAGGCTTACTGAGCGATCGAACTTCTATCCGTTTCCACCAAGGATGGTTGCGTTGTCTGGCAGATAATAATCTTACTATTAAAAAGTATAAGTTAGTTAGCATCGATTCGGGTTGAAGGTCGATTCTAGTTATTAGTTATTAGACCTATGCGCGAAAGTCGCGATCGCTCTAATTGGTTTGGGATCGATCGCCTTGGTTAAAAGCCTTTTAAGACAAGAGACTAGATTTAGGTAGATGATAACTTTTTCGGCGAAGATATATATTTGTCAGTTTCTCGCAATCGCTGACTTAAGAAACGGCAAATCTCTAAAATAATATGGGGACGCTGAGTTATTAAACTAATAAAGCGTTTTTTTTCTAATTTTAGTAGGGTACAGTCTTGTAGTGCGATCGCGCCATCCCAACGGGGTGCATTATCAAATAGTGCTACTTCTCCAAAATATTCCCCTTTAGTTAATTGCTTAATCTCTTGTTGTTTTTCATCTAAGGTTTTGACGATTTTTACAGAGCCTTCAGCAATAATATAAAGGCGATCGCCCCAACTACCTTCATTGTAAATAGTTTCGTTGCTTAATACTTGTTCTTGCTCTAAGGCTTTGTCAATTAGGAAGATCTCGTCTAAAGAAAGGTTTTTAAACAGAGCCACATTTTTTAGTAAAAGTAATCGGTTCATCGAGGAATTAGTAGGTGAGAGCAGTTGACAAGAGTTAGGAAAAATTTCCCTGGCGACTAATTGCACGACAGGATCGCTGTCTCTTAGTAAAGTAGAGGGAATCGTTGCCAAAGGGATCAACGCACCAGTTCTGATCCATCGGTCTTTTGATTCTAAGGCTTCAAGAAGTATTTTATAACCTCTTTTTCTCAACCATTGGGGATTTAGTTTAACTTTAGTTCCTGCTGGTTCTTGTTTGACCGAGAGGGGTGGCGAGGAAACCTCGCCATACCCAATCGAGGTGTTGACTATTTGTTCGAGTAGGGGGACTAACGGCAAAACAAAACGCCGATGACCTAAAGATACTAATACTTCTACCGCATTCGCTAAGTCTCTTTGGTCTGTGGTAGCTAATATTCGCGTAACAGCATTAACTGTACGAGAATAGCCCAAACAAGAAAGGATATAGAGAACTTTTTGAATTAAACGCTGATGGTAATCATTAATCGCAATAGCTAAAGGTTGCCAACTCGGATCGTTTTGGGGTATTTGTTCTTGCCATTTACGAGTGCGAGTCAGTTGCTCGAACTCAGGTGTTAGATATTTAAACAAGATATCACTAGCATATCTGGTACGTACTCTAGCAATTGTAGCGATCGCCGTATCTACTACTTCTTTTTGAGAAGATGACAAACTTTCTTGGGCTAAAAATAACCCCGATTTACCATAAGCGGTTAGAGTACTGGCTACTTGCTGACGCACTCTGGGATGAGGATCTTGAAGTCCAGTTTTGAGGTCAGGTAGCATTTCGGGACAACGGGTAATCCCCAAGAGTTTAAAAGCAGCAATTCTTACTAAGGGTTCGGGATGAGTAATTTCTTTAATTGCTACTTCTGCTAGATCGTAATTATCGACACCAGCCACTACACTTAAAGCTTCTAGTCCTTCCTGTTTAATCTCTGCATTAGCTTGAGGCAATATCTTAATCGCTAAAGGAGCTAATTCTCGATCGTGACAATAAGTGATAATTCTAAAAACAGCTTTAGCAATACTATTGTCTAAGGAAGATTGCCCGATTTTCGTCCAAGCCGTATTTGAGTCGTTAACTTTCATTCTAATAGCAGCCACAGCAGCTAACAACTGAATTTGGCGATCGCTATCTTCCAGTAAAGAGTCAATTTCTTCTTGACTAAAATTATATTGATTGGCAATTAATATTTCTAACGCAGTGGTTCGTAAAATCCCTGGATTATTATTTTGATCCAGCAGATTTTTAAACTCTTCAATTGCTTCTGTATCGGGAGTCGTCGCCAACAATTTAACTACTCCTTGGCGTATTTTTGAATCTCCACCCAATAGTAGAGTTTTGACTTCGGGTAAAAATTGACTGGGGCTACCTAAATTAGCTGCTAATTCTAACCCTTTGAGTTGTACATATATATCTTCATTAGTAATTAATTCCCGAATGGCGTTACTAGACTGAGGAGGTAGCTGAGTTCGATCGTCGCTAAAATCATCTAAATTGATAGTATCAGAGCGAATCATCTCCTCCAAACTGCGAGCATAAAATCTCCCCATCGGCAGACGTACTAACAACAGTAGCACCGTGAGTATTATAGCCAGCCAGGTAGTTTGTCCCAGA
The DNA here is from genome assembly GCA_051439545.1 of Xenococcaceae cyanobacterium. Lineage (GTDB taxonomy): Bacteria > Cyanobacteriota > Cyanobacteriia > Cyanobacteriales > Xenococcaceae > JASJDJ01. Next base: position 5,971 of record JBFRWK010000336.1, on the reverse strand, counting down.
CTGAAATATAAATGACACAACCATAACACAACACCAGCTAGAGTAAGTCCTACAGAGTAAATAACACCATCACTCAAAGCTCGAATTCTACCGATAAATTCTTGAGGGACTCCATTGTAATTTAACTGGTGTACGGGCAAATTAATTGCTTTATAGAGGGCATCCCCATTAATATGCAGTCCAATAGCAGCCAATAAATTAAAATTGAGCAATAATCCTGTAAAACTAGCCAGGGTTGTCAGAGGGTAAAAAGGATTCATTCGCGCCACTCCCAACCACTTCAGCAAGGGACGGGTAAGGGCATAAAGAACAACTACTTGTACGCAACTAATAATAATCCGCATCAAACCGAGAAACTTAGTTAAAGCTTCTTCACTAAAATGCTGACCGTAAATATTAAACCAAAGAAACTCCGAACTGATGTAAATAATTACCAGCAAAAAACTACTAGTAGCCAAAAACAGCACCAAAGGGTAGCGTTTAACTAGATCGGGGAAAGTTTGCAGAGATTCGATAATTCCTACTTTAGTTGAGGTTTGAATTCGATCGAGCCGTCGTTGCGATTTTTCTAAATAAACCAGTTGCCCAAAAGAGATCGCAAATATAATTGGCAGACAAAAAAGCAAATCCCTAGTTCTCAGATAATGAGACAAAATTATCGTCAGTCCGCCCCCTAACATCGTCCCTACAGCTTGAGCGATCCCAATAAAAGGGGCATACTGCTTGTACTCTAGAGTAGTGAAATAGTCGGTTAACAAACTAGGGTAAAGAATATTGTTATGAAAATCCCACTGGAAGAAAATAGCAATGAGGAGAATGTAATAAACTGCAACTACATCTAAACTTATTAATATACGAAGTCCCAAAATAACAAAAATAGAGATTAGCAATACATAGCGAAATAACTTAGGGCGACTATAGCGATCGATGATCTGAGAAAAAAGCGCGTAAGCAGGCATCGAACATAAGCCGATCGAGATGAATGCTAAAGGTAAACTACCTGCCCCAACATGATTGACAAATAAAGAATTGGCTACTGCCATAGATACTACGCTGTAGCTCAAAACCGTAACTGCCAAAAGCAAAAGTTGAGTTAAACGACCTACTGGATTAATTGAGATATTTAAACGTTGCACACGGAATACTGTTATTAGAGTTTTTCAAGCCAAACCAACCTATTTACAGGTATAAGCGTGCTACTTGCAGTGGCTGTTACATTCTATGGTTGGCAATACACTTTTTAATAGTATCAAAAGACATTTTTACTACACGCCCCAAAATAATAATCTCTCTTAACTATTTTAGGTAAGACGACGATTACGATATGGCTGTGCCTTTCATCCGAAAAATTTTCAGACAACGAATTACGTGTTCTATCTAAATTCTGTGTTTTGCTAATTCCCGATTATATTGAGTCTGTAATTGAAAAGTCGATCGCTAATAGAAACTAACGACTAACGACTAACAACTAACAAAAAATAACTAAAATTTTAGCGATTCACATCGAGCGAAAAATTATCTGCTTCTTCTAACCATCTTTGACGATAGATCACCTCTAGTTGGCTTCCTGCTTTCCGAAAAATTCTAAATTGGTTTGACCAAAATGCTTGGAAAAGTCGATAAAAAGCTAAACTAACGATCGCTACAAGTAATCCTGCTGCTGTAGAAATAAGTGATTCGCCAATACCCGTTGTAACCCCAGAAGTAGAAGATGTCCCCAGATCGCTGATTTGAATCGAACTTAAGGAGGTAATTAGACCCCAAACTGTACCAAATAAACCCAAAAGAGGCGAAAGAGCGATTACTGCCTCTAAAACTTTGTCTCCTTTGCGCATATGTGCTAATTCATCGTCCGCTGCTGCTTCTAAGGCTAAATGAAATACTTCAGGATCGGGTTCGGATAAGGCTAGCGGAGATAGTAAAAAACGTCCGAGAGGATGTTTTTTGTGTTCGCGGGCAATTTTTTCGACTAAATCCCAGTTAAGAGTTGCTGCTTCCATCAGGCGCTCGAGTAGTTTTTGCTCCGTAAACAACACTCTAGTCCAAAACCAAATTCTTTCTAAAATTGTACCCACAGATAAAACAGAGAGAACCAGTAGAGGAATCATGGTTACTCCTCCATTAGCAATGAGTTCGGCTAAATTCACAGTTCGGTTTTACCTCCAATAAAAATTATTTTGGCTAAATTGTATTTTATTTATATCAGTACCAAAATACTCTAATTTAAATTAAATAGTCGCAGTTTATGGTAGTTAGTAAATTACCCCTCAATTTTAAATTTATATAATTCGATTAATACAATAAGTCTATTTTTTAGCAATCCTCTTTAGATAGAATATCTATAGTATTTTGCAGAATTAAGGTTTACATGGGAACAAGAAGAATTGCAGATATTTTAAAAAACGCTCGACCAGACGAAACAGTAACTATTAAAGGTTGGGTACGTACCAAAAGAGAACTAAAAGGTTTTGCTTTTATGGAAGTAAGCGATGGTTCTTCTTTAGCTAATTTGCAAGTAGTGCTTGATTCGCAGATACCAGATTATGAAAATTTGCTCAAAAAGATCAATACAGGTGCTTCGGTAGAAGTAGAAGGGGTATTAGTTGCTTCTCAAGGAAAAGGACAACGCATCGAATTACAGGCTAAAACTGTTACTGTCTATGGAGAAGCCAACCCAGAAGTCTATCCCCTACAAAAAAAACGTCATTCTTTTGAATTTTTGCGGACGATCGGTCATTTGCGATCGCGTACTAATACAATTGGTGCAGTTTTTCGAGTTCGTAATGCTTGTAGTCGTGCAATCCATAATTTTTTTCAAGAGAAAGGTTTTTTATGGATTCATACCCCCATTATTACTGCTAGCGACTGTGAAGGGGCAGGAGAGTTATTCAGCGTTACTAGTCTAGATTTAAACAAGATTCCGCAAACCGATAAAGGGGAAATTGATTACTCTCAAGACTTTTTTGGCAAACCAGCTTATCTTACTGTTAGCGGACAATTACAAGTAGAAGCGATGGCAATGGCATTTCAAAATGTCTATACTTTTGGTCCTACTTTCCGCGCTGAAAATTCTAATACTTCGAGGCATTTAGCTGAGTTTTGGATGGTCGAACCTGAAATGGCTTTTTGCGATCTAGAAGGCGACCAAAATTTAGCAGAAGAATTCCTCAAATATATCTTTAAATATGTCCTGGAGAATTGTCCAGAAGATATGGAATTTTTTAACAAATGGATCGATAAATCTTTACTGGCAACGGCAGATAATATTATTAATAATGAATTTGCTAGAATTACCTACACCGAAGCCGTATCTTTGTTAGAAAAAGCCAAGAAAAAATTTCAATTTCCTGTAGAATGGGGCATTGATTTACAATCAGAACACGAACGTTATCTAGCGGAAGATTTATTTAAAAAACCTGTTATTGTCACTAACTATCCTAAAGAGATTAAAGCATTTTATATGCGTCTGGATGATGGGGGTAAGACTGTAGCTGCTATGGATGTTTTAGCCCCAAACATTGGCGAAATTATTGGTGGTTCACAACGGGAAGAAAGACTAGATGTTCTAGAAAAACGGATGCAAGACTCGCAAGTAGAAACTGATAGTTTGTGGTGGTATCTCGATCTACGCCGTTATGGTACTGTTCCTCATGCTGGCTTTGGTTTGGGGTTTGAAAGATTAGTTCAGTTTATGACAGGTATGAGTAACATCCGCGATGTGATTCCTTTCCCCAGAACACCTTTGAATGCAGAATTTTAATTTTAATTTTAGTTATTAGTTGTTAGTTCTCTTGACAATGAGTACAAAAACGAACAAATATGAACTTTTGTGACGAAAGTTGTTAAGCTCTGTTGCAAAATAGCCCGATCGACTCGATTCTCGATCGATAAGCCAAAAGTACATGATAGGATTCGATCCGTAGCTAGAGATGATATAGAGGAGAAAAGCCTTGACATTAAAGGTTGCTGTTGTTGGTTCGGGTCCTGCTGGTTCGTCGGCAGCCGAAGTATTAGCTAAAGCGGGAATTGAAACTTATTTATTTGAACGTAAATTAGATAATGCCAAGCCTTGCGGGGGAGCAATTCCTCTCTGCATGGTGGATGAATTCGATTTACCCCAAAATATTATCGATCGGCAAGTCAGAAAAATGAAAATGATTTCGCCATCGAATATAGAAGTTAATATCGGTTCTACCCTCAAAGATGACGAATATATTGGTATGTGTCGTCGAGAAGTCTTAGATGGCTTTTTACGCGATCGCGCTGCCAAATTGGGGGCAAATTTAATCAATGGAACTGTTTATCAATTAGATATACCAAATAACGATAAAGACCCCTATACTATCCACTACGCCGATCATTCTAATGGCAGTGCCAAAGGGGAAATGAAAACCCTTAAAGCGGATTTAGTAATTGGTGCTGATGGCGCAAATTCTCGGATTGCTAAAGCGATCGATGCAGGAGATTATAACTACGCGATCGCTTTCCAAGAAAGAATTAGATTGCCAGAAGACAAAATGGCTTACTATGAAGACCTAGCAGAAATGTACGTCGGTGACGATGTTTCTCCAGACTTCTATGCTTGGGTATTCCCCAAATACGATCACGTAGCTGTCGGTACGGGAACAATGAAGGTTAATAAAGCCATTATTAAACATCTTCAAGCAGGAATTCGCGCTCGTGCTGCCAGAAAACTAGAAGGCGGAAAAATTATTAAAGTAGAAGCCCATCCTATCCCCGAACATCCCCGTCCTCGTCCGATTCGCGGTAGAGTAGTATTAGTAGGCGATGCTATGGGTACTGTTACCAAATCTTCTGGTGAAGGTATCTATTTTGCTGCTAAATCAGCGCGGATGTGTGCAGAAGTAATTGTCGAAACCTCCAATAACGGACAAAAACTGCCCACCGAAGCCGATCTGAAGCTTTATCTCAAGCGTTGGAATAAGATGTATGGTGCAACTTATCTAGTCTTAGATATTCTACAGAGAGTTTTCTATCGTAGCGATGCTACTCGTGAAGCCTTTGTGGAAATGTGTGCGGATATAGATGTACAAAAAATGACTTTTGACAGCTATCTCTACAAAACTGTAGTCCCTGCTAATCCTTTAGTGCAAATGAAAATTACAGCTAAAACTATTGGCAGTCTGATGAGGGGTAATGCTTTAGCACCCTAACCGATAGTTGAGTTTGGACTCAAAAAATTAATAATTTTCTAATTTTCTAGCTTCCTCGAACTGATAACTTTTGATTCATCAAATAAGTTGTCAGTTCGATTTTATTTTAGAGGGTCTCAGCTAAGACGCATTTAAACTTTATAAGTGGTCGTGCGCTCATTAATTAGCTAGTTGAGACGGTTAGTAGTTAGTAGTTAGTAGTTAGTAGTTAGTCAGACAGAAAAAGCGGTCGATTACCGTACAAAATAATTGAAAAATACTTCAAAACGAAAGCAAGGAGCAATAGTTATTAGACCTATGGGCAAAAGTAAATTTTTCTCTAAAAAACAAAATAATGTTCGCATCTCGATGGAATACCCATTGCTTATGAGTTAGTTGCTGCCAACACCGATGAGCGTCAAGCGGTTGAAGGTGTCTTAGGAGTAGTTCGAGGTTGTGATATTTATGGAGATAAAGGGTTTATTGGGCAAGATTGGCAAGAAGAAGTAACTCGTTCTACTGGTAATCGGCTCTGGACAATTCATAAGACCAATCAACATCATCAAAATTCTGACCATCTAAAGCGTTTGATTAGTCGAGTCAGACAAAGAATTGAAGGAGTTTTTCATGAAATTCAAAATACTGGTCGTAATCCCGAACGGCTCCTCAATAAAACTGTTCATGGTTTTGCCACTCATATGGCAGCTAAAATCTCCTCTCATACTTTGCGACTTCTTCTCCGTCGTCAGTTTGGAATTGATGTTCAAACCTTTCAATCTGTAACTCCTTGCTAAAATCTAATTCACATTAGACGTATA
>JBFRWK010000335.1:0-69701 GCA_051439545.1 Xenococcaceae cyanobacterium | reverse complement strand
TCGAGATGACCTGGTAGCGATCGCATTCAATCCAAAATACTTCTAGCTGTGATTTTGAGCTATCTACGGCTACGTTACTCTTAAATTGGTCTGTTTGTTCTAAAAAACTCAAATCTTCAAATCTTTTTTTTAAATTAGTGCTAGACCCTATATAAGCAAACTGGGCAAAATCTGTTATCAGAAATGCTCCCATTGTTTCAGGTAAGCGATCGCATTCTGTAATCGGTAAAGACTAGATGGGAGAAATGATAAATTCTTCAGACAGACTTTTTTGTTCTGCTATTGGTATCGAACCCCGTCCAATTTGTTCTACTAATTCCGAGCGAGATAAATTCAGTTCTTGAGATAGCTTATCTAATCCAGCGATCGCTGTTGGAGTTAAGGACAAATTTACTCTCTTCTTTACCTCATCATGAAGCTCTGGGACTCCTTTGGATTTCTTTTGTCCTTTGGGCATTGGTAAATATTACAATTTTTCCGAGGAAAAAAATTAGCACGGTTTCTTTAGTGTAATCTTTTATCGATCCTATTTTTACTGGCTGAATTCTCTCAACAGTTTGTGAATTTTCGCAGAGAGAGTGAAACATCATAATTTAACTTGACTTTACAAATTAACAACATTTTAAATGTAAACAGATACAAATATCATTCATAATTACAGAATAGGTTAAGTAACCGATCTACAAGGTTTTAATTACTAACTTTTAGAGCTACTTTGAGCCAATGGAATTTGATATCGTTTTCCTTCACGGTACTGGTGTGAGAGAACCAGCTTGCAGTAAAACTTTTAATACTATTGTTCGCAACTTAAAAGCACGAGATGAAAACTTGCGTTTCCATAAGTGTTATTGGGGTGGATCGCTCGGTACGACATTAAATGCTGCAGGGCAATCTATTCCAGTTGAGGATGCGAATAAAGCATTAGATGTAAATTTAAGCGATGAAGAATATCTCCTGGGTTTATGGGAATTACTGTTCCTGACTACTTTGCTTTTTGGGGTTATCTTAATCAGTTCCGAAGGCTTCCCTTTGATGGCAGCTCTTGACTCGAATTTAGACGAAGAACAAACAGCAGCAATTTCCAGCCAGATGCTTTTTTGGGGAGAGAAGCTGGTTAAAGAGGTAGATCGAGGCGAATACCGATGTAGAACTCCTCTTATCATTAAGCTCTACTCTTTGACAAGAGTAGTTCGAGCCAAGCTCGCCTGTAACGCCTACTGGATATAGATTTCAAAGATTTAAATTCCGTCGAACTCACGTTTATTCAATCGATATCCCATACTGTGAACAGTTTCAATTAAATTTTCGGGAGCACCACTAGCTTTCAGTTTTTGACGTAAACTTCTAATATGAACTTTGACAGTATCCTCATCTGGTGGAGCTTCAAGAGGCCAAATATGTCCGATAATAGCACGGCGACTGAGAACGCGCCGACCATTACGCATTAGCAACTCTAACAAACTATATTCTCTAGGCGTTAGATGTAGGGAATTATCAGCATAACTTACTTCGTAGCTACTGGGATCGAGTTGCAAGCTACCCCACTTGAGGATTGGCGGTAAAGAAGTGCTGCCTCGACGCAACAAGGCACGGACACGGGCAAATAGCTCTCCCAAGTCTACAGGTTTGACGATGTAATCGTCTGCTCCAGCATCTAGCCCTGTAATTTTATCGCTGACCGTATCGCGAGCAGTAATCATGAGGATCGGCATTTGATATCCTTGAGAACGTAATTGTTGGCAGAGACTGATACCATCAAGTCCTGGAAGCATTACATCTAAAAGTAACAAGTCATAGTTCAAGTCCAAGACTTTGGTGTACTCCCAAGCTGATTCTCCATCTATGGCGATGTCAACCGTGTAAAGCTGATCGGTGAGTGCTTCTGCTAAGGTTTCAGCCAAACGAATATCATCTTCAACCAAAAGAATCCTCATTTTCTAAAAGTTGCCTTGTATCAATCAGTTTCAGCTTACAAGAAAACGTGAGACGTTGAAAATTTTTGCAAAAATATTTCGTAATGTAAATTTGAGTTAAAATAATTTAGAAAATCTTTCCGATTTCTTTACCGTTTACTCACCCTTTTCATTACCTTCAATTTGGTAGTGTTGTTTACTGTAAAAGATTAAGGAGTATTTTTAATGGCTTTTGGCCCTGCATATCAGCTTGGTGTCGGTTTGTTTGAAGACACCCCACCTTGGGAACTGCTACCAGGACGCTCGGAAGAAGAAGTAGAGAGCTTAATTAATGCCGTGTATCGCCAAATTTTGGGCAATGCTTATGTGATGGAGAGCGAAAGAGCTTCAGTTCCCGAATCCCAATTCAAGCGTGGTGAACTAAGTGTTCGGGATTTTGTGCGGGCTGTAGCTAAATCCGATCTTTATCGTTCTCGCTTTTTTGAGACTTCACCTCGCTATCGTTTTATTGAACTCAATTTCAAGCATTTTCTTGGTCGCACTCCCGATGGATTAGAAGAGATGAGAGCGCATAGCACCATCCTGGATAACAAGGGTGTTGAAGCAGAGATTGATTTCTATCTCAACAGTGACGAGTATCAGAATGCTTACGGAGAAAATATCGTTCCCTACTACCGAGGCTACAAGACTCAACCAGGACGTAATATGGTTGGGTTTACTCATATGTTTGCCATGCTACGTGGTGCTTCTAGTAGTGATTTAAAGGGTAGTATTTCAGGAAAAACTCCTGTTCTGAATAAGTACGCAATTCAGGAAACTCCCTTGGCTATAATTCCACCCTCCAATGGTGCAGCAGGTAATGGATGGTCTTTTCAAGAACCAACCAGAAGTTCTCGGACTCGTCACGGTGCAGGTGCTAGCGAAGAAGGCAAAGTTTACCGTATCGAAGTTACTGGCTATGCTTCGCCTGGAAAAGTAAATCGAGTCTCGCGCTTCCGTCGCAGTAATCAAGTCTATCTCATACCATTCAATAAACTATCCCAAGAATATCAGCGTATCCATCAACTAGGCGGTACTATTGCCAGCATTACGCTAGTTAACTAGAAACCTTTTTAAATTGAAATTTTTAATTCTTCAATATGACTCTTCCTTTACTAAGTTATCCCCCAAACAGTCAAAATCAGCGAGTTGCCAGCTATGAAGTTCCAGGAGACGAACAGCCCAGAATTTATAGCACCGAAAATCTGCCTTCAGACGGCGAAATTGACGAGTTAATTAAAGCAGCCTATCGACAAATTTATAACGAACAACAACTTCTTGTCAGTAACCGCCAAAAGGCTTTGGAATCTCAGCTAAAATTCGGGCAAATCACAGTACGAGATTTCATCCAAGGATTATTACTTTCCGAGCCATTTCGACGACGCAATTACGAACCAAATAACAACTATCGCTTCGCCCAAATGTGCATCCAAAGAATTTTAGGTCGAGATGTTTATAATGAGCGCGAAAAGATTGCCTGGTCTATTATACTGGCAACTAAGGGATTGCAAGGTTTTGTCGATGACTTGCTCAATAGCGAGGAATATCTCAGCAACTTTGGCTACGATACTGTTCCCTACCAAAGAAGACGTATTTTGCCCCAGCGCACTCAAGGTGAATTGCCCTTTGCTCGGATGCCTCGTTATGGTGCAGACTACAGAGCTAAATTGGAGGCAATTGGATACTTCCAAGCTAGACCTGGACTTAGGTTTGGTTCTAGGATGGGCATGGGACCAGTTCTTTATGATTGGCAGAAGCCACCTTATCCAGTAGGAGTTCAGTTAGTTGGCAAGATTATAGCTATAACTGGCGGTGCATTATTAACCCTGGGGGTAGTTTCTGTAGCTTTAGCTGCGTGGGGGATTATTTCCCTTTAGTCTCTAATCTTTAACTTAAAAACTTGTATTAATTAAGGAGAATTGCCATGAGTGTCGTTTTAGATGCACCTCAAGAACTGTTACCTACTAGCACCCCTGATGAAAAACAAGCAGTAATTCGTGCCGTTTACAAACAAGTCCTGGGGAATCCTCATGTTATGGACAGCGAACGGCTAGTAATATTAGAGTCTCAATTGTGTAAGGGTAATTTGAGTGTACGAGAATTTGTCCGTGCTGTAGCTAAATCTGACTTCTATCGTCGTCGTTATTTTGAATCCTGCGCTCCCTATCGCTTTGTGGAGCTAAACTTTAAGCATTTGTTAGGTCGCGCTCCCCTAGACCAAACTGAACTTTCCGAGCATATTCGTTGCTGTATCGAACAGGGATATGAGGCAGAAATCGACTCTTATCTCGATAGTAATGAGTATCAAGAGAAATTTGGCGAAAACATCGTTCCTTACTATCAAGGTGCTAAAACTCAGATTGGACAAAAACAGGTAGGTTATAATCGTACCCTTTTCTTGTATCAGGGATATGCTGGGGTGGATAGTGCTTTTACCCCGTCTCGCTTGGTAGAAGCAGTAGCTACCAATAGGAGTACTAAAGCATTAAGAACTTCCTCAGTAGGACGAATCAGTCCTTCTAAAGATGCGACGGAAAAGATGTTTAAAATTCTGGTCAAAGGTTCTAAATTTGACAGTCCTCGTCGCCGTAGCAATACTGTCTACCTCGTCTCTGGTGCAGATATGACTCCACAAATTCAGAGAATTCATCGGGTAGGCGGTACTATTGTTAGCATTACAGAAGTAGTTTAGAAGCGAAATTCTCAAAATTATTTGACTAACTAACAAGATTGAATTCCTCCCAATTTGAAGGCGAATTAAAAGTTCGCTTGATTTTTCTTATCTAGAGAAATTTAACCAAAATTGATGAATGTATTAGAATCTCCAGTAATTATGCTACCTCCAGTAGCTCGCAAAAAAATGCAGGCTTGGATCCGAAGTCGTCATCTGATTTGTTCGAGAAATTTTTTTATTTTTGAAACTTTAGACTATCCAGCCGTTGAGCGATTTGAGGAATGTATTACCAGTTTAGGAGGAACTCTAATTTCTGTGGAACCTGTTAAGCGAGTTTGGATGGGAAACCATCGACAGATACTTCTTTATCAAGCTAAAGCCAGTTTAAATACACCTCACCACGATCTGAAACAATATTGGTTTAAATACGGCAGTTTTTATCGCAAATTTGACGAGCGTTGTTAGCAATTTAATTACCTTGTTCATGACTTTTACTGTTGAGCGGTTGGGTTTGGCTCCTAATCTAGTTGTTATTCTTAGTCCAACTGGCATTGGCATCATCTTAGGAATTGTAGCCCTATTAACTGCCTATTATCTGCTCCACAGGCAAATTAATCAGCGTCTTCGAGCAGAAACAATCCTACGGCAACAGACAGAAAGAGAACGCTTAATCAATCAAATTGCTCAACAAATCCGCCAATCTTTGAACCTAGAAGAAGTCTTGGCAACTACAGTAGCAGAGGTTAGGACGTTTCTGGAGTGCGATCGCGTCTTAATCTATCGTATCTGGGGAGATGGGACTGGTAGTGCGATTACGGAAACAGTTTTATCTCCCTATCCCAAAATTTTGGGAATAACCTTTCCAGAAGAAGTTTTTCCCAATGAATATCATCAAGCTTATATTGAGGGTAAAAGTCGCGCCATTACTAATGTAGACCAAGCTGATATAGAACCTTGTCTGGCGGAATTTGTCAAACAGTTTGAGGTTAAGGCGAAATTAATAGTACCAATTATTCAAGAAATTAGAAGTAAGGACAAAACAATATCTTGTCCCTATCTTTGGGGATTATTAATTGCTCATCAGTGCCGTCACACTCGACAATGGCAACATGAAGAAATTGAGTTAATGAAGCAACTGGCTAACCAAGTAGCGATCGCAATTCAACAATCAGAACTCTACGAGCAATTGCAAAAACTTAACGAGGAACTAGAGCATAGGGTACAGCAGCGGACGGAAGAACTTGCCAGAAGCAATAATTCCCTACGCCACACCAATCAAACTCTACAATCCTTGATTGCTGCATCTCCTCGTGCAATTTTTACCCTCGATCTTCAAGATCATGTTAAAATTTGGAATCCTGCCGCAGAAAAAATGTTTGGCTGGACTGAAGCAGAAGTAATCGATCGTTCTAATCCTGTTATTGGTGGGGATAATTTAGAGGAATACCAAGAAATTAAGCAAGCTATCTTGCAAGGAATAACCCCTTCTAGTTTAGAAATACGACGATATAAAAAAGACGGTTCTCCCATTGATATTGTTTTCTCTGCTGCTCCCCTCAACGATAGCGAAGGTGAGATTGACGGATTAGTAGCTGTTGTTGCTGATATTACCGAGCAAAAACGACAAGCAGAACAGGTGCGGTTGCTTCAATCTGTGGTTGTTAACACTAACGATGCCATCTTAATTACGGAAGCCGAACCAATAAATGATCCAGGACCACGGATTCTCTATGTCAATCAGGCTTTTACCCGAATGACTGGCTATACTCTCGAAGAAGTCTTGGGGAAAACTCCTCGTATTCTCCAAGGAGCAAAAAGCAGTAGAGCTAAATTAGATAAAGTACGTGCTGCTTTATCTCGGTGGAAACCAATTACTGTCGAATTAATTAATTACCGCAAAGATGGTTCTGAGTTTTGGGTAGAGTTTAGTGTCGTACCAGTTGCTGACCAAACTGGTCGCTATACCCACTGGATTTCAGTACAACGAGATATTACGCAACGCAAACGCACAGAAGAAGCTTTGCGCCGTAGCGAAGAACGCTTTCGGCGAGTCGTGGAAAATGCTTTGGACATTATTACTATTTTGGATCCTGACGGAACTATCCACTACGAAAGTCCATCGGTCGAGAAAGTGTTAGGTTATCCTCTTGGAGAATTAATGGGTAAAAACTTTTTTGCCTACATCCACCCAGATGATGTGGCAAACGCTTGCCAGGGAATCACTAATGCGATTCAAGCTTCCTTGACAACTAGACCCATTGAATTTCGATGCCAACATCAAGACGGCTCTTGGCGTACCTTAGAAGCGATCGCTCAACAATTTATTGAAGACGCTCCTCAACGTAGAATTATGGTCAATTCTCGCGATATCACGGAACGGAAGCGATTAGACGAAGTAAGAATGGCACTAGAACGAGAAAAAGACTTGAGTATCCTCAAAACTCGGTTTTTTTCTATGGCTTCTCACGAATTTCGGACTCCACTCAGTACTGTCTTAGCAGCAGCTCAACTGCTAGAAAATTCACCTAATGTCTCCCATAACCGAGAAAAATGGCTCAGAAATCTAAACCGAATTCAAGACTCTGTTAAGCATATGGTTCAACTATTAGACGATATTTTGACCATTAATCGTGCCGAAACGGGAAAATTGGAATTTAACCCTGAACCCTTAAATCTAGAGCAATTTTGTCGCCAATTTGTGGAAGAGATGCAACTAAGTACAGGAACTGAACATAATCTTAAGTTTGCTTGCCAGGGAGAACAAACTTATGCCTGCTTAGACAAGAAATTACTACGCTCTATTCTCGCTAATCTTCTTTCTAATGCCATTAAGTATTCACCCCAAGGTGGTCAAATTCTCTTCTCTCTTAACTTTGAATCAGATAATATTACAATGCAGATTCGCGATCGCGGTGTTGGTATTTCTGCCGAAGATCAAAAACAATTGTTCGAGCCTTTTTATCGGGGAAAAAATGTCCGTCAGATTCCTGGCACGGGATTAGGACTTGTAGTTGTCAAAAAATGTGTCGATTTGCATGGGGGGAATATGGCGATCGCTAGTGAATTAGGCAGGGGAACAACGGTGACGATTAAACTGCCTTTGAGAGGATGTACGAAAAGGGCGCATCTAACGGTTCGGGGAGGGTAGTCAGAGATAACCGATAAGCGTAAAATGTGGGGATAATTATTCTGAGCCCAAGGCCAATACTGTTCGGATAAGCCATGAAATCAAGGTTTAGGGAGGGTGTTGGGTGTTGGGTGTCGGGGGATGGCGTGTAGGGAAAAGATTAACGAATTGGGTTTTATAAATTATTTTGCCTACCTACTTATCTGTCATATAGATCATACAGAATCGGAGCTTGACCTAAGATGTTCCAAGACAGGAAAAAGTCTGGGCAAACCTTGGACAACTATTCTTGTAGATGCCTTTTCTCGCAGTATTTTAGCCGTTTATATTACTTATGACCCACCATCATACCGTTCTTGCATAATGGTTTTAAGAATCTGTGTTCAGCGTCATGGACGACTACCTCAAACAATCATTACAGATAATGGTAAAGAGTTTCATAGCACTTATTTTGAGACTCTATTAGCTATGTTTGAATGTACTCTTAAACATCGTCCTGCTGCCAAATCTAGATTTAGTGGCGTTTGCGAAAGATTATTTGGGACTACTAATGAACAGTTTCTCTACAATGGCTTGAATGTATTATCCTTTATTTCGAGGACGTTCCGAAAAAGAGATTCGCTTGGCTACGGCTGAATTGAAAAAACGCCATCAAAATCACCACAGCAATTACAAAATTAGAGCCAAGCAACTAGGAAATTTTTTAGCCAAAACAGAAGCAGAAGAAATACTACTAGAACAGCGTTTACGAGATGAACAGACTAATGAAGTTTTCCGAGTTATTGAGGGAGGAATGCCCAATATTATACCTTTTACTTCTCCTAAGATAACCGTCGAGGAAACTGTTAAACCTCGATCGATACCAAACAGTCTCGTAGAAGAGAATTCCCCATCAGATGCAACAACGCCAACAAAATTCAAAAAATTCAAAAAATATTAATCATGTCTTCAGAAAGAGAATTTCCCTTAGAGCTACTTGAAGCCACTAAAAGGCATCGTCTTAATTATTATGATGAATATACAATGGCTCATCCTTTCTTAGATCGAGCTTTTGAAGATCTTAAGCCTCTAGTTCGCCATTGTGGAGAAACAAGGCTAATTTTTATTGTTGGTCCTACAGGAGTCGGCAAGACCAAATTGAGACAATTAACTGAAAAATGGATATGGGAGGAGTTATGGGAATCGATCGGAAATAATATGGGTCATTTAGCAGTAGCTAGTGTTGAGGCTGTATTACAAAAATCAGGTTTATTTAATGCCAAAGACCATCTCAAACGCTGTTTGTATGCTCTTCACGAACCAGAAGAATTTTTTCGTTTTCCTTTTAAGTTGAGATTTGATTTTTTTTAACAAAGAAGAGATTGAAGCGGGCGATCGCCAGTAAAATAAAATTGATTAGCTCAATTGGAAGTATAAGATTTCCGCAGTGTCTTGGAAGTATAAGCTTTCCGCTGCGGAAAAGTTATGCTTCCAGTGACATACTGGAAAAGGCTTAGATTTACCTGAAAAAGCGGGACTGACGGGGCTCGAACCCGCGACCTCCTGCGTGACAGGCAGGCATTCTAACCAACTGAACTACAGTCCCATGAGTTACAAGTTTAAGATAGTTTTGAATTTGCTAACTATTACTTAACCTTTTTTAGCTACAGATTATATCCTAGCACACTGTTTTGAAAAAGCAAGAGCGAATTCGTAAATTTAGTTACAACTGAACTTCCCCCGTACAATCGAACTAAACAAGCTTTAAACCTTTACATGGATTACGGCTTTATTAGTTAATCTACTAATATATCCCTCTCAGTTAACTTTCATTACCTATGACTCAGTATCCAACAACCTTAGAACCAACTTGGCGTAAAATTATCAGATTACTAAGATGGGATAAACCCGCAGGAAGACTTATTCTGATGATTCCTGCTTTGTGGGCAGTGTTTCTCGCTACTAACGGTACGCCTCCTATCCCCTTAGTAGGAGTAATTATCTTAGGTACTTTAGCTACTAGTGGGGCTGGTTGTGTTATTAATGATTTTTGGGATAAAGATATCGATCCGCAAGTAGAAAGAACCAAAAATCGTCCTTTAGCTTCCCGCGCCCTTTCTTTGCAAGTAGGAATTACTATATTTTTTATCGCCCTTGTTTGTGCAGCTATTCTCGCTTTCTATCTCAACCGTCTGAGTTTTTGGCTTTGTGTCGCTGCCGTGCCTGTTATTATTGGTTATCCTTTGGCAAAAAGAATTTTTCCCGTACCTCAATTAGTATTATCGATCGCTTGGGGATTTGCCGTATTAATTAGTTGGACGGCAGTAACGGGTAAATTAGAGTTACCCACCTGGATACTTTGGGGGGCTACTGTTTGTTGGACTCTCGGATTTGATACTGTTTATGCCATGTCTGACAAAGAAGACGATCTTCAAGTTGGGATTAATTCTAGTGCTATCTTTTTTGGTAAATACGTTACCGAAGCTGTAGGCTTCTTTTTTGCTGCTACGGCTGGTTTGATGGCATATTTGGGCTATCAGATGAGTTTAAATCCTGTTTTTTGGCTTGCTTGGATAATTGCTGTATCTATCTGGATTAGACAATATCTTCAATTGCGTCAACCCGATATTCCCCGTCCAGTTTACGGACAAATTTTTGCTCAGAATGTTTGGATTGGCTTTATTTTACTAGCAGGAATGATTGCAGGTATTGCGATCGACTTTTTTTAGTCTCTATTGAACTTCTAAATAAAATAAAAATAGGAGCTAAACGCTCCCACTCAAGATATCAAACTTTACGAAAAGCTATTAGGTATAATCTCCTCACCCAAGCTCGATCGAGCGGCGTGGTCTTCGTTCAGGATGGTTTATAAAGCCTTTTCAGCAACGGCTGAGGTGAGGGCGCGGGGAGGGAGGTTCTAGAACTAGAGCGATCGACTGAGACTCTCGGACTTAAAACCAAAAGACAACCCCCCTTCGACCCCGCGAAATTTTCACTTGCGCTTGCGAAGCTCTACCCGAAGGGTCTCCGCACTGGGTAGCTGCCCAAGACACGCGCCCGAACTCGAAGGGCTGATAGCTGATAGCAAAGAAGCGAAGCCTCGTTTACTGTATTTTTAAGCAGCTCTTCCTTCTGTAGCACCAGAAACTGCTTTCCAGCCAGCTAATCCACCTTGTAACTGAGATACATTAGTAAATCCTTCTTCTCTGAATTTATCGGCTACAAGTTCGGCTTGTGTATCGTTATCGCCATATATATAAATATCACGATTTTTAGAAAGACTATTCATAAATCTTGTTTGAAGATCCTCAGAGCTAACACACATAGCTCCTAGAATATGTTCTTGGAGATAAGTCTCGTTATCCCGTGCATCCAAAATTGTTAGTGCGGGTTCTCCCCAATCTAAACGTTCTTTGAGAGCTTGCGCACTAGAAACAGGTAATTGTTGTTCGGGAGGGGTAGGAAGAGGACTAGTTACTGTATCTTTAATTTTGGAGACTTGTTCTGCTTGTTGTTCAGACATAAAAATTAATAGTTTAATTTGTTTCTTTAATTTTTATTAAGCTATAAATTTTGGTTTAAATAATCTGTCTACAGGAAGATATCAAAAAGAAATTTATTTCTAACTTGAGGAAGAGCTAAATTAAATAGCAAGTGGCGAGTAGGGAGTAGTGAAAAATTTTTAACTGTTAGGGTGGCGATCTAAAGATTAAAAGAAATCCCACGCCTAAATTTATGCCGTGGGATGAGTAGAGTAAAAATTAAGCACTTAATAAAGCTGGTGCTGGCTGCTCAATAGAACTATAGAGAGTACTCAATTGTTCGGCAACTCCTTGCCAACTAAATAGGTTTGTGACTCTGGCTCTAGCATTTTCTCCTAATTCTCTCTCCCAGCTAGGATTAGATAGTATACGCTCGACCGCTTTAGCAAAAGCCAAATCATCTTTAGGAGGGCATAGCAAACCCGTTTTTTCGGGAACAACAGTAAATTTCAAACCTCCTACATCAGAAGCAACTACAGGAATTCTCGATGACATAGCTTCAATGGCAACTAAACCAAAGGGTTCGTAGTGACTGGGGACAACACAAAGGTTTGCTGCACCGTAATAATAAGGTAATTGAGTGCGATCGAGTTGTCCTGGGAAAGTAGTATAGGGTCTTATACCCACCTCATCTACTATACTTTCTATTCTGGCTCTTTCTCTGCCGTCACTTTGCCCTGGGCGAGATCCACCAGCTACCATCAAATGAAGATCGGCTAATCCTGGAAAAATCGAGCGACCAACTGCTCTGACTAAAGTTTCTATTCCTTTACGTCGATCGAATCTGCCAACATACAAAATTACTAAACTCGATCTAGGAATACCCAGACGCAACCTGGCTTCTGAACGAGAGACAGAGCCGAATTTGTTAATATCTGTTCCACAGGGAATAACTTTGATGTTACCTCTCGGTGAAACTAATTCTTGCATATGTTCTTCTTCTTGAGGACTAGTTGCCACGATACATTCTGCTGTTTCTAGACATTCTTTTTCTACAGCTAAACGAGTCTCGGCAATGGCGGGTATGTTTTCTACAGAAGCGTATTTAACTGCACCCAAGGAATGATATGTATGGATTTGTTGTAAAGGTTGGTGTTTTTTTAACTCCATACCCACCCAAGCTGAAAGCCAATAGTTGGTGTGGATTAAGGAATATTGAATGTTGTTATCTATCTGAAATTGACGTAGTTGATGAACAAAAGCGGGTAAGTAATCGAATAAATTGTCTCTGGGAATGAACTTTTCTTCTCCAGCTGTGAGGCGAATAGTACGACAATTATGGCTATGTTGAACGATATTAGATTGCGTTGTTTTCGTTTTGCGGGTAAACATATCTACTTGCCATCCCTGCTTGGCTAAAGCCTCGCCCACCTGACGTACATAGACATTTTGCCCTCCTGCTTCTTCTTTCCCAATGTCGATCGCAGGATCGCCGTGAACCGAAATTAGCGCAATACGCTTATCAGCATTCATTTTTTGTTACTAATCACTCGATATAAATTGAAGGTAAATGAGAACAAAATCAGCTTTTTTTCTCACTTAAATTCTCTGCATTGTGAGTATATCTCACATGAATGAGAATCGCCTTCAATGTAACTCTCACAAATGAGAATCTTGGCTCGATTTAAACTTTTTTTAATATTTCGCGTATTTCTGGTAAAAAAGCCGAAAATTTTGGGGTAATTTTGCGATAAAAAGGTAGAATCATCTCACAAAAAGGAGTTAGACTGTACGGGTAATACCGACTACTAATATCTTTCAATGATTCCTCAACATTTTTTGAAGACGATCGCTACAGAACATCACCTCTCCAATGGAGAGTTAGAAGTATTGTCTTTAGCAATGCAAGGTGAATCAATTTATCATATTGCCCAAAAACTACGTATTAGAGAAGATGCCGTTCGCAAACGTCTCAGCGAAGTATATCAAAAATTTCAAATTCCAGGACGAGGGCCTGTTAAACTTACTAAATTACAACAACAGTTAGTTAAGCAATACCAAGAGCAAGCCAATTTTGCAGAACTTTTCTCTAACGCCGATCGATCTTTACCTCGATCGTTTCCATCTCAAGTACAAGCCAATGACTCTACTTACATTGACTGGGATGCTGCGCCAGATGTAGGAGTTTTTTATGATTGCACTAAAGAATTAGCTACTCTTAATGACTGGATTGTTAACCAACGTTGCCGTTTGGTGGCAGTATTAGGCATGGGAGGAATTGGCAAAACAGCATTAGCAGTAAAACTAGCACGACAAATCCAAGAACAATTCGATTATTTGATCTGGCGATCGCTATCTTCTGCTCCCTTACTAGAAGATTTGTTAGCAGATTTAGCCAAGATTTTGCAACCGACAGTAGAAATTAGCCAATTTAAAAATCAAGAAAGACAAATTTTTTGGTTAATCTCTCAATTGCGATCGCGTCGTTGTCTCTTAGTGTTTGATGAAGTTGATGCGCTCTTCTGTGGGGGAAAACTTGCAGGAACTTATGTACCTGGTTATCACAATTATGGAGAATTTTTTCATCGTTTGGCAGAAGAACCATCTAAAAGTTGTACTTTACTTACGAGTAGAGAACAAATAGGTGCAGTAGCCTTATGGGAAGGTACGACATCTCCAGTTCGTTCCCTAAAATTGAAAGGTTTAGGAGAACAGGCGCGATCGCTATTACGAGAAAAAGGGTTATCTGGCGAACCAGACTGGCATACTCTAATCGAACAATATCGCGGTAATCCTTTAATGCTTAAGTTAGCAGCAACTACGGTTCGAGAAGTTTTTGATGGAAATGTTACAGAATTTTTGGCAACAACTTTATTTCCTCATAGTGTGACTGATTTTGTCTTGCCAATGATTCAGCAAATTTCTGTGTTAGAATCTCAAGTCATGTTAGAGATAGTCGAGGGAGATTTACCGATTAATTTGCAGCAAATAATTTCTAATTTACCCGAACTTTCTACCCAAGATATTATCGATGCTGTGGTTTCTTTAAAACAGCGATCGCTAATAGAAAAGAGCGATAGAGGATTCACAGTTGCTCCTGTTATTAAAGAAGTTTTCGTGACTACTCCCAACGCTAAATAAAAACTACGCTATAGCTCCTCCGAACCTCCTCAAGAAGTTAAAACTCGCTTCACGGTAAATAGCTATCAGCTAAGCTGTTGTGCATTTAAACTGGGTATTCGTAATTTTCTTCTGCCCTCTGCCTTCTGCCTCCTGCCTTTTTCAACAACCAAATTTAAAAGCGTGACAGCTTATTAGCTAGAAGGCTGGGGGTTTTGGATAGGGCTCGATCCCTCTGTGATTCGATCGGGGTTACATCTTGCTGGGATCGTTACTGTAAAAGTCGTACCTACACCAACTGTACTTTTTACTTTTATATTACCTTGATGAATATCTACTGCTCGTTTAACGATACTAAGCCCTAACCCAGTACCAGAAATATTATCGGTGTTATTTGCCCGATGAAACAATTCAAATAATTTAGGTAAATCTTGTTCGGGAATACCAATACCCCGATCTTTAATTTGAAAAATTATATTGTCTTTTTGAGAATTTAAGTTAAATTCAATGATACCGCCCTGGGGAGAATATTTAATAGCATTGGATAACAAATTAACAAGAATTTGCCTGAGCAATTTTCGATCCATACAAACTTGTAAATCTGCATCTTGATAATCAAACAAAATTTGATATTTATTACGATCGGTTCCTAATTTGATTTCTTCGATTAAATTATGGCAAAAAGAGATTAATTCAAAGTCAGAAACATTAAAATACATTTTACCTGCATCAATTTTGCCTATTAACAATACATCTTCCATTAAATTTGTCATTTGCTTGACAGAAGATTGGATGCGATCGAAATGTAATTGTTTTTTCTCGTTATTTAATTTATCGTTATAATGTTTTAGGATTTCTGTCGAACCAACGATAGTAGTAAGTGGAGTCCTAAATTCGTGAGAAGTTATCGAAATAAAGCGAGATTTAAGTTCGCTTAATTCCCTTTCTTTTTCTAGAGCTTTACGCATCTGATTCGCGCTTCTCTCTATAGCTTTAGAACGGGCTAGATTACGATACAGCAATGCATTCTCTAGGGAAATTGCTGCCTGAGAACAAAGTAATCTAATAATTTCTACTTGTTTCGGCAGAAAAGCATTTTTAACGAGTCTATTTTCTAAATAAACTAAACCTAAAAAGTTATTCTGTTTGACTATTGGCATACATAAAACAGATTTGGCTTGACAGTTTTTAAAATAAATATCTTCAGAGAAGATTGATTGTTTATTTACATAGTCTATAACCACATCTTTTTGAGTTCTACGTACATATTCAACAAGAGATAAGGGAACTTGCCGACTCAAGTGTACGGGGATAGGCTGTTTTAAGATTAAATTGGGTTTATCTATTGTATCAACAGAAGATATAGCCTCAATCATTAGTTTTTCCCCTCGAGACAATATTAAAAAACCAATTTGCGCTCCAGCATTTTCTAACAATATTTTTATTAATTTATCTAGCAAGCGATCGAGGAGAATTTCTTGAGAAATAACTTGAGATGCTTTGAGAATAGAAATTACATCTAATGTGGCAAAATTTATTTGTGAAGTGGTACTTGTTGGTAAAGTAGAAACTAAGTCTTGAGGGATGCCTGGTTTCTCGGTAATAAGCTCTAAAATTTGAGGATATTTTGCTTCTAAATCTTTGACTTTAGCTACTGCTCCCCAATGAAAATAACCATAATAGGCATCGACTAAATAAGCCCTAGCTACTTTATTTTTTTGACAACTAAAGTAAAATTCTGCTGCGAGTTCATTGCTTAATGCTTCTTCTTGAGTATATCTTTGTTTAGCTGCCAGATCGATCGCTCGCTCGTACAATTCTCCTGCTTGCCAATTGTTACCTAAAACTCTTGCCTTTTCCGCTTCTACTAATTCATATTTATGTTGAAAATTATCTGGACAATGCTCTGCCCAATGCTTCATTTTCCCTTTATTGATATTAACTTGTTCGAGATATTTACTTTGTTCGCTTTCATCTATTTCAGAATATCGAGCTAAAAGAGCTAAAGAATAATAAAAGTTATGTTCGGCAACAACTAATAATCCAGGAACTGCTTGAAGATAATTTTCCGCTAGTCGAGCATATTCGACAGCATCAATATAATTTTTAAATAAATATGCCAAAATAGTTTTAGCTAAATAGCTGAAAAATAATGCAGTAAAATTATTGCTTGTCTGAAAAATAGGCAACATTTTGTCTTCATCAAAAGCTTCACCGATTAGTTTATTTTTTTGAGGATTTTTGTCGGTTAGTATTAGTATTAATTGATAGAAAATCTGGTTACTAGAATAATGATATTCAAGTTGTAAGTCAATTAGGATATTTGTAAAATTTTTATATTTTTGTTTGACAAATTCTAGAGATTGTCCCAGGAAAAATATATGATTACAATAGTTAAGAGCAGCATAGCCAGCATAGACTAATTCTCCAGTTTCTAAACCAGATTGAAACGCTTCTAGTAAAGGAGATAAGGTCGATTTAGTATGTTCTTTCCAAGATAGAACATGGCCATGAACTAAATCTAATACAGTTGAATTTATTTCTTTATTATTAAATTGTGACAATAAAGTTAATGCTAACTGTCCAAACTGATAACCAGAGTTAATATCCTCTAAAAAGCTACAGAGAAATAAGGCATAATAACTATATGCTACTAAACTAAGCGGACAATTCCCATTTTTAATAGATAAATTAACTTGTGTAAATACGACTGTAACGCATAAATCTGGATTAATAATATAGGCAGCATTACTAATTTTTTGTAAAATGGCAAAAACTTCAATTAGTTCAGAATCGACTATGATGGGTAAATTGGCTAAATCCTCAATTACTATATCTTGAGGAGGCTCGTCAGATAAAGAAATTTCCATATCTTCTAAAACTTTTAAGCCAGTATCTATAGCTTTTTGCATTTGGTTTTGAGCAATATAAGACTGGATCGAAAGTTTATTTATTTTAAGTTGTTCTAATTTTGTTTTTACTCGATCGAGAGCAACTTTAGCTAAGTTATTTGACTCAACAAAATTACCATTTAGATATTCTACTTCTATTGCTAGTAGATAGAAAGAGAGAGTTAATTGATAATTACTAGTCCAGCTATCAGAAGATAAAAGAGCTATTCCCGTACGTAAATAGCTAAGCGCACTGGCATAGGCTGCTGATAATTTTGCTTTTTCCCCTGCAATTAAATTGAGTTGGGCTAGTTCTTGCTTCTCTATAGGATCGAGGAGCAATTCCCTACCTAAATTTAGCTGGTTAACTATAGCAAATATATTTTCTTTTTTGGCTTCAGGAGTAGTATTATGCAGTAATAATTTGCCAATTTTGAGATGAGTAAGTTTTCGCTCGGATTCATCGATTAAAGTATAGGCTGCCTGTTGGACTCGATCGTGCAAAAATTTATACTGGATTTTAGCTAGCTCGGAATATTCGCGATCGTCTATTTCCTTGGCATTTTCTTCTAAAACTAAAGAAATTTTATAGGTATTTTTCTGAGGTAAAATCAAACCTGCTTGCAATGCCAACCATAATTTGCTTGTCGTATCTTTAATCGATTCTTTGTTTATAATGGCTAGCATATTTAAGCTGAATTGATTGCCAAGACAAGCAGCTAATTTGAGGATTTGTTGAGTAGTTTGGGGTAGTTTATTGATATTATTAGCAATTAGACTAACTACGTTGTAATCTGTAATCCCAACTTTTTGAAGATCTTGGATATCCCATTTCCACCCATCCCTAGAAATATCGTAAGTTATTAACTTATCTGTATATAAAGTTTTGAGCAGTTGAGTTAAAAAGAAAGGATTACCTTGAGTTTTATGAAATAGTAGTTGAGCCAGAGATAAAATAGGTTTTGATTCTGGAACTTCACTGAAAGTATCGGCAATAAACTGAGTAATATTTTCTCGATCTAAGGGTTTTAGATAAATATTAGTAATTACTTTTTTGGTTTGTTGAATTGATTCAATTGTCTGGATGAGAGGATGAGTTGGACTAACCTCGTTATCTCGATAAGCTCCTAAAATTAATAAATATTGACCCTCATTTATTAAGTTCTGTATTAATTTTAAACTTGCCAAATCTGCCCATTGTAAATCATCGATAAACAGAACTAAAGGATGTGACGGTTGACAGAAAACATTAATAAATTGTTGAAATACTCGGTTAAATCTATTTTCTGCCTCAATAGCTCCTAGTTGGGGTACTTCAGGCTGTTCCCCAATAATAAACTTAACGTCAGGAATAGCATCAATAATAATTTTGCCATTGATGCCCAAAGCTTTTAATAATTTTTCTCGCCAAATAGCTAACTGTTGCGAACTTTCTGTTAAGATTGGTTCGATTAACAAGGTAAAGGCTTCAATTAATGCTGAATAAGGAATATCACGCTTAAGCCGATCGAACTTACCATTAATAAAATATCCTTTTTCTCGAACAATGGGTTTATGAATTTCATTAATTACAGAAGTTTTACCAATACCAGAGTAACCAGACACTAAAACTAATTCGACTTTCCCTTCTTTAATACGTTCAAAAGCTTTTAGTAAAGTAGCTACTTCTTTTCCTCTACCATAGAGTTTTTGTGGTAGCAAAAGTCGATCGCCTTTATCTTTTTGAGCTAAAGTAAAATTTTCAATTTGTCCTTTTATACGCCATTGAGATAAGCAATTTTCTAAATCGATTTTGAGTCCAGCAGCAGTTTGATATCTATCTTCAGCATTTTTCGCTAATAGTTTCATCACTATAGATGAGACTACTTCTGGAATATCTTCATTTACTTGGTGAGGGGGGACTGGCTGTTTTGCCAGATGAGCGTGAATCATTTGAATTGACTCTTTTGCTTCAAAAGGTAATATACCTGTTAACATTTCATATAAGGTAACCCCCAAAGAATAAAAATCGCTGCGATAGTCGAGAGAGCGATTCATTCTGCCAGTTTGTTCTGGAGACATATATGCCAGTGTTCCTTCAATTACTTCAGGATTAACAACCGCAGGTTGTTCTGAAGATAGGGAAGAGGCAATCCCAAGATCGGTAATTTTAACTTGTCCTGTTTCTGGGTTGATAATGATATTAGATGGCTTAATATCTTTATGGATAATCGATGCTTGATGTAATTCGCCAATTGTTGTTGTTAATAAGAGGGCTATTCTCAGAAACTCCGATAAATCGAGCGATCGAGATGAGAGAAACCGTTGTAGAGACTGACCACCAAAATCTTCTGAAATTAGTGCAAAAAGCTGGTTCTCTTTTTTGAGATTGTAGCATTTAACAATTCCTTCACAGTTAAGACTCTGGGCAATTCTGTATTCTTGTTTGAGGTTGGCAATATCTTCGAGGGGAGGATACTCGGATTTGAGTATTTTAATAATTACTTTTCTTTGCTCGTTAACAGAATAACCTCGATAGACAATTTTTTTAGACCCAGTGTGAATTTTTTCCTCGATTTCGTATCCTGATAGCTTCAGCATTATATCCCTCTCAGATCTTTATATAATTAACAATAAAAAAAAATATAAAAATAGTTTGTGAATTTCGTTATATCTACGTTTATTTATAGGATTCCCGAAAATCTTGCCAAATTAACGTCAATTCGACAAGTCAAAATTGTATCTAATAATACTAAATTTGCGTATATTTCTGGGCTAAAAATTATTTTTGACGATCGACACTTAAATATAATTCCTTAAGTATGTATATTTCTGGATTTTGTATTAAGTAAAAATTACTACATGAAAATATCGATCTTTCGTCTTATTCATAAGTATATTTATCAATATTAATTAAGAATAATTACTGGCTTTTACGTATTGTTTCTAATTGACTAAACTATTTTATTTTTATATCTTTGTTGAAACTTTATTACAGCAAGGAGAAAAACCATGAAATTACCTAAAAACTGGGAAGCAACACTATCTCAAATTGTGGCTAAAACTTGGATTGATGAAGCGTTTTGCACGCGTTTTCTTAATGAACCTACCGTAGTTTTACGGGAAGCAGGGATGATTCTTAGTGATACTGCCAAGGTAATAGTTAATCAAGGACAAGCAAATAGTTCTGTTCTTACCACTGCTGAGGGAGAAATGACTGTTTACCAAATTAACCTACCTTCTAAACCCCAAAGTCTCACTGACGAACAGATGAGTGCCTGGGCTAAAGAAACTATGGATTCGGGTTCTTCTTATTATGGTTCTTGTTGCTAACCTATTCTTTGTTGTCAACATTAAAGATAGATAGTTGCATTGTTTTGAAAAAACAGCAATAAACTTATCTCACCCAGATAAAATTTGAAGTTTTAGGTGATAGATGCCAGGGAAGTCATTTAAAATCTAAAACCTCTTTCTTAAAACTAAGATTGTGAATCTACACATCTTAAATTTTTCTATGCCCAGAGAGAATCAAGATTATTGCTGCTTCTCTTTAGTATAAAAGTATTTTTTATTATCTAACAGTCTAAGGCAGCACTTTTTTCTCTCTCTTACTTTTGCGTTTATATTTTTTTAGATTTTATTGCTTATCTCTATTATCGATCGCTACCTTCAGAGAATTTTTATCTTTTTTAGGCGATCGGCTTTTGTCCAGCAAAGTCTAAAACCACAGCACGATAGCTATTGAATCCAACATCCACCATCGGGAATTAAAAATGCTAAAAGTACCGAAGTTTAAAAGTTATTTCCATATTGAAGTTGTTCCCTCCGTTGGCGTTTTTTTGCTGTCTGAGTCCGATTATTATATTTTGACAGGGGAACTATACGAAAAATTAGTTCCTTTAATTAATGGCGATCGCTCTGTAGACGATCTAGTTGCTATTTTAGGCGATCGAGTCTCTGTAGCCGAAATCTACTATGCTCTGATGCTGATGGAGCAAAAAGGCTATATTGTGGAAAATACGGAGATAGTATCGCCAGAGGTAGAAGCTTTTTGGGATTTTCTCTCTGTGGATGCCTCAGAAGCACACCAGCGTTTACAATCTACTGGTGTTAGTATCACTGCTTTAAGTAATATCCCTACCCAACCATTATCTACTGCCTTGCAACAGCTTAATATTCAAGCTGTTCCTTCAGGAGAAATAGAGATAGTCTTAACTGATGACTACTTACGTATCGAGCTAGAACAAATAAACCACAAAGCTTTAGAATCTCGTCGTCCTTGGATGTTAGTCAAACCAGTAGGTAAAATTATCTGGATTGGCCCTATTTTTTATCCTGGGAAAACAGGATGTTGGCAATGTTTGGCACAAAGATTGCAAGCAAATCGCCCTTTAGAAAATTTTATTCGCGAGCGTAAAACCGTTTCTAACCTTGCGACTACATCACGGGCAGCATTACCTTCTACCATGCAAACTGCAATTAATTTAGCTGCTACGGAAATTGCTAAATGGCTTGTTCAGAGTAGCGATCGACGCTTAGAAGGCAAGATCGCTACTTTCGATACTATATCTTGGCAAATTAAAGAGCATACTTTAACTAAACGTCCTCAATGCCCTGCTTGTGGTAATCCCGAACATCCTTTTGAAAAAAAACCCTCACCTATTACCATTCAAAGTCGCCAAAAATCTTTTACTGCCGATGGAGGACATCGTAGTGTCTCGCCAGAACAAACCCTACAAAAATATCAACATCATATTAGTCCCATTACTGGTGCAGTTAGAGGTTTGAGTCGGATTACGCGATCGCCTAGTGAATTAACACCTAATTATATCGCTGGACATAACTTTGCCTCGATGTTTGATAGCCTTTATTTTTTAAAAGAAAACCTACGGGGTAGAAGTGCAGGAAAAGGAAAAACCGATGCTCAAGCAAAAGCAAGTGCTTTAGGTGAAGCGATCGAAAGATATTCGGGAGTATTTCAAGGAAATGAAATTAGACGCAAAGGCAGTTACGCAACTATGGGAGATGTTGCCATTCATCCCAATGAATGTATGCTATTTAGTGACTATCAGTATCAAACTCGCCATGAGTGGAATGATAAATGTCCCAGTCATTTTCAAAGAGTTCCCGAACCCTTCGATCCAGACAGAGAAATTGAATGGACTCCAATTTGGTCTTTAACTCACGAAGAATTCAAATATTTACCTACAGCATATTGCTATTACGGCTATCGCGAACCTTTCGATCGATCTTGTTGGGCGGACTCTAACGGTACTGCTGCGGGTAATAGTAAAGAAGAAGCAATCTTACAAGGGTTTATGGAATTGGTAGAGCGAGATTGTGTAGCTTTATGGTGGTATAATCGTCTTAAAAGACCTAGAGTAGATCTAGATAGTTTCGAGCAACCCTATTTTCACGCTTTAAAAGAATATTATCATTCTCTCGATCGCGAACTTTGGGTTTTAGATATTACCAATGATTTTAATATCCCTGCTTTTGCTGCCCTTTCCCGTAGGCACGATCGAGGAACAGAAGATATTATCTATGGTTTTGGGGCGCATTTCGATCCATTAATTGCGATTACCAGGGCGTTAACAGAAGCAAACCAAGTATTACCCGCAGTTTTAGCCAAAAAACCCGATGATAGCACCGATTACAGTTGTGCCGATGAACTAGCCAAAACTTGGTGGCAAAATGCAACCATCGAAAATCAACCCTATCTCTTACCAGATCCAAATATTGCACCTAAAACTTTAAAGGATTATCCCCAACTAGGAACTAACGATTTAAGAGACGATATTATCACCTGTGTAAATATTGCCCGCGATCGCGGTTTAGAAACATTAGTCCTCGATCAAACTCGCCCCGATATTGGTTTAAACGTAGTTAAAGTAGTCGTTCCTGGGCTAAGACATTTCTGGAAACGTTGGGGAAAAGGAAGATTATACGATCTGCCCGTGGAATTAGGACAATTAGCGCGATCGCGTCAAGAAAACGAACTTAATCCCTATCCTATCTTTTTTTAAGCTATTAGTCTGATTACTGATTACTGATTACCCTTCGGGCGGGGGCGCGTTCCCAAACGGAGGAAACCTCCGTGGGGTCGCCCCCGCTGATTACTGATTACTGAGAACGGTGATTACCTATGCTAAAAGATTACCAAATTATCGATGCCGATAGTCATGTTACCGAACCCATTGAGATGTGGGAAGAGTACTTAGAACCTGAATTCAAAAATCATGCCCCTTATATAGATATTCCTAAAAGCGAAGACGGAGTATTTATGATTGATGTTTTTTCGCCTCCCGTTAAAAATATGAAAGTCGAAGGCAAGAAAATTTATCAAAAAATATCCGATGAAATTTGGGCAGAAGGAATCAAAATTACTATTCGAGACTATGCTAAACGAGGAAGTTTTGGTACAGATCCAGCATCTCAAGTAAAAGCGATCAAAAGAATGGGGGTTGATATCTCATTTCTCTATCCTACTATCGGATTATGGATACTGGCGATCGAAGATATGAATCCTCAATTAGCTGTCGCCCTAACCCGTGCTTATAACAATTGGCTGCATGATTTTTGTAAATACGATAAACAGATACTAAAAGGAGTAGGCGCAATTAGCCTGCACGAACCAAAAGAAATGGTAGGAGAATTGCAGCGTATTGCTAGTTTTGGCTGGAAAGCCGTTTTTATTCGCCCGAATCCCATCAAAGGACGCATATTAAGCCACCCTGCTTACGAACCGTTTTGGGCAGAATGTGAAAGATTAAATATTGCCGTTGCCATTCATGAAGGAACTCACGGCAGATTACCCACTACAGGAACAGATAGATTTGACACACGTTTTGGTATGCACGCTTGTTCTCATCCCATGGAACAGATGATGGCAATGTTAGCACTAATAGAAGGTGGTGTATTAGAAAGGTATCCCAACTTAAAAGTAGGCTTTTTAGAAGCTGGTTGTGGTTGGCTACCCTACTGGTTGTGGCGCATGGACGAAGAATATGAAAACTTAGCTTGGGAAGTAAAAGATAACGTAAAAATGAAACCTTCAGAGTACTTTCGTCGCCAATGCTTTATTTCGATCGAACCATCCGAACCTTATTTAGCCCAAATTATTGATTTTATTGGCAGTGATAATCTCATTTTTGGTTCTGATTACCCTCACATCGATAGTGACGCATACATAATCGATAAAATTACTAGTCTTTCTACTATTTCTCCTCAAATCATCCAAAAAATTCTCTGGGATAACCCGATGCGTTTCTACGGATTAACTTAAACTACTCTCTATACTTCCTCCCTCAATACTGTTCTATTAACTAGAGTAGTTATCTGTCCGACGTTAAGTATTGGTCAGTGGTTGGTGGTTGTAAGACTAACTACTAACTAAGTACCTAGGCAAAATTGTTTACACACTTTTAAGACCCTACTAACTACTAACTACTAACTACTAACGATCTCAATTGGGTAATTCATTTTGCACTACTACTTACTAACTACTAACATCACATTGCAAAATGTCCTCATCAATATTACTTTCTTTTCAAGAAAATATTTCTGTTCATCAAGAACTAGATGATAGTTTTACATTGCATTCTGCTAATCTCAAGCTGGATCTGTCCCATCTTTCTGCGGGCATCAAAAAAGCGATCGCTACTCTTCAGGGGGAAGGGGCTACAGATGAAAAATTAGCCAGTTTAGTAACTCAAATTGATGGTAGCCTTAATTTACCTCAGTTATATTATTATCTGCAACAATTTATTCGTCATGGTCTAATCTGCCATACGCTAAAAGTCGATCGAGTATCTTTGGCTACTTTAGTACCTATAACTTCCTACTCTCAATTAACTTGGGCAGAAATAAAACCAGATAAAAAATATAAGTTATCTCGCTTTGCCTAT
Organism: Xenococcaceae cyanobacterium; assembly: GCA_051439545.1. Classification (GTDB taxonomy): domain Bacteria; phylum Cyanobacteriota; class Cyanobacteriia; order Cyanobacteriales; family Xenococcaceae; genus JASJDJ01. The sequence goes on along the minus strand of JBFRWK010000335.1, from coordinate 44,590 downwards.
TGTCATCAAGAAGGAACTGAAACCATCTGGGAATCACCTCTATCTCAGATAAAAGTTTACTTAAAAGATTGGCGATGTGCAGCAATGATGTACCAACTCGCAAGAATACAGAGTTGTAATGCCTTAACTGCAATTCCCGAAGTATCTCTGCAAACAGCAGAGACTTTTTTAAGTTTGCTTAAAACTGCTCGACTAATTGACGAAATAGATGAAAATAACCAAGAAGTAGAAACCGATGCTCTGGCACAATGGGAATTTCACGATCTCCTATTTCATATTCGTAGCCGTAAGGGTAGACACGCCAATGCTGTAGGTAAATCTTATCGTTTTCTGAACAAAATTAAACCACTTCCTGCCATCAAACCTCAGGTATCTAGTAATTTTATTCCCCTGTACAAACCAGATATTGAGAAGCTAAAAAAAGAAGATCCTCCTTTTACCTTTATTTTAGAATCCAGAAAATCTCTTAGAGTTCATGGCGATCGACTAATTTCTCAACAAGAATTAGGGGAATTTTTATATCGCTCGGCAAGAGTAAGAAAAGTTTTTGCCAGACAATATATGGAATGTAGCGATCGCCCCTATCCTGCGGGGGGAGCTTGTTACGAATTAGAACTATATCTAGCTATAAATAAATGCGAAGATATTACCTCTGGACTCTATCATTATTGTCCCCAACAACATCAATTAGAGCAAATTTCTCAACGCGATCGATATTTAGAAGCTCTTTTAGAAAATGCTCAAAAAACAAACGGTGAAAATTCTCCACCGCAAATTTTAATTATTATTACTGCTCGTTTTGCTAGAGTTAGTTGGGCTTATGAATCGATCGCCTATAGCCTAATCTTAAAACACGTAGGGGTAATGATTCAGACTATGTATTTAGTCGCCACAGCCATGAATCTCGCTCCTTGCGCTCTGGGTACGGGTAATGGAGATTTATTTGCCAGGGCAACAGGGATAGATTACTATAGTGAGTCTTCCGTAGGCGAATTTATTTTAGGCGTTGCCGAATCCGAATAAAAAGCTAATAGCTAATAACTAATAACTAATAACTAATAGCTAATCAAAAAGCAACGCCTAATAAGATCAACCCTGTCGCAACTTATCTAAAACACTCAAATCTTCCATAGTAGAGATATCTCCGACTAGCTCTTCTCCTGCTGCCAAATTACGTAAGAAACGGCGAATTATTTTACCAGATCGAGTTTTAGGTAAAGCATCGGTAAAACGAATTTCTCCAGGACGAGCGATCGCGCCTATTTCTTTAACTACGTGTTGTTTTAGTTCTGCTTTTAGTTCTTCGCTGGGTTGATATGTACCCTCTAGAGTAACAAAGGCATAGACATCTTCTCCTTTTATTTCGTCGGGACGAGAAACAACAGCAGCTTCAGCTACAGCAGGATGAGAAACTAATGCCGATTCTACCTCCATCGTACCCAAACGATGTCCCGAAATATTCATGACATCGTCGACTCTGCCCATGACCCAAAAATAACCATCCTCGTCTTTTCTCGCTCCATCTCCCGCAAAATAGAGATATTTTCCTTCTTTAGGTGGAATATGTTCCCAATAAGTACGGCGGAAGCGGGCATCATTTTTATATACAGTTCGCATCATACTAGGCCAAGGATACTTAATCACTAAATAACCACCCTCGTTCGTACCTACAGGATTTCCTTCTAGATCGACCACATCAGCAATAATACCAGGGAAAGGACGAGTCGCAGAACCAGGTTTCGTTGGGGTTGCCCCAGGCAGAGGAGTAATCATAAATCCTCCTGTTTCCGTTTGCCACCAAGTATCGACAATTGGGCAACGTTCCCCACCAATAACCTTATAGTACCACATCCAGGCTTCAGGATTGATAGGTTCGCCGACAGTACCTAAAATCCTTAAGGAAGATAGATCTCGAGCATTAGGGTGCTGGTCTCCCATTTTAATAAAAGCACGAATAGCGGTCGGTGCGGTGTAAAAAATAGTCACGCCGTATTTTTCTACTACATCCCACAAACAACCAGGGTTAGACGGGCGAGGCGCACCTTCATACATCACACTAGTTGCACCATTAGAAAGAGGGCCATAAACGATATAACTATGCCCTGTAATCCAACCTACATCGGCAGTACACCAGTAAACATCCGTATCTTTAAGATCGAATGTCCATTTAGTAGTCATATGAGTATAGAGATTATAACCACCAGTAGTATGAACTACCCCTTTTGGTTTACCAGTTGTCCCACTAGTATAGAGAATAAACAGTAAATCTTCACTATCCATCGGTTCAGCAGGACAATTAGCAGAGGCTTTCGGTTTTAAGTCGTGCCACCAATGATCTCTATCTGCTTCCATATGGATTTCTTGTTTGGTGCGCTGTACTACCAAAACATTTTCGACATTGGGTACACCATTATCTGCTAGGGCTTTGTCTACAGCATCTTTAAGGGGAACAATTTTATCTTTACGGAAGCCACCATCGGCAGTGATAACTAGTTTAGCTTCTGCATCGAGTAAACGGGCTTTAAGAGCTTCGGCACTAAACCCACCAAATACCACACTATGGGCTGCGCCAATTCTAGCACAAGCTAACATCGCGATCGCAGCTTCGGGAATCATTGGCATATAGATACCCACGCGATCGCCTTTTTTCACCCCTAACTCTTTAATTACATTTGCCATCTGGCATACTTCTCGATGCAACTGAGCATAGGTGAGAGTACGAGAGTCTCCTGGTTCTCCTTCCCAAATTAAAGCTGCCTTATTTTTACGCCAAGTAGTTAGATGGCGATCGAGACAGTTATAGGAAATATTTATTTTGCCATTGACAAACCATTTAGCAAAAGGTGGTTGCCAATCAAGTACTTTATCCCATTTTTGAAACCAATGTAGTTCTTTTTCGGCTAGTTCTGACCAAAATTTTGCTGGATCGGCTGCTGCTCGCTCGTATAATTCCCGATACTGCTCTAGGCTTTTAATGTCAGCATTTTCAGCTAATTCCGAAGGAGGATTAAATAAACGTTTTTCTTGCAGAATAGATTCGATCGTTGCTTCTGACATATTGCATTAACTTGTAATTACTACTCACAACTATTCTGAACGCTGACTTTACCAGAAAACTTTATATTTTCATTAAGTTCGTTTTTGTTTAAATTTAACTGAGGTTTTTACGGAAGTTTGATGCCTCATATTTGATCGATCGAAAATTCAACTTCAAGTCAAAACCTTCCAGACAACCTCAGGATGATACAATGCCAAAGGAGAGCGCAATAAATGAGAAACTTCTAAAAATCTTAGATGCAGTTTGGGTTCAGATACAGACTTATGCATTAATTTATTCATATAGCCCGACATTAATTTAGCGAGTATTCCGTCCTGACTTTGTTTGCCTCCTACAGTACTAGGAAAGCGGGAATCTTGACTGGTAGCTAGCGTCCAATGGAAAGAGTTATTTTGGGCTAATTGTTTCTGAAAGCGATTATTATCTAGTTTTTTAGATAAAGATTTATCTAACCAAGCTTGTAAAGTTTTTGCACCCAAAGCACTAACAGTCATTCCCTGACCATAAACAGGACATAAAGCACATACCGCGTCACCTACAGCTACAAAACCTGAAGGTAGTTTAATTCGATCGTAGTTTCTCAGACGGTTAGCAGTAGCCCGATGAGCATAAATGGAAGATTTAGGAGTAGCATTGGCGATCGAGCGATAAAAATCTGGTTGTGCCAAACTTTGGGCAAATTCCAGAAAACCCTTCTCATCTAGAGGTGGAAAATCTTTGCCATACCCTCCTAAGGTAGCAATAAATTCACCGTTTTCAATCTGAGCTAAATATCCCAAACGAGTATTTTTAGGTGGAGTCTGAGAAATTAATAATACTTTCCAGTCTGGATTACAATTATCTGGAATTTGATAACGACGAGTAGCATAACCCAAAAAAGGATTAACCAATGTTTCTGGAGCAGGAGTAACACCAATTTCTCTAAGCCATTGAGGAGCATGAGAACTTCTACCGCCAGCATCTACAACTAAATTGGCATATAGTGGTGTGTCCGAACGAAATAGATAAACTCCCTTAATTTGCTTTTCGGCACTATCGTAAACTAAACCTGTAACTTTACTTTCTTCAAGAAAACTAATTCGGGGTAGCTTTGATAATTCTTGGCGAATTGTCCACTCTAAAAGGTAGCGAGTACAAGTAACAGAAACAAGATCTGAAGGATATTCGCTGGAAAATGTCCATTTCCCTTCAAGAAAATATTTAAATTCCCTCGCCCAGTCAATGGTTATCGCACCATTTGTTTGTAGTCGTTCTTTTATACCAGGAAACAACTCGGCTAAAATTCTGTAACCTTTAGTAAATAACACATGAGGTTGTACCGATTGAGGAACACCCCGACGAGCTTGAGGGGTGGCTGGTAGTTTATCTCGTTCGACAATAATTACCTCATCGAAATAATCTGTTAGTACTCTAGCACTGAGTAAACCAGCAATACTCCCACCAATTACGATCGCTCGCTCTCGTTCTTTTAAAGATTTATTGAAATCGCTGTATACTTGCTTCACTGAATTAATCCTAAAATTCTTTTTTATCTAGTTATTAGGATAGACGATCGCCAAAATTTTCCTTTCGTTAGTATAAAAACAAGAAAAAATCAAATAGTAAATAGCAATGGATACTACTATAACCGAGAGAAGTATTGCTAAAACAGCTTTAATCGAAGCACTAAAAAAAAGTGGTGGTGACACTAAAGATAAAGAAGTTATAGCAGCCATAGATAAGTTAGCATCCCTCAACCCAGAAAGCGCACCCACAGAAAATAGAAAACTACTAGAAGGTAATTGGTTGTTAATTAATGCACCCAATTTTCCAGATCGTCAAAACGATCCTCAAGGAAGATATATTTATACTCTGGGAAGATTGGCATTTAATATGTTCGAGCCTGCGGGAATGCTGGTAGAAATCGAACGAGTACTGCAACCTGTTTTTTCTACGGGTAAGGAAAACGAACTTACTCACGATATTGTGGTTGAGTTTAGAACCATAGATGAAAATATTCCTGAGTTAAAAGGGATAGTGAAGAATTTAGCCGTATGTTCTCCTGCTAGTAAAGATACGGTACAAGTGAAGTTTACAGGGGGAGAATTAATGCCACGAGAAACAAAAGAACCATTAAAAATGAAAGAATGGTTGCAAGTATTCGATCGAAATTCTCAACCATCTCAGCTTAGTTGGCAAGAGAAAATTAAATCTATTTTTATTAAATGGATGTTCGGAATGAGTAAAGCATCAGACATAGATACTCAAACAGGTAAAAGAGTTTTCACTATGAATAAGTCTCCCAAAGGGATATTAAAAATACTTTACTTAGATGAGGAGTTACGAATTACCAGAGGAAATCGCGGAACTGTATTAGTCTGCCAGCGACAAGCTGATAAATTGGACTAATTTTAAGTCGAAAACTAATTAAAACGGGCAATTTATTGTAGTTCTTAGCTACACAATTGCCCGACATCTATCGATCGTAATATCTGTATCGGGATCGCACCGATAACTAAGCAATAGTCACATCATCAGAAAGATAAACATCCTGAATGGCATGGAATAGCTTAACTCCTTCAGCCAGAGGACGTTGAAAAGTTTTTCTACCCGAAATCAAACCACAGCCACCAGCACGCTTATTAATTACCGCGGTACGCACGGCAGAAGCAAAATCGTTATCTCCAGAAGCACCACCAGAATTAATTAAACCACTACGCCCTGCATAACAGTTAAGTACTTGATAGCGAGTAAGATCGATGGGGTGATCGCTGGTGAGGTTACTATAAACGCGATCGTCTGTTCTACCGTATTTTTCCCCTGTAGCTTGAGCAACTGCTTGGTAACCGCCATTACATTCGGGTAATTTTTGTTTAATGATATCTGCTTCGATAGTTACACCTAAATGATTGGCTTGTCCTGTTAAATCTGCTGCTAGATGGTAATCTTTATCTTGTTTGAAAACATCATTGCGCAGATAACACCAAAGAATTGTTGCCATACCCAATTCATGAGCTTGAGCAAAAGCTTGACTAACTTCTTGTATTTGCCTGGATGATTCGGGCGAACCAAAATAGATAGTTGCCCCTACGGCTACTGCGCCCAAATTCCAAGCCTGTTTTACCGAAGCAAACATAATTTGATCCGAGGGATTGGGATAAGTTAGTAATTCGTTGTGATTTAGCTTGACGATGAAGGGAATACGATGGGCATATTTACGAGATACCATACCCAAAACTCCCAAAGTAGTAGCAACTGCATTGCAACCACCTTCTAGAGCTAATTTGATAATATTTTCTGGATCGAAATAGATGGGGTTAGGAGCAAAAGAAGCTGCTCCCGAATGTTCGATCCCTTGATCTACAGGTAAAATTGATAGATAACCAGTATTAGCCAGTCTTCCTGTAGAGTATAGCTGCTGCAAAGAGCGGAGTACTTGAGGATTGCGATCGCTATTTACAAAAATACGCTCGATAAAATCTGTTCCTGGTAAATGTAAGCTATCTTTTGGTACTTTGGCTTGATATGCCAACAAATCTTCTGCTTCTTTACCTAGCCATGAGGCGATATCGCGAGAAGCCAACTCAGTAGCAATCATAGTTTTATTCTCGAATGTAAGTATCTTGCTTCTTTTTTATTGTGACGACTATTTAAAATAATTGCTCTTAATTTTGTCTGAGAAGTCTAAAAACCCTCTTTAAAATTAAAACAAGTAAAAAACTTACATGGTCGGTTCGATCGCCAATCACCTTTTTAATAAGCTTAGACGCATTTACATTGCACTTTAAAATGCTCAAACGCCTTATGGATAAGGAATATGATAGGTAACTTTAGTGCGTCTAAGCTTATGTGGACGATAATTCAATTAGTTTTTCAATGGCTATTTATTATTATATTAATCCTCAGTTTAATTATATTTATTGGTTTTTATTTGCGGGGAGCATTCCGCGATCGCATTAGATATAAAGTCATACACGCACCCCGTCCAGAAGACCCCGAATTTCCCTTTACGTTAGCTAGTATTACCAATTCTTTTGTGACTCAAGGAGTAATCACAGATTTTTGGAATGAAGTAGATGCCATCCAGCAAGCTCGTATAGATGCCATTAGTAAGGCAGAATATACCATAGATTTTGAAACCTTTTTTATGACTCCAGGCAAACGCGCCGATGATTTTGCTGCTGCGATCGCCAAAAAAGCCTCAGAAGGGGTAAAAGTACGTTTAGTTATCGATCATTACGGCACAAAAAAAGGCGGTGTAGAAATTTATGAATATCAGCCCAGTATGACCCATGCTAAATTACTCTTAATTGACGATCGCTGGGCGACTACGGGGAGTGCTAATTTCGCTCCTCGCAGTTTTTGTCATAACGAAGAATTGGATATTTGCAGCGCACAACCTAAGTTAGTAGAAGGAATTAGAAGTACTTTTGAAAAAGGTTTTGCTCAAAGTCAACGAGTGACAGATCAAGACTGGCAACAGCGTTCTTTAATTAAACATCGAATGCTAGGTAATATGGTTGACTTTTTTCAGTGGCAACTTTAAGCTTTTGCATTTATGGCGATCGCTAGTCTCTGTGCGTCCCGATTTTGTCCCATGCCACATTTTAGGATTGGGGTAAATATACTTAATTATTTATATTTAGGAGTCTAAGCTATGAGACTAAAGTTACTTATTTCTGCGATCGCAGTCATGAGTTTAATGTTTCAGCCAGCAGCTTTAGCAAGTTCTATAAATATAGACGCGCAATTTAATCCTCAAAAAAATATTTCTATAATAGCTGTCGAAAATATTAATACAGAAGAAGGATTTGATTTCTCTAAGTGGAAAGAAAAGCTGCAAACAACCACTGCCCAACTCTGGGAACAAGTTCCTAGTGACTATATAGGAGATATTACAAGTGATTTTCAATCTAAATTATCCAATATAGAAAAGATACCTGAAGAATTTACGAAAGTAGGTAGCTGGTATCAAGACCTAATTGGTAATATCAACAACAGTATCGAAAATATTCAGGTCTGGCGTAGCGATCTAGTTAATAATACCAAAGAGCAGATCGCTTATATTCAAACTCTCAGTAATAGTTTAGTTGGCGATACTCAAGAGCAATTAGAATATATCCAAAAATTGACTGTCGATCTGGCTACAGATACACAAAGTAAAATAGACGGCTTTCAGCAATGGACTAGTGGGTTAGCCTCTAATGCTAAATTCGATTTATCTATTCTTACTGATAAACTAGCCGAAATTCAGCACTTTGCTGAAGCTGAAGCTAATGTAGAAGAAGTAGATGAGATTCAGCAAATAGAAGAAATGGCAGTTGCTCTGTCCGAACAATTAACTAAAATCCAACAAGAAATAGAAACAGAAGCCAATCCTGAAGAAATAGCTGAAATTGAAAAAGCACAAGCAATAGCTACTAATTTATCTCAACAATTAACTAAAATCCAGCAAGAGATAGAAACCGAAGCTAATCCCGAAGAAATGGCTGAAATCGAACAGGCAGAATCCATAACCGATACTTTAGCCACAGAACTCAATAAGATGGAACAAGTAGCAGAATCTACTGCTATTCTTTCAGAAGAATTAGCCGAAATCAGTGAACTACAGGAAAATGTTGCTGAAACAGAAGAAAGCATCGAGTCGGTAGTTGAGCCAGAATTAGCCGATCTAGAAACTAGCGAAGAAGAAATAGATCGATCGCTAATGGTTACTTCTACTGCCGAAGAGATGGAGAATTTTGAAGATTCTGACATAGAAATAAGCGTCACAGAACCTACAAAAGAACCAGAAAGTTTATCCTCTGTTATACAAGAATCCGATCGTCCTCAAGAAAATATTGCGGAAATTGAAGTAATAGATAGTAGCGAAACAGCAGAAGATATCGAACCAGAAATTGCTCTAGAAATTGATGAGCCAGATACAGACGTAACAGATGAGGATTCGGAAAAATCCGAGGGCAAGGAAGAAATTGCTCTAGAAATAGAATAAATTAAGATTTTACAGAAATAAGTATTACTTCTGGTCTTATTGCCTAACAAGAAAATCTGTCAAAATATTAAGATAGATTAATTGTGATAAGCAAGTAAAATAACCTATGAATTCCGATATTAAAGATCGTACTATTTCGGCACTCGTGTATTTATTGCCCTTAGTATATGCTTTGCCTTTTGGCTTGTCATTACTCAGGCAATTTCCGCTACTGGGTATTATTTATGCCCCTCTAACCCCCCTAATTACCCTAGAATTTAGTCTTCCTTTTGCAGGATTAATTGTCTTTTTTGGCTTATGGTTTGGTATTGTGAGGAGCGATCGCTTTACTTATTTTGTCCGTTTTAACACTATGCAAGCGATTCTCTTAGACATTTTGTTAATTGTTTGTAGTTTAGTGATTAATGTATTAGCACCAGGTTTAGGTAGAGAAAATCTGCTTATAGAAACTCTAAACAATACTATTTTTCTTGGTTCTTTAGTAGTTTGTTTTTACGCTATTATCCAATCCGCCAGAGGAATACAAGCAGAGATACCTACAATTTCTGACGCTGTTTCTTCTCAAATTCGTTAGTTCCTAGTCCGAGGTTTCAAGGGCAAATAATTCTTGAAACCTGATTTTTGCTTATAACCAGCTAATAGCTACTTAAAGATCTATGTAATTATTAGACTAGTTTTTGATTTGATAGTGAAGAAATACTTCTCGATCGATTTGTTTGACGCTAATCAATTCTAGCTTTAGTCCTCGTTCTTGTAACCATCCTTTTCCTGCTACTGGAGTAGGTGTATTTTCTCCTCCTAAGATAAACGGGCAAATAGTTAAATAAAATTCATCAAGAGCGTTGACTTCTAACAAAGAAGCAACTAACTTTCCCCCACCTAAAATAGCTAATTTCTCTATCCCTAGTTGTTTGAATTGAGCTAAAACCGATAGCCAATCGATCGATTCACCCTCGGATAATCTTGATGAAAAGCGATCGCTTTTTGAGACTAAGATCCGCTCAAACATCTTATTTTCTTGCCATAGGTTAGCTCCTTTTGGAGTAGTTAATAACCAGCGAGGAACTGGCTGAGAAAAAAAGCGGAGCTTAGGGCTAAGTTGACCAGAAGCAGAACAAACTATCTGTAATGGCTGAGGCGATTGCCCTCTTTTTTGTCTTGCCTGTAAAAATTCCAACTTATTGACGGGTAAAGTAGTACCATAAGAACGTAGAGTCCCCGCACCAAAAAGTACCGCATCTACCAAAGAAACTTGCTTTTCTAAGTGTAGTTTGTCCGATGGAGAACCAAAACGCGCAGGAGAAGAAGCTTTATCCGCGATCTTACCATCAGCAGTCATGGCTAATACTAAGGTTGTTTGAGGTCGATTCATTAAATCTTCAAACCAATCAATTAGTTTTCATGACTACAATACAAAAAACACTAGTTAAATTACTGTCTGAGAAAATATTTTTTTCTCTCAAATATAATAAGCTAACCTCCCTCTTTATAAACTGAAAAAAATAGCTCTGATTCATCCTTTCCCCTGTCAAGAGATCTTATTAACTTATTAAGGTTACTCGTCAATCGGTATCATGGTAATTGTGGTTTGCTTAAATGATTCAGTAAGTGTTTAGAAGTAATCTGTCCCTTGTTTTATGGCACTAGGTCAATCATCTTTTCGTCGTATCTTACTCTCGCGCCTCCTGCTGCTGAGTGTACCAGTGTTATTAATGGGAGTTTATGTAACTTATCGTAAAGCTCGTTCCGCTTTTCTCGACACTGCTAGACAAAACTTAACAGAAAGCGCAGTTAGAAAAGGAGAGAGTATTCAACAATCTGTAGAAGCTTTGAGAACTAATTTAGCTAGTGCTAGCGATGCAGCCTCTATCAAATTGGATTATCCTAACAACCACAGCATTTTTATGGCTCAGTTGACAGATATCTTACCTGGTAACATATTATGCGCTCAACTGAGCGAGCTAAGAACTAACAAGATCGTTACTAGTAATTGTACCGAACCAGTCGAAGTCAATAATCATTTATGGCCCGAAAGGCAAAATCAAGTTATCACTACACCCAACCGCGTAGATGTTAAATTGCTATTACCGTCTACTTCTCCTCTAACCGATACCGATCGAGTTGTCAAAGAATCCCTCAACAATCAACTCAAAATTTGGTTAACTGCCCCAGTATACGATCGCGGTGGTAGATTACGTTATGCTATAAGTATTCAATCAGCCCTCCTGGCTCAAGAAAGAGTAAAAGCTGGCTCTTTAGATGGTTATACCGTAGCTATCAATCAAGATGGAATTATTCTGGCTCATCCTTTTATTCAACGAGTAGGACTGAATATTCGGCAAATGCCCGATGCTGAAAGATTAGAAATTCTCCTAAAAAATGCGATCGCTGGTAGACAAGATTTTTTTCATCTTTTCTTTCTCGAAAAAGACGGTGTCGAATTAGTAGCAGGATATAGCTCTATTCCTAGCCCTATTAGTGAAGATCGCCAACACAAATGGATTATTCTCGCTGTTACCCCTCTAGATCAGGCTCTTTTACCCCTCAAAGAAATCCGTCAAGCTTTAGTGGCAATGACTTTTGGGTTAATTGCAGCTAGTTCCTTGGCAACATTATATATGTCTAGCGAGCTTGCTCGTCCTCTCGAACAATTAAGAGATTACGCCCTCAAAGAAGAACATTTACACTCTAGTGATTTGCCCCCACAAAATTTTCAGATTCGCGAATTTAATCAACTATCTTTAGCTCTTAATGAAATGGTAACTAGATTAAGAGCTTGGGGAGAAGAGATTGTCTCGGCATGGAAAGAAGCACAAAATGCCAATCAACTCAAAAGCGAATTTCTCGCAACCACTTCCCACGAACTCAGAACCCCCTTAAACGGGATTATTAACTGTGTGCGGGTGGTGAAAGACGATTATTGCGATAGTAAAGAAGAAGAAATCGAATTTTTACAACAAGCAGACGATGCAGCAATCCATTTACTAGAAATTATTAACGATGTTTTGGATATTTCTAAAATTGAAGCAGGCAAGCTTTCGGTAATTCTCGAAAAAGTGGATTTACCAAAAATACTCAATGAAGTAATAGATTTACAAGCCGTTCCCCTCCAACAAAAACGATTGCAGCTTAAAACAAATATCGCAGAAGAGAAAATTATAGTTAATGCCGATCCTGCTAAGTTAAAACAAGTTTTACTGAATGTAGTCGGTAATGCTGTTAAATTTACCGATACTGGCAGCATTACCATCGATGTTCGGATGGGAGCGAATTCTAGGGTCAAAAGACAAGATCTGAATATGTCTGCTTCTAATAATGAATTAAGATTTTCTGAGGGGCAAGAATTAAAAACAGAGTCAGTAGTAACAGAATCGAAACATAATTTCTCGTCTAACTCTGCTACTTCCGATCTACCGACTAAAGTAACCATAACTGTAAAAGATACAGGAATAGGTATCGCTCCGAGTCAACAGGATAAATTATTCCGACCTTTTGTAATGGTAGATGGCTCGACTACTAGAAGATTTGGTGGTACGGGTTTGGGTTTGGCCATATCTCGTAATTTATTGGAATTAATGGGAGGTAAAATAAGTTTATACAGTGAAGGAGAAAATAAAGGCACTACCGTCAATATTGTTTTGTCTCTAGCAGAAACCTCCGCTAATTTTGACGCTTAACTCCTTCCATCTCGGATTCTAGAGAAATAATTTCTCCTTGTTGCGCCAAAGATTGAGTCAGACCAGTTAAAATTTTGACCAATTCTGCTGCTACCCAACCCGATGAGATGGAAGATTTATTTTGAGTAAGAATATTTTGAATAAAGCGATCGCCTACTTGAAATAGAGGTTCGGCTGTTTCTAGGGGGATTATCTGCCGAAATTGTCCTACAGGAATAAAATTTTCTTCTTTTCGCTCAAAATGACCCTGCTGGAGAGTTAGGGGTGCATCGGCAGACATTTCATCAAAAATTAAACTTCCTTGACTACCAACAACACATAATCTTCTTTGTTTATCGGGATTTAGCCAGCACAAATGAATTGTAGCCTGAAAACCACTAGGATAAAACAAAGTCAACCAGACCAAGTCAGCTAAACCAGATCGAGCCGAAATTGACATCTGTTTATCTGGTTGTAGCCAAACATTACCTCTAGCTTGTACTTTAATAGGTATTTCTTGTAGCCAATAATTGAAGATAGCCAGATCGTGAATAGCCAAATCCCAGAGCGCATCTACATCTTGACGGACAGGACTCAAATGGGTGCGGGTAGCATAACCATAACGCAATTGACCTAATTTATTGGTAGCAATAACTTCTCGTCCTTTCTGTACCGCAGGATTGAATAAATAAGTATGATCGACCAAAAGTTCTAGCTGTTTGGCTTCTGCTAGTTTAGTTAGTTCGATACATTCAGTTGGATTGAGAGTTAACGGTTTTTCCGCCAAAACATGATAACCTCGCTCCAGAGCATCTTTAATTAAAGAATAGTGAGTCGAGGCAGGAGTAGCAACAACTATCGCCTGAATATCTTGACGTTGTCTTATTTCCGACCAATCCGTTGCTAAAGTAACTCTGTTATCATCTAGAGCAAATTTTTCTCGACAATAAGCCAATCTTTCTGGATGGCGATCGACGATCGCTTTTAATTCTGTTTGAGGGTGAGTTAAAAAATTGCGGACAAAATGTACTCCCCATCGTCCTACCCCTAATACTGCTACTCCAAGTTTCATTTAAATATCTTTAACTCTTTACAGAAGTTTCGTCTTCTACCGCTAAAAACGCTTCTTTTGCAGCAGCTTGTTCTGCCAACTTTTTAGAACGCCCTTCGCCAGTACCCAAACAATTACCATTTAACCAAACTTCTGCGCGAAACCGATAGCGATCGCCTTGAGGATTTTCACTAACTTGGTATTTTGGTAGCAATTTATATTTGCCTTGAGTCCATTCTTGCAGAGCATCTTTATAATTTTGTCGTGCGGGATCGAGACGTATTTCTGCTGCTTTTACTTTTAAAATTTCATCCAGCCAGGGACGAATGAGTTGCATGGTGTTAGTACTGAGATAGAGTGCGCCCAAAATAGCCTCAAAAGCATCTGCCAACCAAGATTGTCTGCCCGCAGGATTGGCTAAAGTATTAGTACCGATCAGTAAATAACGTTCGATGCCAAAACTCTCGGCAATTTCTGCTAAAACGCGATCGCTCACTAAAATGGAACGAATAGCAGCAAATTCGCCTACTGGCTCATTGGGGTATGTCTCTAATAAGACTTCTGCTGCTGCCAAACGGATTACAGCATCCCCTACAAATTCTAGCTGTTCGTAATTTTTATCATGAGAAATACTCGGATGAATTAGAGCTAAATCTAACAAATCCCAATCTGGAGGGACGGTATCTTCTATCCCTAATTTTTGCATCAGTTGTTGTAGTTGTTTAATTCGTCTTGGGTGTTGCAGCATTGAAGGTTATTCTATCAACTCGGAGACTCGATCGGCGATCGATTTTTTTTGATGCGATCGAACAGTATAGTACAAAATATTAATTTGACTTTAACCAGCTATTAGCTAAGAACTTAAAGCTTACAGCTAACCGCGAAGCGGTTTTAAAGTAAAAGAGAGAGTCGGAACGTAAGCCGGGTTCTGTTCTCAAGTTCGAGATATAGTCTTATATACACGAGCTTGAGGGCGGTTATCTATCTGGGATGTTTGTTACCAAACACCTCATGCGGTTCACCAATAGCGGAACGGGGAAAAGACCAACCTTTGTTCCTCCGACCTTGCTCCCAACCGGGGTTTACCGAGCCAGTACCTCTCGATACTGCTGGTGCGCTCTTACCAACACCTTTGCACCCTTACCAAATTTGTCCCTCGTCTTTAGTATTCTACAAATGACTAATGACAAATTGGCGGTATTTTTCTGTGGCACTATCCTCACAGTCGCCTGCACTGGGAATTACCCAGCAAGTCTGGTCTTTGGGGAGCCCGGACTTTCCTCAGACTTGCTATTAACAAATCTGCAACCACCTCGCCTACTCTCTCTTAATTTCTAGTTTAAATGGTTTTAGTCTTCACTTATACATTGAAAGACTAAGATTAAAAAAAGTCACCGATAAAACTCTTGCTTTAAATATATATATTTATTCTGTTAATCTTCGATCGATCCAAGTTTTTGCTTTTTTAATTGCCTCTTTAGGCGTACTCGCACTAGTTACAGCTACGGCACATCCTCGCTCGTGGTTGACCCATGCAGCATAAATACTCTTTCCTTCCACTTCATCGCGATCGATCTCGATAGTACAACCACGGTAGTCAAAGGAGAGCAGAATATGGGGATAATGAGGTTCTATCATTACTTTATATCAGTTCTAGGCTTAAGTTTCTCTTAATCTAGGAATTAATTGAGCTAAATTACAAGGGCGATTTCGAGAATCTAGTTGATCTTTGATTATGTTCCATCCTGTTTGACAAGCACCACTAGAACCAGGTAAACAGAAAATGTAAGTGCCATTGGCAACCCCTGCTAGAGTACGAGACTGAATCGTAGAAGTTTTAATTTCTTGATAGGAAATCATCCGAAATATCTCGCCAAATCCCTCAATTTCCTTATCTAACAATGGTTTAATTGCTTCTGGAGTTCCATCTCTTCCCGTAACTCCCGTACCCCCCGTGGTTAATATTACTCGAACAGATTCATCGGCAATCCAGTCAGAAACAACAGCGCGAATTTTGTAGATATTGTCAGGAACGATAATTTTTTTTGCCAAATAATGTCCTGCTGTGGTCAAACTATCTACTAAGATCTTACCAGAGCGATCGTCATCCTCCGTTCTCGTATCCGAAACAGTCATCACTGCAATTTTTAAAGCAAGTAAAGATTCCTCTTGCTCCATTACTAATTCTCCTTAATTTTAAAAAATATGTTGTTTCTCTATTTAACTGTAGTCGATCGCGCCTAAATAATTTATCATGATAATGATTATCATTAGCTTTAAATTAGTAGATGCTATTTAATTACTCCAGGAACAGAAATTCATGACTATCAAGCAACTCCAGAAGATGCTCAAACTATAAATCAGGCAAATATTCTTGTCAAAAATGGGTTGGGTATCGAAGAATTTTTAGAAAGCTTAATTGCTAATGTTGGTAATACTGAACTCCAGCAAATTGACGCGAGTTCGGGAATAGAAGTAATTGAGGAAGAAGAAAGCCAACATCATCGAGAAGACGAACATCATCATGAAGCAGGAAATCCTCATATCTGGTTAGACCCAGTTTTGGCACAACAACAAATAGCCAATATCCGTGATGGTTTAATCGTCGCCGATCCCAATAACGCGGATATCTATAAGACTAATGCAGAGGCTTATATCCAACAACTACAACAGCTAGACAATGAATTTTCTCAACGTCTAGCACCAATGAAAGGTTGTAAATTTATTACTTTTCACAATGCTTTTCCCTATCTAGCACGACGTTACGAACTCCAGCAAGAAGCAATAGTCGAAATTCCCGAAGACAATATCACCCCGAAAGATATCCAAAGAGTACAACAAGCTGCCGAACAATTTCAGGTAAAAGCTTTAATCACCGAACCTGGTATCCCAGACAAGCGTATCCAGCAAATCTCTGACGATCTCAATTTACCTAAGATAGCGATCGATCCAATTGAAGCAGGAGAAACTAATCCACAATATTATTTTCAAGCTATGAGGAATAATTTAGCAGCTTTAGAAAGAGCCTGTAAGTAGTAATTGGTTCTAGATAAAAAGAGCAAAATGCAGCAAAATATAGTTACAGTTAGAAACTTATCGGTAATGCGGGGCGAATACCTAGCATTAGATAATGTATCTTTAGATTTATTACCAGGCACTCACACGGCAATTATTGGACCTAATGGTGCGGGTAAAAGTACTTTAATTAAAACTATTCTCGGCTTAATTCCCATAAAATCGGGTCAAATAAAACTATTTGACGGGAATGGTCGGCATTTAAATCGATTTAAACCAGAAATTGGTTATATTCCTCAAAAATTTCCTTTTGAACGAACCTTTCCCCTAACGGTAGCGGAGTTAGTTGGTTTAGGCTTAAACAAAAAACAATGGTGGTATTCTCAAAAACGCAAACAGGGAATTATTCAACAAGCTTTAGAACAAGTTAATCTGACTAAACAAGCTCGACAAAAAATTGGAACTCTAAGCGGAGGAGAATTAAAACGAGTATTACTAGCTTATTGTCTTGTCGTTCCTCGTCGTCTTTTAGTGCTTGATGAAGCTCTAGCAGGAGTAGATGCCACAGGAGAAATGGAGTTTGCAGCTTTACTAAACCAACTAAAACAAGAAGAAAACTGGACAATTTTAGAAGTTTCCCACGATTTAGATTTAGTGAGTAAATATTGTGACTCGGTTATTTGCTTAAATCGTCAATTACTTTATCAAGGTTCACCCCAAGATACACTTATTCCCGAAAATCTTCTAAAAATTTATGGTGCTTCTGTCAGTCCTACTTGCCATCATCATCAACCTATTAAGTCTCCCGAATTTTTTTAGCGAGACTTACAGCAATTTTATTTTGGGTAGACCCTAGAAATTAAAAAGCGCGTGGGGGACGGCTAGATATCTTCGCCATGTCCAACCACGTAAGATACTATTTAAATGTTTGTTCCTAAGATCGATCGAGATGCTGCTGTAACAATTCCTTGGCTCTTGGTTTATAGATTAAATAGAACAGAGATTCAATATAGCGTAATAAGTCTTCCCGTTTCTCTTGAGAAGTAAAGTTCCAGAATCCATAAATACGGGCAAGAGATAATAACTTTGTTGTATGAATCTTCCAGGTGTAAGTACTATATACTCGATCGATTGCTTTGCGCGACATTTGTTGCCAATAATCGGGATTATGTTCGCATTTAGTAGCAAAATCTAGCAATTTCTGGGCAGTTTCTTCTAAATTAGTCGGATTGATATAAAAACCGTTTACGCCATCTTGAATAATTTCTAGAGGGCCTCCAAACTGAGTACCAAAAGTAGGTAAACCCGAAATCATTGCTTCTAAAATAGTTAGACCAAAAGCTTCAAATAAAGCAGGTTGTACGAATACACCTTGGCGATCGCTAATTACCCGATATATTTCCCCCGAATCAACTTTGGGCAAGCGAATACCAAGCCAGCGCATCTTCCCATGAAGATTGTACTGCTCGATAATCCGATACATTTTTTCAATTTCTTCCCTTTCTTCATTATCGTCAGATTCTACTCCGTGAATTTTACCTGCTACCAAAATTAAATTGTAATGTGCTTGTAACTCTGAAGAATTGCCAAAACATTCCGCTAAACCTGTTAAATTTTTAATTCTGTCTAACCGCGCCATCGAAAAAAGAGGGCGTTTGTTAGTATCTTCTAAATTGCCAAAAATAAAACTAGGATCTTCAGTCGTAAATAATAATTCTGCTAGTTTTTCGCTTTTATGAGGGACTCTATCTTCTGTACGAGTATAGGGAAAATAAATTTTTTCGTTGACTCCAGGGGGAACTACATTAAATTTTGGCGAAAATAACTCGATACCTTTAACTACATGATATAGGTCGGGCATGGTGAAATTATCATAGGATTCATATTGTCCGACACTATCTGGTCTACCGACTATCTCTTGATAGGTACTGCTGATAATACAATTAGCTGCATTCATGGCAATAATGTCTGCCGTAAATTGCAAGGAAAAATGATAAGTACTTTCTAAGTCTTGCCAGTAAAGATTACTAAATAGATATTTAGATTTTTCTAGAGCATGAGCAATATTGAACTGAGTTATTTTTAAGCGTCTGGCGAGTAAAAAAGCAACTAAGTTACCATCAGAATAGTTACCAATAATTAGGTCGGGTTTTCCTTGAAACTCTGCATATAGTTCTTTCTCTGCATCGACTGCATAGGTTTCTAGATAGGGCCAAATTTCAAACCGAGAAATCCAATTTTGTGTCATATTCGGATTGAACTCGCGGAAAGGTACACGTAAAATCCAGGCATTATCCGTACCGTGAATTTTTTCTAATCTCTCGTTACAACGAGTTCCATCACTGTTATGAATTAAACGAGAAAGAACCATTACTTTAGGCTGAACCCGAAAACTATCTAATCCTGCTAGAGTAATATCTTCTTGTAGTTGTTTTTCGATGCTTTTGGCTTGATCGAGGACATAGACAACCTGACCACCTGTATCGGGACGACCCAATACTCCTTCTTGAGCAAACCAACCATGAACCGATACTAAAACAATACGGAAGATCATGGGAATGCGAGAAAGAAAAGCTTCTAATACTCCATCATCGGGAGAGTCAATTAATTCATCTAAAATTTCTAAACTTTCTTTAACTCTACCTGCTGTATTACCCCAACCTGGTTCAAACCCCATATCTTGTAAGTCGAAGCGAAATTCTTCGTAGGGTTGTTCTTCTTCTAATTCGCTGACAAAATTTAAGGCTTGTTTAACTTGTTCCGATAGCTGCTGTCTGTTTTTGATGCGTCCATTAATTAATAAAGTCGTGCCGTTGTAGCTATGAATACTGAGGAAATTATAGAGTGCTGCCAGCCATTGGTTGGGATCTTGAAAGAGTTTACTCGATAAAAAACGATTGAGAAAACGTACTCCTTTCCCAATATTTTTGGGATCGCGGAGGATAGGAGAATAATCGTAAAAAGGCTCAAAGTCAATTTCAAATACATCTCCCTCTTCGGGATGAAAATGATTGACAAAGCGATCGCGGATATCTAGTAATTGAGGAGTGGAAATATACTCAAAACTCAGATCGTCAAAGATACGATAGGCTTCTTGTTTGGCAATTTTAGATCTAATAATTAGACAAATACTTTCTCGATCGGTAATAATTTCTTGCGTACAATAAATCAACCGACCTAAACGAGATTTAAAATTAGCCTTGACTCTGTTATCTTTTTGGGGAGAAAATTTTTCAAAAGCTTGAAGTATATCGTTTCGTAATAAGTATTTTTGATGTGAGTTTTGTAATTCACTAATAAATTCTCTGAGATCGTGTTTTTCTTCTGAGCTTAATACTGCCTCAATCAGATAAGACATAAATGATGTTTTCCTTTATTTTGTGCTGGTATCTTCAACATATAGTAGTGAAAACTAACGCAAAGATGTCTAACGGGTGACTTTAGATAATTTAAGGTTTAATGACAATAGGTAATAATTGTTTGCAATGAACAAACGATCGCGATCGCCTTTTATATACTGTATACACAGAGTGAAATTAATCACCAAGGAATCTCTTTCGTATTACGGATTGTACTGCCGTGTCTTATCAATCTTAAAAAGACTGTTTGTAAAAAGAAAATAAAGAAGAGCAGCCAGAGCCATATCAAGCGATAAAAAAGAAAAGTTAGATTCAATTAAATTAAGCAAAAATAGGACGAAAAGCTTATCCCTCAGATATAAGTGATTCAGAATGGGCAATTATTGCACCGTTACTTCCTAAAACTAAAACCCGTCGACGGAAACGAAACACAGACTTGAGAGAAGTAGTTAATGCGATATTTTATCTACTCCAAGAAGGATGTCAATGGCGATCGCACGGTTAATATCTATAAAGTTCTCTTTTTAACCTGTGGATTTATCGGTACTGTAATTAATTTGGATTTAGTCTTAGAATTTAGCGAGATCTTGTTATTAGCTATGTCTTTACCTAACTTGTTAGGCTGTTTTATGCTATCTGGGATAATTGCTAGAGACTTGGATGACTATATGACTCGTCTCAAATCTGGGGAAATGTTAGCACAAGCAACACAACCTAGAGAACCTGTTTTGAAATAAGGGGAGATAAACTATGAGTTGGCTTAAAAAGAAATCGGTTTTAGTTCCGATCGATTTTTCCGAATTATCTTATCAAGCGATCGCTCCAGCTAGAGAATATGTTGACAATGTTTCCTCTTTGAGTTTAATTCATGTGCTTACACCCTTACATCCAGCCGATCCAGCAGCTATGTGGGATACGCTCAGTGATGAGGATAGAAAAAACAAAGTTCGGGTTTTTCTGGAAAATAAGCTCGGTGAGATGGGCTATGCAAAAATGCCAATTGAGGTAAGAATTGGTAATCCTAGTACAGAAATTGTCAATTATGCCAAAGAAATTGCAGCGGATTTAATTGTCATGCCTTCTCACGGACGCACTGGGGTAAGTCATTTTTTACTCGGCTCGGTAGCAGAGCGGGTGGTACGGTTATCACCATGTCCAGTTTTGATTCTTAAATCATAGTCAATCGATTTGGTTTTAAAATCCTCGCTTCTGGTGCTGTAATGCAAGAGGTTTAATATAGGTTCTTTAATCAATATTGTTATTATCTAGATAGCTATAGGACTAGTCCTCAATCTATCCGAATACTAGCAGAAAAAAAATTAGCTAGAGAACCTATCTTTAAATAGGGGAAGTAAACTATGAGTCCGCTTAAAAAAAAATCCGTCCTTGTTCCCGTTGATTTTTCTGAATTGTCCTATCAGGCTCTTGCTTCGGCGAAAGAATACGTTGAAGATATTTCATCCTTGAAGGTAATTCATGTTTTAACCCCCTTAAAGCAAGAATATATAATTGTGGGGGATACTACTACAGATGAGGAACAGCGCAAAGATAAATTTCGAGTCTTTCTGGAAACTAAGCTAAGTGAAATAGGATACGAAGGAGTTCAAACTGAGATAAGAATTGGTAATACTAGCTCAGAAATTGCTAATTATGCCCAAGAAATAGCAGCAGATTTGATTGTCATGCCTTCCCACGGGCGTACAGGTGCAAATCGCTTTTTAATCGGCTCAGTAGCAGAGCGGGTGGTACGCTTGTCCCCCTGTCCCGTGCTAATTCTCAAATAAATGGAAATACTTGAGGGTGCATATTTAGCAGTTAATGCCATCCTATTTATTTTTTCTTAGTTCTGGAGTAGCTGCGATCGCTCATGGTTGGCAGGGGAATATTACCCTATCTGTCTGGAAATTTGTAGTTTATAGTCTACCCGTCTATGGTTGCGGAATCTGGCTAGGAACTGTTTTATCTAAATCGATCGATCCTGTGGTTTTTCGGCGCATTACTCTAGCTTTGCTGATGGTAGCGGGTTTGAGATTATTATTTTGAAGATATATCTAGCCATTTAACGAAAATGACTAGATACATTCATTAAATTATTACGAAGCAGTCCAACTCAAGTCAGAGATACCGATACTTTGAGAACTAGGATCGCCCGTACTATCATCGGTAGAGAAATAAGCCACAGTAATCTCGGAAACCGAAGCACTACCTAACTCCACTTGGATATTGCCAGTGGTCTCGGCACTACTCGCACCGCCTCTGCCTTCAAATCCTTTCATGTAAGTTTCGTTATCTAACTTGACATCATTTCCACCTAAGCTATAGGTAATGTCGGGATTATCGAGAATATTGACCTCATCAGCATAAATTTCCACCGCATCATCAAAAGATTTACCCTGGTCTACATCTAACAGACTAAAACTTAAGCCCGTTACCGCTTGGTTAAATTTGAGGGAAACTTGAATTAAATCTCCAGGATCGCGAGTATCATTGTCAAAACCGAGATTTAAATAACCTTTGTCTCCACCTTTTGTACCTTGTTCGTAACTGACAAAATCACTACCCTTAGCAGCGATAAAACTACCACCGTTAGTTTGGGTTTCCCAGTTGACAGTTGCGGTCAAACCACCACCGAGGTTAAAGGATGTACCACTAGTTACGGCTGCTTCATCGACTAAATTTTGGTCTTCCCAAGCTAATTCTGTTTTAGCAGGATCAACAGGTGTATTTTCTTTATATTCCACTACTAAGCGAGGTTTGGTTGTTCCTTCGGCAGAATCAAAATCAACACCATTAGCACCTGTGGGTAAAATTGCCCAACCATAGTTACTGCTAGGGTCATTTTGCCAGGCTTTGACACTTTCGGTCACATCTATTGATAGTAAACCAGTCGAAACTTCTCCTGTAGTTGCATCAGGAGTGCTAGCTGCTTCTGTGCCATTGGTTTGGATACCATTACCCAGACTATTCCAAGTAGTGTTATCAGACCAGCCTTCCACCATACGGTAAAATTCGAGACTATTTCCTGGGTTGTCTACATCTAACTCTAATGTGGCAGATTTAATCTCTGCATTGTCGGTAATTTGTCCATCTTGGCTGCCGAAAATATCATCAAAACGAATTAATCCTTGTACTGCGCCACCGCGATCGCTAGAATCCACGTTGAGAGAAGTTGCATTGGAGTCATTGGCATTAGGGGAGGCTTCTTGCAGCATAGTATCTACCGTACCAATATAGCCATTAACTCCCTGCTCGAAAGATACTTGTTTTGTATCAGTAGGAGGATCGACGGGAGGATCGACGGGGGGATTAGTACCTTCATCGACAATACTAAATGACTCAAGAACTGCACCGTTATCGGCAGCAATAAGTACCTGGGCAAATTTAATTGTGTACTTTTTGGAAGCAGAGGGAGCGGAGGTGCAGAGGAAGCAGGGGAGGAAAGATGACTTTAACTATACTTCTATTAATATACAAATAATTTTGTTTACCTACTTATATTCAACTGTTAAGCGATTTTCCGTTACAGAGATTTTACTAAAACCGTCTTCCGATCTGGGATTCGTACTTTGAGAGTAACCTGATGCTACGAAAGGAAATCCACTATAACCGCCATCACGTTGGCTTTTTCCTCCCATGCCAGAAATTACTTGAACAACACCAGCACCTTTGGCATATTCTCCATCAGTATCTCTGACAAAAGTGGCTCTGTTACCATTAACTCCTGTCAGGGGATAAGTATTAACTAAAGAGCCATTCCGAAAATGTTGCACTCGATATTCATACTCGGCACTATAATCTAAACCAGTAATGGTCGTAGAATGATTAATGCGACCCTCAGTACGAGTATCTATGGTAGTTGGAGCATCGGCTGTCTGCCAAGTTCCGTTGGAATTAGCGGGTCGATACTCGACCACAAAAGAGTCGCCACTGTTACTGCCTTTTGTTTGCCAAATGAGGGCAATCTGATCTGTTGTGCTTCCCAACTTGGCATCACCAATCTGTAGACGGGGAGTTTGATTAACCGTAAAAGCCATGGAGATGTTAATTTTGTAAATTTAAATACTTTTTTCAGTAAATTTACTCATAGACTCGTGACAATTTCGTGACTTTACAGAAAGGAGGTCGGTATTACCGAATGATTGTATGATTTTGGAAGAAAAAGAGAGCAAGATGTTTATTTGTTTTGAAAATAAATTAGGTTTTTAGACATGGAACATAAACGAGTTGGGGTTGTTGGTGGTGGTCAGTTAGCTTGGATGATGGGAGAAGCAGCAGAAAAATTAGGAATTGAATTATTTGTTCAAACACCAAATCAACAAGATCCAGCAGTAAATAGGGCAGAGGAAACTATCTTAGCTCCTATTGACGATGCTGCTGCCACTGCCAAATTGGCTACTCTTTGTGATGTAATCACTTTTGAAAATGAATTTATCAATCTGTCAGAATTACAATTGCTGGCTCAAAAAGGAGTATGTTTTCGACCTAGTATCAATAATCTTGCTCCTTTATTAGATAAATACGAGCAGCGTTGTTACCTACAAAAGATTGGTTTGCCAGTACCTAGCTTTACAACCATATCTGCTACAGCAGAAAACTTATCTCCTTATGGTTTTCCCGTAGTTTTAAAAGCTCGTCGCCATGGTTACGATGGACAAGGGACTTTTATTATAAGCGATCGCGCAACTCTAGAAGCTACTTGGCAAAGCTTACCACAATCAGAAATGTTAATAGAAGAATTCATTCCCTTTGAGAAAGAATTAGCAGTAATAGCAGCAAGAAATACCAGAGGGGAAATAACTATCTATCCCGTTGTTGAAACTTATCAAAAAAATCAGGTATGTCGTTGGGTCATAGCTCCTGCGGATATCTCTAAGCAGGTAGAATCTCAAGTAAGATCGATCGCCCATACTCTACTTTCTGAATTAAAATTTATTGGGGTATTAGGTATAGAATTATTTCTTACTTCTCAAGAAAAAGTATTAGTGAACGAAATAGCTCCTCGTACTCACAATTCAGGACATTACACTCTTGATGCTTGTCATACTTCTCAATTCGAGATGCAACTAAGAGCAATTACAGATATGCCTCTTGGTTCACCCAATTTAAAATCTTCAGGAGCAGTTATGGTTAATCTTCTTGGTTACGAAGATGCTCGCTATAACTATCAAAATAAACTTGCTGAGGTGGCTAATATTCCCCAAGCTTATGTGCATTGGTACGGTAAAAAAGAACTGCGTCCAGGCAGGAAATTAGGTCATGTTACAGTTATATTATCGACAGCAGAAAGACAATTAGCAAAAGAATTAATTAGTAAAATAGAATCTATTTGGTATGGCAATTAGGAACTAATACAAAGAACTAAAGACATAGAGCTATCAGAATTCTCATGACTTAACCAGGATTACCAGACTTTTGACTTAAAACAAAATTGCGGGGATTTTGGTACTCACCATTAACTTTGAGACGAAAATCGAGATGCGCTCCCGTAGACCAACCCGAACTACCAACTTTAGCAATTTTTTGATTTCTTTTAACTTTCATTCCTTTTTTAACTGTAATCGAATTATGTCGCAGATGAGCATAAGTAGCGACAAGTCCATTTCCATGGTCGATTTCAACCCAGTTACCAAATTGACTACCACACCATCGGTTACGAAAGTCAAAACAACCAGAAACAACTTTAATGACAACACCATCATTGGCAGCAACTACAGGAGAACCTAGAGGCGCGCCATAGTCAACACCTTTATGAAACTGGATTTGACCACTATAAGGTCTTCTGCGCCAACCGTACGGGCTAGTAATAGTTTTCGTTTCTGGAGCGGGATGAGCTAATAAAGATAAATTCTGAATTTTTTGTAGATGGGGAGAAGATAAAATTAAACTACTACGAGAAACTGAAGGAAATTCTGATGGTAATTTACTCGATTCAGATATTTTTATTGAAGGGTTTTCTGATTCAGTTTTAGTAATTTTATTGGCTGATAAAAATGGTACTTGTGTATATTGAGTTTGCCATCGAGGCATCAGCAGATCGGTTGCTTGTCTAAATAAATTGGGATATAAATTAATCTTTTCTAGTAGGCTATGAGGTAATAAACAACTATCTTTTGATTCGATTTGACTACATAAGCGATCGCTTTGTTTAAATCGATCGACACTTGTGTGAAGATTAGAAGAATAAGATATTGCCATTGGCATCTCGATCGATACTACCCCAGTAATAAATAAAGGAAATAATAAATTTCTCACAAAATAATCTCTCCCATTTTCCGCTCGACTTTCAACAATCGAGCCAAACTTTTCGTATATTTGCATATTTTGGGATTTTAGGAAACCCAAGCATCTTATAATAGGATTAATAAATTAATTTAAAATTAATATTGTAAATTCTATTGGATAAAGGAAAATATTTCGCGATCGCAAGTCGTAACTATTTATCATTGATTTGGTTAAGCTTGCTTAGTTTGGTAATTACATTAGTTTTGGCTAGTTGCGGAACAACTAATGTAGAGCAATACGAGGCAACAGCTATAACCACCTTGACTTGGCAAGTAAATTACACAAACGACCCCCAAGAAGATAAACGAGGACGGTTTGAAAAATTTGCATCTGCTTCTGTTACTAACGTTAATGGTCAAAAGCCAGAAGGTGCAGTGGTAGGGCCAGATGATAAAGGTCTATGGTGGCCGACTATTCCACCTAAACCAACTTTGGATGAAATCGAAAATCGCCAGAAAAGAGTTTATGAAAAACCAAGTAAACCCGATCTGCTACGTCGTGTAAAATACTATATTTCTTATCAAGAAGATGGACAAACTATCCGTTTACCTACCAACTATTCTGTATATCGGCAAGTAGTAAAAGCCTATCCTAACGGTACACCTTTACAATTAACTATGGGCATTAATAATGGTTCTGTAGAAAAAGCTGAACCTTTAAATTAATTCTCTAACTTTACTATTAAACTAACTATTAACCTAACTGAGTCTCGACTAAATCAATAACTTATAACTTAACCAACAACAAAAAGAGGTCGTTACCGACCCCATAACAAGCAAACTTACCAACTTTTTTCTTTATTTTACAATAGTCCTGTATTTGTACCTTGTTTACCAGTGGCCAATTCTACCTTCATAATTTTGCCACCCATTTTCATAATTCTTTGTTGTTCCCGAAACCAATTTTCGTAAGGAACGAGTTTGGTAAAATAAGTATTTTGTAGTTCTCTTTGAGTGCGAATTCTAGTTTGACTGGGTACACAAGCAGTAATTTTGAACATTCTCATGATTTGATTTCTCCCTTATTAGCTATAAAAAAATGTTGACTTAAGCAAAAATTATGTAAGCTCTAAATATTTTCCGCAAAATTCTTTTAAAAGTTTTTTCTACCTTTTTGAACTGTTCGATAACCGCAAATATAACAAAGGTCGGGAGTCAGAAGTCAATACTAGATCGTCAAAACTCATCTTTACTACTTCGCGCTCGTAAGACTAAGCCTTAAAGGAACTAGCACTCACTTTAGACTTCCCGTCCTATAAGTTAGCTATGTGCTAAAAACCCGATCTAGCCTAAAACTAGCTTAAGCCAGAACAGATATAGTCAAAGTAAACACCCATTTCTTTACCAGCATCAGAACCAACTAAGCTAGCAGTTACTTCTTTCATTGCTTGAATAGCTTGAACTGTAGAAGAAATAGGAACTCCTAAAGAATTATAAGTTTCTTTTAAGCCATTGAGTACGCGCTCGTCTAAGATAGAAGGATCGCCAGCTAACATTGCATAAGTAGCATAGCGAAGATAATAGTCGAGGTCGCGGATGCAAGCAGCGTAACGACGAGTGGTGTACATATTGCCACCAGGACGAGTTACATCAGAGTATAGTAAGGATTTAGCCACAGCTTCCTTAACGATACTGGCTGCATTAGCACTGATTACGCTAGCTGCACGAACTCTTAATTCACCAGTTTGAAAATAGTTTTTGAGCTTGTCCATAGCAGCACCATCTAGGTACTTACCTTGAACATCAGCAGAATTAATAACAGAAGTAATTGCGTCTTGCATAGTTTTATTTCCTTATCTTTCCTAGTCTTAATTGTCTTTTAAAGGACAGTTTAGTCTAGTTTTTATCTTTTGATAGCCTAATGTTGCCGAGCGAGTAGTTAAATTACTCTACTGCATTGCTCCGATAACATAATCGAAGTAAGAAGCTGCTTCTGAGGAGTCTTCAGTAGACATCATGGAAGTAGCAATATCTTTCATTTCTCGTACACTTTGAGCTACTGCACCAATGTCAGTTCCCAAAGATTTGTACATTTCGCGTACTCCAACTAAACCGATTTCTTCGATAGGAGTTACATCCCCTGCAACCACACCGTAAGTGATGAGGCGTAGATAGTAATCCATATCCCGCAAGCAAGTAGCAGTCATTTCTTCACCATAGGCGTTACCACCAGGAGAAACAACATCGGGGCGTTTTTGGAACAGTTGATCCCCTGCTTGCTTAACAATGCGCTCGCGAGATTCGGTTAAAGTCTGAGCAATCCGCAAACGGCTTTCGCCAGAAGTAACAAAGGCTTTAATTCTTTGCAATTCGCCAGGACTCAGATAACGAGCTTCGGCATCAGCATTCACGATCGATTTCGTGACGATACTCATGGATGATTTCCTCCCAAAAAAAAACTAAATCAGATTTTGTGTGAGTTACCTTGTCTTGATTTTTTATTGTATTACTCAAGTAAGGTATTCAGATACCTTTGTCTTACAATATATTTCTTAATCGCGATCGCGATCGAGGCTTATATTGAAAACTCTAGGAATAGCCTCTTTATAAACTGTTTCTAGCTTTGAAACTAGTTTTCAAGTTTATTTGAGCTTTTACTGACAAACTCTATAGAGTAGATTACTCTTTTTTGAACCGTGATTTTCACCGTTTAATTAAAAATTAGTATGACAGTTCGTTAAACCAAGAGAGCAAAGGTGGTCGCCGATTTAACAAACCTTTACATCAAATTGATAATTTCAGATTAAAATCGCCAGTCCTTGACTTTATATTTGGTTAATTGATTTAGTGTGTGACCGATTTAGAAAACCTCATCTAGCCAACACAGAAACTCAAATTATTACAGCAACCTGAATCATTTTGCGATATTAAGTTCACTCACGCTGTTTTTTCTTAATAAAATGTAACATTATCCTCAGAAAAAAGTTATTTCTCTCAAAAAAAATTAACGATTAGCGATAACCAATTGAAATGATAACTACAACAATCTTCTAAGAGTTGTGTTTTTTTTTGTTTTCTGTAGTTGTTAGCCAAGACTTGCACACCAAAAACAAACTAACCCCCCACTAGCTGTAAGCAGATAGCCTACAGCTTAAGAAGTTTAACCTTACTAAAAACTAATAGCCAAGTGCTAGAATCTCCACTCTGAAAGAGGAAGAGATTCAACGTCCGCACCCAAAAAGCCCATAGCAAATAGCTTTTTTATGAATTAAATATTTAACTTAGCAGGCTCAAAGCTAGGTACGACAATTTCACTGTTTTGTTTAGTGAGTTGATTGTACAGTTTTTCGGTATTGGGAAAATTCGCAGCAGGCAAAGTGGGGAAGCGACGATAAGGAACAGTATCTTCACCAAACACTTGAAGATATTCCATACTGTCTACCATTGCGCCAATAAAGCCACGAATACCCTGAGTCGCCAAAATACGGTTGTATTTTTGAATTTCTCGCTGATTGAGAGGCGCACGTCCCAAGAAATGCTTCGTACCTAATTCAATTACCTTAGTATTGGGATAAGGAGTATAAAACTCTTTAATATAAAGCTCGGAACAGCCTAAGCCTTCAATGAACTCTTTCACCGTAATTTCTTCGTTGCCTAACTTACTTTCTAAGGAAGTAAATTGGCTTTGTACTACATAAGGATCTAGGTCTCTTTCAAAAATCTGACGATAAGCTGCTGCGATCGTATTTTTCAAAGCAACTTTATCAGTAGTATTGGTTAACTTAAATACTTTAGATTGTTGTCTTTGTACAGTTACACCCTGTTTGATTTTTTGTTTTAATTCTGGTTCAGTTCGATTATTACTAACTTGACCTAACTGAACAAAGCGAGGTGTTTCTTGCTTCTCTACTTTAGCTCCAATTCCTTCTTCAATTGAGCCAGGACGAGCTTTTCTTAATTGCAATCCTCCTGGAGTCAGATAACGCTCGTAAGGAACAGTATCTTCTCCGAATGCCTCAGAATATTCTGGGCTATCAATAAAAGCGTCTATGAGAGCATAAAAGCCTTTTTTCGCACAAATATCAAAGTATTTATTCATCTCTTGACGACCATAGGTAGGACGACCTAATAAGCGACGATGAATATATTCAACTGCTTTGACTACATAATTAGAAGACCAATATAAATTACGGAAAACATCAGATTTGGCTAAAATCCGAATAAACTCTCTCAAAGAGATTTCCCCATTTTCTAATTTTGTTTCTGCTGCGGTTAGACGTTGACCTTCATAGACATCCCTACCAAATACTTGACGATAACAAGCACGTACCACCGCTTGAGTAGAAGTTTCTGAGAACTTAACTCCAGTTCCATTGCTACTGCCAGGTAATTCATTATTCAAACGAATTACTTTTGCCCCCAAAGACCCAGGAAATTCACCCCTAGCTGAGGGATTACTATTTTGATTATTAATAGCAGGACCTCGGTGGATTAGTAACCGTTTAGTATCTTTGCTGAAAGGAGCAGGACTAGCATTAGGATCGCGGGTTTCTTTCGGGAAGATTGCCCCAAATTGAATTTCTAATGGATCGTTACCCGAACCATAAACATGTTGATCTGGTAAAGGTCGATCGTATTTAGCAAAAGTAGTTACAAATTGAGGAACTTTGCGGAAAGGCGCGCTGTAGTTAAAGAGTTCTTGCTGCATTCCCCAGTTCCGACATTCTTGGGCTTCTTGACCCAAACCGCGTATATAGGGTACTGTTTCTTCTCCAAAATAGTCAGAATATTCCTGAGAATCGACTAAAGCATCAACTAAAGCAGCTAAACCACCTTCAGAGACAACAGAAAAGTACTTTTGTACTTCTTCTCGGGAAGATGGGCCTCTACCTAAGATATGACGGAAAGCAAGTTCTAAGGCGCGACTATTGATAAAAGGCTCAAAGAATTGTTGTCGATATAATGGAGATTTACACAAGCGACGCACAAACTCTTTCATAGAGATATCGCCATTTTTCACCTGAGACTCTAGATAAGAAATAGACTGACCGTAGGCGCGAGTAATATCTCTTTCAAAAATTTGCCGATAAGCTGCTTTAATAACTGACTGTTTTTCTAGGGTAGACAGTCCTGATTTCATTACGAATTTTTGTCTTCTTTCCGCTGCATTGAAATAGCTTTGCGGTAACTGCAATCCCTGCAAGTCTGGAGAAGGGCTTTGACGCAGTTTATCTGAAGGAGTAGGTGCTTTAAATTCTGTTATTGCTACATTAAAATATTGATTAACAATTTCTTGGCCTTCTGCATCTCTTGCAAAATAGTCTGCTGCTGCTGCACGCATTTCTTGCATAGCTACTATTGTAGCATCAGCAGAACAAGCATTTTCAATTATTTCTCTTAGTCCTCGGACATTCACCACCAAAATATTGGGGTCTCCTGCCACGATCGAGTAAGTTATGTAACGCAAGAACCAGGATAAGTCCCGCAGCGACTTCTGCATATTACTCGGGCCATATCTAGTTACATTGATTGGTCGAAATCCTGGGGGAATTGGACCTGCGGAGCTGGTAAACAGCGAGCGCAAGCTACCAAATATACCACCAGAACTGCTACCTGATTTACTCTCTACGTAAGTTACTAACTCTGAGGGGACATTTGTATTACCACCAGAGGTAGCAACAGCCATTTCTTCGACTTCTGGAGGTTTTTCCAAGTAAGACATGGGCGACCCACCAGTAAAAATCCGATTGGCTGCACGAGAAACAATTAAATCGGCATTTTTAGTCAAAGTTTGCGCTATTTCTAATCTTTTTGCCCCAGACTTATAATATGCCGTTAATTCATTAAGTTCCCCTTTTTCGGGAAAGCGGTCTTGTTGTTCTGCTTGCAGAATAGTTGAGACCGCTACTGTTTGATAAAGTTGAGGACGGGCTAATGAACTGCCACCACTTGCCGTTACACTCATTGGATTTTATTTATTCTTTTTAGTTATAGTTCAGCTTTTAGATTAAAACTTTTCGGGCTTTCTGAGGGGATTTATTAAGAAGTGTATATTTTAAAGATATGTCCTGGTTGAGAAAAAAGTTATCGGCAACTATCAAAAATTATCAAAATTGCCTTTGAGAAAACAACAGAAAGTTTTTCGTTTATTTAATTATGTACTGGATTCATGTTTAGTTTTGTAACGTAATCCTTTTGTCACCAATCGCTCCTCAATAATCTTTTGAATACTAGTACGATCTTTCTGCTGGTTATTTTCTCTCAAAATATTTCTGAGGAATCCACTTAGCAGTCTTGGTTCTTTTTTAGCTATTTGTTACTAAGTATTTCTGGCAAAAATTTTTGTATTTAATCTAAGATTTATGAATTTTTACAGATGCTTAATATTTTTTTTAAAGATACAAAAGTAAAAGCTAAAAAAAATATTAAGGACAAAATAGTTGAATCGCGTTACTAAGATTACTTTATTTATTAGTTTCGCTCGATTAAAACTATTTTAAAAGAACAAATATGAGTCAAGAATTACCTATAGACATTTTATTTACTATTAAAGATGATTGGAGTTTAAATGGAGGTTTTACAGGCAATATTAGTTTTACCAACCATGGTGAAGACTTCAAAAATTGGACGATCGAGTTTGATGCTCCTTTTGAGATTAATAAGATTTGGAATGCAGAAATTATTTCTCATGACGGCAATCATTATGTGATTAAAAATGGCACTTGGAATGATGATGTTGATGCTGGAGAAACTATTACTTTTGGTTTTACTGCACTAGTCGATCATAAAACAATTACCGAACCAACTAACTATATATTCGATCGACAAAGTTTAGATATATCTGTTCGAGAAGATAATCCCACTAATCTACCAACCGTTACAGAGTCGAATTTTATTGGGGAAATTGGTACTATTACCAATCTAGATCATCAAGGTCAGACAATTGAATTTAAAAATCAATACGTCAATCCTGTAGTCTTTGCATTACCGCTTTCTCAAGTAGGAGGAGATCCTGCGATCGCCCGAATTACTGAAATCGACAATGATAGTTTTTCTGTTTACGTACAAGAAGCAGAATATAAAGACGGCTTTCATGCAGAAGAAACTTTGAGTTATCTGGTTTTAGAAGCAGGAACTTGGGAATTAGAAAATGGTTCTATTTTAGAAGTTGGCAAGCTCGATACTAACAAAACCACAACTTCTGGATGGCAAAATATTAACTTTGGTACTAATTTTGATGACACCCCAATAGTACTCAGTCAAGTCCAGACAGATAACGACAGTACTTTTGTCAGGACTCGTCAAAAACAGGCAAGCAATAATGGTTTTCAATTAGCTCTAGAAGAAGAAGAAAAACTACAAGAATCTGGTCATGGAACAGAAACTGTTGGCTGGTTAGCACTCGAAAGTGGGGAAGGTAGTTGGAATGGTTTAGAATATCAAGCAGGAACTACTGGCGATCGAGTTACAGACCAATGGCATACTTTAGACTTAAACAATTTTAGTCAAGCACCTAATTTACTGGCAGGAATTGCCTCTTATGATGGTGGAGATTCTGTAGGTGTAAGATATCAAAATCTTGATTCAGAGGAAGTGCAAATTCGTCTAGAAGAAGATGAAAGCTTAGACACAGAAACTAGTCATACTGATGAAATAGTTAATTTTTTAGCGATCTCAGGAGAAGGTAGTTTAACTGGTACTGCTCATCAAGTAAATAATGATGATAATGATGACGACGACGCTGTTACCCCACCTCCAGTGTCTTCACCTCCTACCCTCAGTACTCAAGCTATCACAGTAGGTTTTGAAAATCACAATGTAGGTACTGAATACGATCGTTCTGCCCAAGAAAAAGATTGGGAAGTAAATTGGGTAGATACTAAGCTTACAGATGATTCTGCCTTTATTAGTGACAAAGAAGCTCATTCTGGAAACAAATCATTAGAAATTTCTTATAGTCCTGATGAAAGGAAAGGTGCTGGTGCAGCCTGGGCTATCCCAGAACAGAGAGAATATTATCTTTCTTATTGGGTCAAGTTTGAAGAGGATTTTGATTTCGATGGTTCTGAGAACAGTGGGGGCAAATTACCAGGATTAGCTGGTGCAGGTGGTTACTGTAGTGGTGGTGACACTTGCAACGGCAATAACGGTTTTTCTTCTAGGTATATGTGGGGAGAAGAGGGGAAAGCAAAATTATACTTATACCATATGGACAAACCAACACAATGGGGCGAAAACTTTTGGTTTAAAGATAAGTTAGGTCAAGATATATATTTTGAACCAGGACAATGGCATAATCTGATTCAAAGAGTCAAAATTAATGACGGCAATCAATCTAATGGAGAGATAGATGTTTGGATGAATGGAGAACAAGTACTTAATATAGATAACCTTCAATTTGTCAGTAATAATAAAGGGATTGATGCTTTAATGTTTAGTACTTTTCATGGAGGAAACAGTAAAGATTTTTTACCAGAACGAGAAGTTCATAGTTATTTTGATGAGTTTGTCATCTCTACTAATGCTAGTGATGTAGGTTTATAGATAGTTGTATAGTTTTTTCTATCTGTCTTACTCTCACCTCACCATCGTTTGTTTCACGATTTGATAGTTAAAAGCTTAGGCAAAAAATATAGTAAATACAAGGAAATGAGAAATAGTAATAAGAACTCATTTCCTTTTTTTTATTGGGCTAACATTATTTCGATCGGGCTTAAGTTAACTGTTTGCCCAGTCATTATTATTTTCGTATCCTAGTTTTATTAGTACATCACCATAAAGCTCTAAAAATTTAGCTTTGTGCTTTGGTTTAAAATACTTTTCCCATTGTTTTTCTTTTGCAGCCCTAACGTGAACAGTTTTTCTTAGGTTGCCTGAAAAAATGCTGTTTTTGTAGGCAATTTTGAGAATTTCAGGAATAGATTGACCGGGAAATCCTAAAAAAGTAAATATTTGATGAAATAACAATAAATCTACATCCGCTATCAAATTTTCGTATTTCGCCTCAAAAAAAGCGGGATTATTATAATTCCAATTAGTAATAGCCTGGATATTCCATAAGCTAGAGTTCTCCATTTCAAACAAAATCTGGTCGTCTAAAGTCTCATAGCTTTTAATCTTTTCTTGATAAGTTAATCCACCAAATTTATCCTGAGGAAGATGTAACCATTTCTCGTGAGCTTTTTGATGATAAAAACAGCCTGAGATGATGATATCTCGTGGATCTCTAATGATGTGCAATCCTTTATATTCCGCGTTGAGCTTGTCTAGATCGAACTGGCTATGCTCTTGCAACAAAACATCGAAGTCTGATGGAGAATGTTCGATTTTACCATTATAAAACTTAAGCTTAAGCTTATTAGAACTTTGGCTAAATATATTTTTCATCCAGACTGTTCCAGTCTTATGATGAGTGCCAACTAAAATCTTATTTTCTATTTTTCTAGATGCAACTTCTGAAGCCTCGTGCTTTTTTGAAAACAAAATAGATGTAAATTTTTCAATTTGCCCGTTTAAAGAAAGAGTCATAAGATTGCTTGTTTTATGATACATATCTTGATTAGCATACACTTTTCTCAGTAATACTACAGTGATGTTAATCACAATTATGCAATCTATGATTAAATAATAATACGCAATTACAGGACTTAGATTTTGATTATAAATTAACTTAATTGCCAAATAGTTTATTCTAATAAATAACTTATATGTCTTTTTAAGGCTTGTTTTCGGTGCATAAAGCAGAAAACATGAAACTAATTTAATTAAACTTAAGGATACTTATTAACACTTTTGATGACATCAAATTATCTCAATTTTGTTTGAGCTTATCTTTACACAATCTTGATATTGTCTTGCAAAGTAACCAAGTATAATTGCCGAGAGTATTTTAGATAGGTTTTTATTAAAAAACGTTTTATATTCTCAACAATTACAAAAATGCTATTTAATTCATTTGAATTCATTTTCTTATTTTTGCCTATAACTCTAATAGTATATTTTTTTTTAAATAAAAAAAAGTCAATTTTACCCCAAAATACATCCATTACTTGGTTAGTTATAGCCTCTCTATTTTTTTATGGTTGGTGGAATCCTTACAACTTACCTTTGATTATTATTTCAATAATAATTAATTATATTATTGGCTATATACTCGGCCACAAAATAAAACGAAAAATTGTAAGTAAAGTTTTTTTATTCTCAGGAATATTGCTGAATTTAGGGTTAATAGGCTATTTTAAGTATGCAAATTTTTTAGTAGACAATTTCAACTATGTTTTAAATATTGATTTAAACTTACCTCCGATTATTTTACCTTTAGCTATCTCATTTTTTACTTTTCAACAAATTGCCTATTTAGTAGATGCCTATAAGGGAGAAACAAAAGAATATAGTTTACTCAAATACACTTTATTTGTTTGTTTTTTCCCCCAATTAATAGCTGGGCCAATTGTTCACCATAAAGACATATTGCATCAGTTTGGCAAGTCATCAACTGATAAATTTAGTAGTCAAACCTTAGCAGTAGGTTTAACTATTTTTATGGCTGGGCTATTTAAAAAGGTTGTTTTTGCTGATAGTATAGCTGAATTTGCTAATCTAGCCTTTAGTGCTGCTGCTAACGGTGTAAATTTAACTTTTTCTGAAGCTTGGACGGGATCTCTTGCTTATACATTACAACTTTACTTTGATTTCTCTGGTTACTCCGATATGGCAATAGGTGCTGCTTTTATGTTTGGGATTAGATTACCTCTCAATTTTAATTCTCCTTATAAAGCAATTAGTATTAGTGATTTTTGGCGACGTTGGCATATAACCCTATCCAATTTTTTACGTGACTACTTATACATACCTCTTGGAGGGAGTCGTCAAGGAAATATACGACGCTACTCAAACTTAATGATAACGATGCTTTTAGGGGGATTGTGGCATGGTGCAGGTTGGACTTTTATTTTTTGGGGTGGTTTACATGGCGCATATTTAGTGGTGAATCATCTGTGGCGTTCTTTCCGTCAAACCCTAGGTCACGACTTAAAACAAGATAGCTGGTGGTTACGCGGTCTGGGTTGGTCGCTCACTTTTATAGCAGTGGTAATTTCTTGGGTCTTTTTTCGGGCTAGCAATTTTGAAACAGCAATCAGTATTATCCGTTCGATGTCAGGTTTTAATGGCATCAATTTACCCAATTTCTTTGCACCATATTTAGGATTTTTGAGGGATTTTGGCGTAGAGTTTCGGGGATTTACCGTTCAAGTTGGTATCAGTCAAAAATATGCCGTATTTGGTATTGCTTTACTTTTGTCGATCGCCTGGTTTGCCCCCAATACTCAACAATGGATGGGTCATTATAATCCCACTTTAACTAAGCCTCTGCAAAATAATCGATCGCCATGGTCAGAGGCATTTTGGCAAAAATTGCAATGGAAACCAAATAGAACTTGGACTAGTTTAGTTGCTGGGTTAACTGTTGCTTCTTTGCTTTGTTTTACCAGGGTGAGCGAGTTTTTATATTTTCAGTTTTAAGTTCTTATATTAAGTCATGAAAGCACGAATTAAATCGGTAATTAAAGACAAGATTTTTAACAACAGCCAAGAAAATTACGAAATCGATTGCCATAAAGACTCGAAATCACTTACTTCCAAGACTCATAAGCAATCTAAATTTACTAAAAAAGAAAAATTTGATTGGACTCTTTATACATTTTTATCATTATTTTTATTTGCTTTAGTGGCAGGAATTAACTGGTTTGTCGATCCTCTTTGGTATAGAAAAGGAAATATTTTAACAGGTAAAAATTTTGCTTTTAATGAGCGAATTAGTAAAACAAATTTATTTTTAAGAACAAAAGACCAAAATTATGACTGTCTAATTTTAGGTAGTTCTAGAGTAATAGCTTTAAAAGCTTCTCGATTTACCAATAATAATTGCTTTAATTATGCTTTTAAAGGAGGAGAAATTGCGGATTTCATTCAATATGCCCAGTTTCTAAAAAATGAAGGCTTAAATCCTCAGAGGATTTATATTGGTGTAGATGGGTTTAATTTTATTAAGAAAGACAGATTAGCGATCGAGCCGTTAGATATTAGCAAGATAGCAACAAAATCACCAGATCATGCTTATTTGTCTGCCGATGTACTTTCCTTTTCGCTGATGACATTATTTGGGGTAAGTCCCGATCCGGCTAATTATTACGAGCGCAATTTTGAACCAGCAGATTTTGAAAACGTTCCCGAATATAAGCCTAAATTACATCAATCTGCTCCAGCTTTAGAATGCGATTCCTCTATAGTCAAGCAATTTGCCAATTTACGTAAATTTTTTCCTGATGCCGAATTTATTGGTTATGTACCAGCGCGTTCCCCTTGGCGTGTAGTAAATGATACTTACAGAAAAGATTTGATGGATTGCTATTTAAGCGGTTTTTATCAACTTTCTCAGGCCTATGATGTCATGTATGATTTTTCCATACCCTCAGAAATAACTAAAAATACCAAAAATACTCACGATGGTAGTCACTTTTCGGTGCAAATTAATAATCAAATTGCCAATGTTCTACAAGGAAAATCTACTAACTTTGGTATTAAATTAAATCAGTACAGTTATGAAGAATATAATGCCATCTATCATCAAAAAGTCGAGGAATTTTTAGAAGAGCAGGGAGAAACCACTAATTAAACCAGAATTAATTTGAATTTTGTTGTAGCGATCGTCACAATTTTATCTTCTTATTTACTTTTCAATCAATAGTCTTATCTTTTTCATGTCTTTACAAAACTGAGGGAAAAATTTTGAGATAATCTGGATAGTTTAAATTCACTCAAGACCTCATTCAGCCTTCTTCTTGTCGAGTATATTACCTACGGAACAAATATATAAATACATAATCTTAGAACCTAAAAATATAAAAATAGTAAAATGATTAACTCAGAAGTAAAACCAGTTGATAATAGTTCTAGCGATATCCTATCTCGAAAATATGTATTAATTTCTGGCTGTCGAGATGAGGCAGAGCATATGCAAGTGACAATCGATTCAGTTGTCTCTCAAACTAT
Source organism: Xenococcaceae cyanobacterium (assembly GCA_051439545.1). Taxonomy (GTDB): domain Bacteria; phylum Cyanobacteriota; class Cyanobacteriia; order Cyanobacteriales; family Xenococcaceae; genus JASJDJ01. The sequence continues at coordinate 5,206 of JBFRWK010000335.1, read as the reverse complement.
TCTTCCTAGTAAATGGATTATTATTGACGATAATTCTGTTGATGCAACTCCGCAAATTCTCGCTGAAGCTGCCAGTAAATATCCGTTTATCGAAGTAATTAGAAACAAGCGAGAAGGAGGTAGAAGAGTAGGGCCTGCGGTTATTGAGGCTTTCTATGTTGGATATCAAACTATTAATCCAGAAGATTATGATTATGTATGTAAGTTTGATATGGACTTAGATATCCCACCCAAGTACTTTGAGATTTTAATAGAACGGATGGAAGCTAACCCCAGAATTGGTACTTGCAGTGGTAAAGCTTATTTCAAAGGAAAAGACGGTCAACTTATTAGCGAGAAATGCGGTGATGAAGCTTCCGTAGGTATGACTAAGTTTTATCGAGTGGACTGCTTTCAACAAATTGGTGGATTTGTTCGCGAAGTTATGTGGGATGGTATTGATTGCCATCGCTGTCGGATGTTAGGTTGGATTGCTTGTAGTTGGGATGAACCAGAGCTTCGTTTTGTCCATTTGCGACCTATGGGTTCAAGTCATAAAGGATTATTCACAGGAAGAATAAGACATGGATTTGGACAATATTTTATGGGAACGGGAATGCTCTACTTAATTGCAAGTGCTATATATCGCATGACTAGACCGCCAATTTTTGTCGGTGGTTTTGGTATTCTTGTTGGTTATTTTAAAAGTATGTGGGAGCAAAAACCTCGTTATGATGACCTAGAATTTCGTAAATTCCTTAGGAAGTATCAATGGAATTGTTTACTTAAAGGGAAAACCAAAGCAACAGAAGAATTAAATGAAGCTCAAGCAGATAAATGGAAGCCATCAGTAAACTTGAGTAAGTCATAAAAAAACTAAACTTCCAGTACTTTTAAATTAATAAATTAGGATCGGGTATTTTTCTATTAATTTTGATTTGATGATACTCGATCTTACTTTGGTTGTGATTCCTCTGTCGAAAAATTCCCCGACTTTTAGCGATCGCTTGTCTTCCTCGATCATACCTCCATTCACCAACGCCAACAAATGGATATCTTATTCAAAATAACGCTCGATCGAGAAAAGCTAATAGCTAATAGCTATTAAATCTAACCAACTGTCCCCGTTAAAGGAGAACTAGCACTAGCATATTGCTTAACAGGAATTCTTCCTGCTAGATAAGCCAGTCTTCCTGCTTCTGCTGCTAAACCCATTGCCCTACCCATGGCTGGCGGATTTTTAGCTAAAGCGATCGCGCTATTAACTAGCAAAGCATCTGCCCCTAATTCCATGGCATAGGCTGCTTCACTCGGCGTACCGATACCTGCATCTACTACTACGGGAATTTTTGCCTGTTCGATAATTATACTAATATTGGCAGCGTTTTTAATTCCCTGTCCCGAACCAATGGGCGAACCTAAAGGCATTACTGTGGCACAACCGACTTCTTCTAACCGTTTTGCTAAAAGAGGATCGGCATTAATATAGGGCAGTACTGCAAATCCTTCTTTAACTAATTGTTCTGCTGCTTCTAGCGTACCGATAGGATCGGGTAAAAGATATTTGGCATCGGGAATAACTTCTAGTTTGACAAAATTATTATCTTCTTGTCCTAATAACTTTGCCATTTCCCTACCCAAACGAGCTACCCGAATAGCTTCTTCTGCGGTTTTACAGCCTGCGGTATTGGGTAACATCCAAATTTTACTCCAATCTAGGGCTTCTGCTAAACCTTCATGCCCTGGTGCTTTAGTTTGTACTCGTCTTACTGCTACGGTAACGATTTCGCACCTACTAGCTACTACACTTTGTTGCATGGCTTCGATACTGGGATATTTACCCGTACCTGTCATTAAACGAGAATTAAAACTCCGTCCCGCGATCGATAATTTATCTTGTTCTAAACTTGAGTCATGAGCAATAGTAACGGTAGGTTTTTCTTTAATTTGTAGAGAGTTACCAGAATTATTTAAATAAATCATATTATTGGTTTTGGGTGCAGTATGAAAACGCTGCCAACTAAAATGAGCTAAAAGAGGGTCTGTTTTCTGTTCTAAAATTAAATCGGCTATTAAAGAAGCAGTCACTGGGGCAAGTAAAATACCGTTACGATAATGTCCTGTAGCTAAAAATAAGTTTTTGCAAGGACTATCGCCAAGTATGGGCAATTCATCGGGTGTACCAGGGCGAAATCCCCACCAAAAGTCTTCTATTTGCCAATGAGCTACTTCAGGAAATAGTTTAATCGCTCCTTGTAACAAATTTTGGATTCCTTGAGGGGTGTTATGGGGAGTCCAGCCTACTTCTTCTACCGTTGCCCCGATAACTAATCTACCATCTTGACGGGGAACGAGATAAATATTATCTCCATATAAAACCCTTTGTAGCGGGAGGGGTTGATGGGGTTGGTTCGGCATTCTCAATGCCAGCATTTGTCCTTTCACGGGACGTACTGGTACAGGTAACAATTGACTACTCCAAGAACCAGTAGCTAAAACATAGTTATTTGCTTGTAATTCCCCGATAGAAGTAAAAACACTATCTACTTTACCTTGTTTTTGTTGGATTGCTTCTACTGCTACTCCTTCTTTTATTTCTACTCCCAAAGCTAGAGCAGCTTGTAATAAAGATTGTACGAGTAAACGGTTATCTACCTGACCATCTTCTGGATACCACCAACCACCAACTACATCTTTACCTAAACCTGGTTGATAAAATTGAATTCCTTGTTTGTCCAGCCAAATCTTACTATTATCTTGTTGTAGAAGAGATTGGGGTTGGGTATAGACAGGAGCTAAAATACCACAAGACCAGTAACCTGTTTCTTTACCCGATAATTCTTCTAATTTACGCACCCATTCAGGATAGAGCCAACGAGACTTGAAACACAAATCTTCCATTGGTTTATTGGCAATGTCTTCCGCCATAGGAGCTAACATTCCTGCTGCTGCATGGGATGCTGCTTGCTGAAAATCTTTGCTAAGAACAGTAGCTTTAGCACCGCGTAGCTGAAGTTCGATGGCGATCGATAAGCCAATGACTCCACCGCCAATAATCAAAATATCTTTTGCTTTTATCTCCACCAGTGTATTTTAATCTCAAGGTAAGGTAGCTAATTATATATTAATTTTTTTAGAGTTAAGATAAATCGATATTTTGTTAAAAATATGGAAAACTTACGGAAAGTACAGCTAGAATCTGGTGCAGAGTTAAGTGAGGATACTGCAATTCCCCTTAGTTTTGGTAATGATAGTTTAGGGTTATCCGCAGCTAAAACAGGGATAGCCATAGTCGATCGATCCCATTGGGGACTGCTTAAAATTAGTGGGGAAGATCGTTTACGCTATCTCCATAATCAAAGCACTAACGATTTTAACCAACTTAAACCAGGGGAAGGTTGTGATACGGTTTTTGTTACTTCTACGGGACGTACTCTCGATCTTGCTACAGCTTATGTTACCGAAGATTCTATTTTGATCTTGGTTTCTCCCAATCGTCGTCAACAGCTTTTAAAATGGTTGGATGGTTTTATTTTTCCTTTCGACAAAGTTAATTTAAACGATCTTACTGAGGAAAATGCCATCTTTACTTTAGTTGGCTCACAGAGTAATGTTTTCTTATCCCAATTAGGTTTAGCCAATTGGGAAGATCGCCCTATTTACCATCACGAATTAGTTACCCTAGATGATATTACTCTACGCTTAGGAGTCGGCAGTGGTTTGGCTTTACCAGGATCCACTTTAATTGTGCCTATAAAAGATGCAGCTAAAGTTTGGTCTAAATTAACTAATGCTGGTGCAGTTCCCATTGGCGATCGCGTTTGGTCACAATTACGCATAGAACAAGGAAGACCCGCAGCCGAGCGAGAACTTACAGAAGATTATAACCCTCTAGAGGCAGGTCTTTGGTACACGATTTCTTTTAATAAGGGTTGTTATATCGGACAGGAAACTATTGCTCGTCTCAATACTTATAAAGGGGTTAAACAAAGACTCTGGGGGATTAAATTGAGCGATCGCGTTTCTCCCCAAACTCCAATTACTCTCGAAGAGCAAAAAGTAGGTGTTCTTACTAGCTATGCAGATACTGCTGAAGGAGGATTGGGTTTAGCATATGTAAAAACAAAAGCTGGTGGTGCGGGTTTAACAGTTAAAGTCGGTACGACAGAAGGCGTACTAGTCGAGCTACCTTTCATTAAACACGAATACCCTAATCTGTAAAAGCTTGTTGGGGCAAGCATTATCTTGCCTCTATTGCAAATTTTGACGACCGTTACGAACTACAGTGAGTATATTACTTAATTCTTGTTCCAGATTGCTTAAAACTGCATCAGCATAACGATCCGAACCAGTTTGTATTTCCTGACATTCAGCCAGAGTTGCTTCCCTTAACTGCTCCATTTCTGCTTGAGTTTTTTGTTTGAGTTCTTCGCATTCTTTATGTACTCGAAACATAATTTTAGAAGCTTCTAACTCTGCTTTCCGCACCAGAGCGGATTTACTCAAAATTTGATTAGCATGATTTTCGGCTGATTGTACTAAGTTTCTAGCATAATTTTCCGCTTCTTCAGTAATTTCACTTTTATTGTTTAAAATATCTTGTACATAAGCAAATATAGCTGGTAATTTAGTTTTAATTAAATTTACTTTATCTAATAATTTTTCTTGGTCTACAAGAACTAAGTCGGTTAAAGGAACTTTAATTCCGTCGAGCAATAAAGCTTCTAAATGTTTTAATTCTCGTGCCAAACTCAAATGATACTCGTAAATTTCTCCAGGAGTTTCTTTTTCTGGTGATTCTATTGTTTGTGGATTAACTGAGGATTCGTTACCTAACATATCAATTGAGTTGGGCGAGCGCAAAATCTTATTAGTTGATAAAAAAAATGTCCTATTTCAGCAATGTTAGCATTCATTTTTTAAATAGGAGAGATTCTCTATTTATATGCTGACTAAATTGCAATTTGAATCGCCCAAAAGCAGTAAACCAAAAGGTATAGACTAGTCGAAAAAAATTTATCTTAATTGTATCGAGGATTCAATTCTGTTTACATATAGTTTACACTTTGAGTTATCGAACAGTTCTTCATAAGTCCTGCCTCAATACTGTTCGGTTAACGCTCAGTTATCGGTAAGAGGTGGGTAGCGGGTAGCAGGTAGCAGGTAGCGGGTTAGCCTTCTTGACTTTTAAGTTTTTTGGTAATAGAAATTAAGATGCGAATTATTC
>JBFRWK010000334.1:0-16991 GCA_051439545.1 Xenococcaceae cyanobacterium | reverse complement strand
TTGTCTCTATCGACACGCCTAATATTTTGGCTGCTTCTCCTATCTTGATAAATCTTTTGGCCATATCTACAGATTTTACAAGATATGTTGAGATTGTTCCAGATTTTTGTTAACTGTTATTAACCCTGGAGGTCAACATCTAATCCATAGACATTACCAATTTTTTCCTGTGTCCAGTCTGGATGCGACCAACTCAGGGGGTTAGTTACTTCTTGCTCGATATTAGATGTGGGAACAACAGGATTGCCATTGGCATCGACATCAACTCTTTCTACTGCTAATACAGGACTATTAGGTCCATTGCTAGCTAGAGTTCCGCAAGAGATAAATGCAGCACCTCTAACCAAGATACCACCATTATAAGGATTAGACTCCCAAGGGGGCGGATCGGAAGTAACTTGGATATTATCAATTCCAGCTTCAAGAATACTCCCATTACCATTGACCAAGTTGTCGGTAGCTGTGAAACGTAAATAAACAGTTTCTCCAGCAGAAGTGTTAAGTGAAGCATTAAAAGAAGTCCAAGCTGCGTCTTGTTCGCTAAAAGGATTGCTATTGAGTAAAGTAGAAAGAACAGTATCATCTGAAGCTCTAACTACTTGAATAGTAAGAGGATCATTAGCTCCACCAGTCACGGCATGATAGTACTCTAACGACAAATTAAGAGAATTAAAATCGTTAATATCTGGTAGCGTAAAACTGGGAGAGTGAACTGTAGTAAAACCATCTACATCCGTATTGGTATTTGTAGCACTTAAACCAGTAATTAAAGCATTGGGAGAACTATTTGCCTCAATTTGTGCTGGTGCAATAGTACCGCGATCGTGAGGTACAGGATCGCCGATCGCCCATTGACCTGTTAAATCATTAGTTGCAGTATCTGTTCCAAAAGGATTAACTTGCCAATTCCCAGTACCACCAATTCTGTTCCCATCAAAATCATCGATAAAAATATCTACAAATACGCCAGTATAGTTTTGTTGTAAATCTTCTGTAAAAGCTAATTGCAGTCTATCTAAGCCAGTTATTACATCTAAATCCCAGTTACCATCCTTAGCCTTATTACCAATACGGGTAGTAGAAGCAGCAATTTCCCCACCAGTAATCTTGTGTAGTTTGGCAATAAACTCTGCACCAGCATCGCCAGCAGCGACGTTACAACCGTAAATTATTAGGGAGTAGGGGGTAGGGTTTGGGGGGTAGGGAGATGAGGAAAACCACGATCGCACTTCTTCACTATACTTGTCTAAAGTATCCAGATTGAGTTGACTATTCCCTAAATACAAACAACCAGGTGAACCGTGGGAAACTATGTGTACTGTAGAGAAAGGTTTTTGGCTTAAAACCTGGGTAATTTGTTTAATACCATCCCTGTCGGAGTCTATCTTAATTACTTCTATCCCAGGAAGCACTCCTGCTGCTAATATCTTGTAGTCTTCTACCTGAGAATCGATAAATACAATTTGTTGTTGAGCGATCGCCTTGACAGAATTCAAGCTGTTCTTGTTAGTCAATTCTTGAGTGCTAGTAGTATTCATCATAAATTAACTCGGAAAATAATAAAATATGGAAGTTTCTGTGTACGTAATACTTAGAAGAAAATTTAATGGTTTACTTTATTCAATAGCGATCGATTTTTAGAAGTTAAACTAATTTCGATCGAGACTATATTTACTGACAAAATAAATAAGTGACTATACCTAAACTAGTGTTTTATAGTCGGTATCCGCGTAAGGCTTGCGCCCGTTTTTAGTTGTTAGTGTTTGTGACTTTTCGTAAATAATTTTTCGTGGATATGCCAGATAAATAATATAAATTGTTTACCTGAATAAACGACCTAAATACTAACTTCGCTTTCTGGATTTCAACTACAGTAATTCTTCTTAATTACTTAAATTAATATTTATGTAAAACTGACTAGTTACTTTTTTGCTTATATTTGATAACTAAGAAAAACGATTCATAAATTTTCTATCGATATAATCTTTAAGACACCATAATAAGGGAGATTGCCAACCGAATGAACACCAAGAAGCGATCGCCTTTTTATCTCCCGTACCAATTAAAGCTAAGTATTTTTGCTGAGGTTTATAATTTTGTAAAGGTCGCCCCGTAATAATTCTGCGCCAATTTTCTAGTAATGGTTTTCCTTGCCGTACCGCGAAAACTCCTGCTTTCGGGCGATTATAGTTAACCATAGTAGCAATATCACCAGCAGCAAAAACATGAGGATGAGACAGAGATTGTAAAGTATCTTTGACTAAAACAAAACCCTTTTCATCTGTCTCTAATTGGGATTGTTTAAGCCAATTTGGTGCAGAGGCTTGAGTTACCCAAAAAGTATAGTTAGAGTCTAAAGTTAAACCAAATTTACACTTAACTTTATTTAACAAAACTTCTGTAACTGTTTCTTGTAAGTAAAGTTTTATGCCTCGTTGTCGGAGAATTTTCTCTAACCTTTGACTGACCCAATTATTATGATTAGTTAAAAGTCGATCGCCCCGATGAACTAAATTAAATCGGTAATTATTATTTATTTCCTTCTCTTTACTCAGACGATGGTGCATATTTAAAGCTAATTCAACTCCACCAGCACCACCACCGACAATGGTAAATATTAAAGATTTTTCTGGGTTATTTTTAGCGATTTCCAATATATTCGACCAAGCATCCAGAAATTGGGGTACGGGTTTAGCAGGAATTGCATATTCTTTTGCCCCTGGTACATTTATAGTAGCGGGAGTAGAGCCGACATCGATCGATAAATAGTCAAAAGCAATAGGTGAATGATGCTCGCAGATTACCTGATTTTGTTCTAAATCTAAACCAATAGCGCGATCGATATATAATTTTGCTCCAGCAAACTTTGCCAAAGAAGATAGATCGATATGAGTTTCTTCATAACTATAAAAACCCGCCACATGACCTGGTAACATTCCCGAATAAGGAGTTTGTTCCACATCACTAATTAAAGTAAGATTCACTCCTGGTATGGGATTTTGTCCTAATAATTGAAGGGCGATCGCATGGCTATGACCACCACCGATTAAGATTAGATTGGGCATAAATAGATAAGTACCATTCGCTAAATTAATTACACAGATTTAAGTTTATAGCTATCAGCTATCAGCTATCAGCTATCAGTTTTTCATTTCTATACCCCTATGCCAGAAGTAATTTATTTTGCACGAATACTTAATATTGGTTTTCAGGAAATTTATTGGTTAGGATAGCTATCAGCTTTCAGCTTGTTTTCATACAATAGTCCCATGCAAGATTTTACTCAATTAAAAGTTTGGCAAAAAGCTCATAACTTCACAGTTAACCTGTATAAGATGACTGCTAATTTTCCCCCAGAAGAAAAGTTTGGATTAACTAATCAAATACGTCGTGCATCTGTTTCTATCGAGTCAAATTTAGCAGAAGGCTGTGGACGGAATGGAGATAAAGAGTTTAGTCGATTTATCGATTTGGCTCAAGGTAGTGCTTATGAAGTTCGTTGTCAGCTATTTATTGCTCGTGATTTGGGTTTTTTGACAGTAGATGAATTTAACTTACTCTTAGGCAAAATTGATGAAATATCTCGTATGATGATTGCTTTTCAAAAAAAGCTGAAAGCTGAAAGCTGAAAGCTAATAGCTGATAGCTCCAAAAATCAACCTTCCCCACTTAGCCAACTTCTCAACCAAATTTTCAAAAAAAGCTAAAAGCTGACAGCTGATAGCTGATAGCTAAAAAAACAAACTTTCTCCTTACCAAAGTTCTCAACGAAATCACGTCTCACTAAACTTGCGTACCTGATATTCTTTCCCTCTAAGCAATTTATAGTTACTTTTGCCCATCTGTCGTGCAAATTCTTTTTCTGTTTCGGCTAAAATATCCTCTGGGACAGCTTTCCATTGTTCTCTAGTTTGCCAACGAATTACGATAAATAAACTCTCCCCATCATTAGGATTGAGCCATACTTCTTTGCCTAAAAAACCAGGATATTGCTCTAGAGTAGCAGTCCATACTTCTCGATCGACTTCAATAAATTTTTCGCGTAAATTAGCTGTTACTTTGAATTCTAGCCACTCAATAACCATGTATTTTTACGTATATAAGTTAATACTATAAAGACTAAGATATATAAAGATAAGATAGCAACGCAATAATTAGATATGACATCAACTTTAGTAGAGCCATCAATTATTAATCAACCAACTATACATCAACTTCCTTACGGTTTAACTATTATTGCCGAACAAATGCCCGTAGAAGCGGTGAATCTTAATATGTGGCTTAATGTTGGTTCGACTAGAGAAACAGATGATATTAATGGGATGGCTCATTTTTTAGAGCATATGGTGTTTAAAGGTACACCTAACCTAAGAATAGGAGAATTTGAATATTTAATCGAACAAAGAGGGGCAGTAACTAATGCTGCCACAAGTCAAGATTATACTCAATATTATATTACTACCGCACCACAAGATTTTGCCGAACTAGCTCCCCTGCAACTAGATGTAGTTCTCAATCCTAGTTTAGAAGATGAAGCATTTGAAAGAGAAAAATTAGTTGTTCTCGAAGAAATTCGTCGTGCAGAAGATAATCCCATGCGTCGCACCTTTGCTAGAGCGATGGAAACTTGTTTTAATAATTTACCCTATCGCCGTCCTGTTTTAGGGCCGAGTTCTGTAATTGCTAACTTGCGATCGGAACAAATGCGGGATTTTCATTATCACTGGTATCAACCTACTTGTATGACAGCAACTGTAGTTGGTAATTTGCCCGTAGAAAAACTTATTGAAACTGTTAGTAAAGGATTTGACGAACATTTTGGTTATGACAGCTATCATTCACCCTTACCTACTGACTATTGCTTAATTTTTGAACCTCCTTTTCAAGAAATTGTCCGCCAAGAATATATTGACGAGTCATTACAACAAGCAAGAATAGTAATGATGTGGCGCGTGCCAGGAATGCAAGAATTAGAAAAAACCTATGCTCTAGATATTTTGGCAGTAATTTTAGGACAAGGCAAAGTATCACGGTTATTTAGAGATTTACGGGAAGAAAGGCATTTAGTTACCCAAATAGGTGCGAGTAACATGACGCAAACCCATCAAGGAGTATTCTATATCTCTGTTAAATTGCCTACAGAAAATATTGACATAGTTGAAAAGGCGATCGTCGAACATTTAGAAAAAATTCAAACCGAACCTATTGAAGCTAAAGAGATCGAACGTATTCGTACTCAAGTAGCCAATCGGTTTATTTTTGGTAATGAAAGACCGAGCGATCGAGCTAATCTCTATGGTTATTATTACTCCCAACTCCAAGATTTAGCCCCTGCGTTAAATTATACCGAACATATTAAAGCCATAGAAGCACAAGATTTACAAGCTGCTGCTCAAAAATATCTCAATCCTAACGCCTACGGAATTGTAGTAATGAAACCTGCGAATTAGTTAATAGGCATTGGTGAAAAGTTAAGAAAATGTAGCAAAAGTTAACTTTTGGGGGGTTTGGGGGGCTATAAGTCCCACGCCATAATCTTAAAAGTTGATGCCAAGGGTAGCAGCCAACTTTGCCCAGAATGTGGGGCTGATGTGCCTAAAGATTTGAGTGTCAGGATACATAGTTGCCCAGAATGTCATGTTGTCATGCCTCGCGATGTGGCTAGTGGAAAAATCATACTAAATAGAGGTATTGCAGCCGTTGAAGGTCTAGCGGTCAAGCTGGGTGTGGAGGAAGAATCGATAGATTCCCGATGAGACACCAAGTTCTCAATGTGAGTTGAGAAGCCCATGCCATAATCTTTGATTTGGCGTTGGGAGTATGTCACGTTCTTTGAACCCTTTAAATGCTAAAACTAAATATTCTTCTGCCAATCTGCTAGTCCCATTGACAACAAATTTAAATTAATTTTCCAATTTCTCTTGACTCTCAAGTTAGCTTGAGAGTCTATCCTAATTTTAGGACTAAATTAACCAAAATTAAAATTATGACCATAGAGCTTAAAGTACCCAACATGGCTTGTGGTGCTTGTGCGGAAACTATTACTCAAGCGGTTCTCAAAGTAGATCCGAAAGCTTCAGTAAAAGCCAATCCTAAAACCAAACTGGTAACAGTAGAAACCCAAGCCAACGAAATATCTGTAAAAGAAGCGATCGCTGCTGCTGGCTATCCCTCTTCATAAGAAAATGGGGAGATGGGGATAACTTGAATAATTAGTAGAAACTGTTATGTTGCTCGATTATGAATACTACTACCAATAGCACAGAAAATGTCAATCTCAAAATCGGGGGGATGAGTTGTGCCTCCTGTGCCAATAGCATTGAATCCGCTATTCGTGCCTTACCAGGGGTAGCAGAATGTAATGTTAACTTTGGTGTAGAACAAGCTGCGGTTAAATACAATCCCCGTCAAACCAATATTAAAGATATTCAAGATGCAGTAGAAGAAGCGGGATATTCTGCTTATTCTCTTCAGGAACAAGAAATGGTAACGGGAGAGGATGATGAGGAAAAAATAGCCCGTAAAGCAGAGTCTCGCGATCTCATCCGTAAAATAATTGTTGGTGGCGTAATTAGTATCATTCTAATTATCGGTTCTTTACCAATGATGACAGGATTAGAACTTCCTTTTATTCCTGCATGGTTGCATAACCCCTGGTTACAATTAATTCTCACAGCCCCCGTACAGTTTTGGTGTGGTTATAGATTTTATATCGGTGCGTGGAAAGCTTTTAAACGTCACGCTGCCACGATGGATACTTTGATTGCCCTGGGTACGAGTGCAGCATTTTTTTATTCTCTATTCGCTACTATCTTTCCCAGTTTCTTTCTCGATCGAGACTTGATGCCAGAAGTATATTACGAAACCGCAGCCGTAGTTATTACTTTAATTCTTTTAGGACAGTGGTTTGAAAATCGGGCAAAGGGGCAAACCTCAGAAGCAATTCGTAAATTAATGGGTTTACAGGCTAAAGATGCCAGGGTAATTCGTAATGGTAAAGAAATAGACGTTCCCATTAACCAAGTACAAATCGGCGATATTATTTTAGTGCGTCCTGGGGAAAAAATTCCCGTCGATGGTGAAATAATTAGCGGTAGTTCCACGATCGATGAAGCGATGGTGACGGGGGAAAGTATCCCAGTCAAAAAACAGCCAGGGGATGAAGTTATTGGCGCGACGATTAATAAAACAGGTAGTTTTAAGTTTAAGGCTACTAGAGTTGGTAAAGATACAGTGTTGGCGCAGATAGTTAAGCTGGTGCAAGATGCCCAAGGTTCAAAAGCACCCATACAGAGATTAGCTGATAAAGTAACGGGTTGGTTTGTACCAGTAGTAATTGCGATCGCGATCGCTACTTTTGTGCTGTGGTTTATCTTTATGGGTAATGCTTCCCTAGCTTTAATTACTACTGTTGGGGTGTTAATTATTGCCTGTCCCTGTGCCTTGGGTTTGGCTACTCCTACATCAGTTATGGTGGGTACTGGTAAAGGTGCAGAAAACGGTATTTTAATTAAAGGTGCAGAAAGTTTAGAACTGGCTCATAAAATTAAAACTATTGTTCTCGATAAAACAGGTACAATCACCCAAGGAAAACCGACTGTTACTAATTACGCTACGGTAAAGGGGATTACAGGCAGTATTGAACTTAAATTATTGCGTTTAGTCGCAACAGTCGAACGCAATTCCGAACATCCACTAGCAGAAGCCATAGTAAAATATGCCCAGTCACAAGATGTCGAACTGAGAGAATGTCAAGATTTTGAAGCGATCGCGGGAAGTGGCGTACAGGGTACGGTTTCAGAGCGTTTAGTCCAAATTGGTACTCAACGCTGGATGTCTGAGTTGGGCATTCCCACCGATGCCTTACAAGAACAAAAAGAAACTTGGGAAGCAGATGGTAAAACCGTAGTGTTAATTGCCGTAGATGGCGAAATAGAAGGAATTATCGCGATTGCGGATGCGATCAAACCTTCTTCCCCCGCAGCAGTAAAAGCATTACGTAACTTGGGTTTAGAAGTAGTCATGCTTACAGGAGATAACCAAAAAACTGCCGAAGCGATCGCCCGTGAAGTTGGTATAGTTAGAGTAGAAGCTCAAGTTCGTCCCGAACAAAAAGCAGAAAAAGTAAGAGAATTACAGCAGGAAGGAAAAATAACCGCAATGGTAGGGGATGGAATTAATGATGCCCCTGCCCTAGCTCAAGCAGATGTAGGTATTGCCATTGGTACGGGAACGGATGTGGCGATCGCAGCTAGCGATATCACCTTAATTTCAGGAGAATTACAGGGTATTGTCACGGCAATTAAGTTAAGTAAAGCAACGATTAGCAATATCCGCCAAAATCTCTTTTTTGCCTTTATTTATAACGTTTTAGGTATTCCCATCGCAGCAGGAATTTTATTTCCTTTCTTTGGCTGGTTGCTCAATCCCATTATTGCGGGAGGGGCAATGGCGTTTAGTTCGGTTTCGGTGGTTACTAATGCTTTAAGGTTGCGGAATTTTTCTGCAAGCTCTTAGCTGTTAGCTTTTAGCTTATTAAATAAGTAAGTATATGTATGTTTCCTAACAATAGAATTATTAGTAGTTTGGCAGGATTGGGATTTTTCCTGACTTTAACTATTAGTAGCGTATCGGCACAACCAAATAAAGAAGTAGAAATGCCCGCTTCGGCAGGAGAACAAACGAGCCAGTTTCAAAAAATAGAACAACCTTTAGGGTTAAAAATTGCCGTTGCCTTGGGTGGTTTGGGTTTAATTGGTGCTGAACTCTGGTGGTTTATGTTTAGTAAAACTAAATCCCAAAAAGCACGGGTTGAAAGGGGAATTCAATCAGTAGATATTGTAGTAGATGGTGGTTATACTCCCGATAGAATTGAAGTGCGTGCTGGCGAACCAGTTAAGTTAAATTTTTTCCGTAAAGACCCTAGTAGTTGTTTGGAACAGGTATTATTACCCGATTTTAATAAAGCATTAGATTTAATTTTAGATCGAACTACTTCTGTCGAAATATTACCAGAAAAACCAGGAGAATACACCTTTACTTGCGGGATGAATATGTATCGAGGGGTTATCAAAGCGAAAGACTCGGAACGTTAATTTATTTTCTAAACTTCATTCATATTGCAAATAAAAGCTATCCTTTCTTTAGTAAAAATTACTTGGCGTAGGCATCTTCAAAAAAATCGAGGATAAATACTTTTTGCGAAAAAACTTTAGAGGTCTAAATAAAAGCTGTAATAAAATCCATACCGCTCTCAATTCTCCTGGAGTAGATTTCTTTTGCCATCGATCGGGACGACAGTATAATATTTCTACTAAGCTTCTATGTTGAGCTAAACTCAGATTAGTAAATTTGACGATTAGTTGAAGATGGTTATCTCTAACCAAAGTACGAGCTACGTAACCTCGAAAAGTTAGTTTTTCTTGTACTAACTCAATATCGATCTCTTTTGCCAAATCTGCTGCTGTTGGTAATAAAATCTCGATACCTTCTTCGGATAATTTGCTAGTAGTTCCCCAAAAAAGGCGATCGCCACTCTTAATTTGGACTGGACTGTGATCGTCGAACCATTCATATAAACTAAATTTAGGGATATCTAGCAGCGTTAATAAAGCAGCACTTAGAGTCAAGACATTATAACCACTCCAAAATAAACCCAGGTTTAAAGATTGTCCTGGCGGTGGATTGAGTAAACAGATAGAAAAAGAAAGAGTACTAGCTACTAAGAGAAAAATTAAAGGAAAAGCTAATTGCCAATTATAGTTAAATTTATCTCTGGCTAATCCTTTAGGAGTTACTTTAAAACCTTTAGAAAAAGGAGCGAGCATTACTCTAATTACAGTTAATGATAGAGGAAAACACTGTATTAAAGAATATATGTCTGAAAGTATAGCCGATCGCGATCGCAGATTTAGCCAAGCAAAAACCGATAACTGAACGATATAGTAAGGTAGAAAAATATAAATTACTTCAGAGAAATTTACTTTAATAGCTTCGATTTGGAAAAAAATATAAACTAGTGGAACAGATAAAAAGAAAGCACGAGGAATACAATTAAACCAATGGAGTAATCCTTCTAAATGTCCTAATCTTTGCCATAACTTTAGTCCTGGAATAGTTAGGGGATTATATTTAATAAAAAAGGCTTGTAAAGTTCCTCTCACCCAACGCAATCTTTGATCGATGTGTGCAGCAATACTTTCTGCTGCTAAACCCGCACTTAATTTTTCATCTAAATATATTAGTTCATAGCCTTGGGAAGATAAATTAATACCTGTAAAATAATCTTCACTAAGAGATTCTGTTACAAAACAGCCAATTTTTTCTAAGGCAACACGACGAACTACAAAAGAAGTTCCCGCACATACGACACTTCCCGCACCATCTTTCATTGGTTGTGTATGACGATAAAAAACTTCTTCTTCGGGGGTTAAAGTATCTTCTAAGTCTAAATTTCTCGCAATAGGATCGCTATTATAAAAACTTTGAGGAGTTTGGACTAAGCCAATTTGAGGATTTTGAAAAAAGCCAACAGTACGGGTTAAAAAGTTAGTTGTTGGGATAAAATCGGCATCAAAAACAACAATTAATTCTCCATTAGTTTTAGCGATCGCCTGATTTAAATTACCTGCTTTTGCATGATTATTATCTGGGCGAGTTAGATATTCACATCCCAATTCTTTGGCTAATTTTTTAATTTCTGGTCTTCTGGTATCGTCTAATAAATATATTTTTTTCTGGCTATAATCTAGAGCCTGACAACCAATTACAGTTCTTTTAAGAATAAACTCTGGTTCGTTATAAGTAGGAATTAAAATATCTACAGAAGGAGTGTATTTACCTGCTATTACTTCTTGACTATAATAGTCAGCTTCTCGATGACGTTCTTTGACATTAAACATCATCAATAATTGTAAAATGCTTCCTGACATTGCCAACAATTCCATTAGCAATAAGGTTAAGCTAAATACCCCATCAATAGGATTAGAAAAATTGAGAGTAGATAAAATTCTCCAAGCTAAATAGCGAATTGTCAAGATTAAGACAATAGAAACAACAAGTCTCCGCGACCAAGTTTTGGGTTGAGGAGAAACTTTCATAATTGTTTGCGCTACTAGAAAAAGTAATATAGTTGGTAATAGTAAATAATATTTATTGTTTAATTGTGGAGCTTCCAACCAGCTTGGGGGATTTTCTTGCAGAATATGTAATTGAGCAAATAGTTCAGCAATCTGATTATTACCCAATAGCCAAGCAAAAATAACCGTGAGAAAAAAACCCAAACTTCCTAATAAAAATAAGGTAGCTGGCTGTATAGCAAAGACCGACGATGATAACCATGATATTGGAATTTTATTTCTTGATTCTGAGGCTGGTCTAAAAGTTTGCATAAATCGACGAACATTAATTTTTAAGTATGCACAGCCTAACAAAAGTTATGTAAAATTTTAGTAAATATCAAAAAATAACTTTCTCTTTTCAGTATTTTCTCGGATGAATTAGGAGATTATTATTTATTGGTTATCGATCGCAAAAATTTTACATCTTACTATCAATTAATAATAAGCAACAATTTATTATCTTAAATATATAGTTCTATTGTTAACAATATAAGCTACCTATTATCTGTAAAAAGAGAGTGCAGCTTCGTTATCTGCTAATATTGTTTCATCGCTCGCTCTATATCTCTTCGATCTTGACGGCGTTTAATTGTTTCTCGTTTGTCGTGGATTTTCTTACCTTTAGCCAAACCAATACTTACTTTAACCCAGCCTCTTTTAAAATACATTTTGAGGGGTACTAAGGTTAAACCTTGTTGCTCTACTTTCCCAACAAGTTTATTAATTTCTTGACGATGTAAGAGTAATTTGCGATTACGACGAGGTTCGTGATTAAAATATTGTCCGCTAGCTTGATAAGGAGAGATATGAACATTAGATAACCATGCTTCCCCGTTACGAATAAAAGCATAACCATCTCTAAGGTTGACTCGTCCTTCTCGAATCGATTTTACTTCTGTACCTACTAATTCTATACCCGCTTCGTAAGTTTCTAAAATTTCGTACAGATAACGAGCTTGTCGATTATCACTAATAATTTTAATCCCTGTATTGCGATCGCCCATACTAAAATTACACCATCATTTATCTGCTCTCCCCATGTTATTAGGTAGAATCTCTAATTATATCATGATAATTAAACCATCATCGCGATCGTTCGCTGTTAAGCGTTTCGCAGAATAGATCAAATGCATCGATAGTAATAGGAAGCATCCATGTTAGAAACATCACCCGATCTTGAAAGCATCAGAAAATTAGCTCAACAAATCGCTTTCGCTGATACAGTAGGGCGTATCCCTTAATTGTTAGCCGAGACAAGCAAAAAAATGATTTAAAATTATGAATGATAGTCAATTTCAGTAAATAAATATGCATCCCCTACTAAAGGTCGATATCGCACAATTAAGTATATCCGAGCGAATACAACTGGCTGAGGATCTATGGGATAGTATTGTGACTGAAAATAATACAGATGAATTTCCTTACTTGATATCCAAGATGCTTATGGTAGGAACAAGGTAGTTCTGGTAATGGTAATAGGGTTCTATAATAATTAAAAACCAAAATCAGATGTAATTATTATGCAAGCTATTTTTTGGAGTGTAGAAGAAGTCGCCCAAAGAGCCAAACAATTCTACGAAAATGGGATTCGCCAACAAGTTGAGTATGGTGATAATCTTGGCAAGATGATTGTGATTGATGCAGAAACTGGCGAATACGGAATTGATAAAACTGGTGTAGAAACAGCCTTAAAATTAAAGCAGAAGAACCCAAACGCTAGATTATTTACTATTCGGATTGGTTATGATGTTGCAGTTAGCTTTGGTGGTGCAATTGAGCGTACTGTCGAATGATTTCTGGAAGAATGATTGACGATAAGGCAACAATTCCAGTAATTTTTCGTTTACCCGCACAACCAGATTTTTCTCTGAATTTTATCATTGATACTGGATTCAACGACCATCTTACCCTACCACCACAAGCAATCAGTGCGATGAATCTTCCTTTGTATTCTATTACACCTGCAAGATTAGCTGATGGCAGCGAAGCTTTATTATCTATACATTTAGCAACAATTATTTGGGACAATGTGGAAAAAATAGTCCCAATTCTGGCTTCTGGTTATAAGCCTTTGCTGGGAACTGCTCTGATGGAAGGATATCATCTAGAGATAGATTTTGAAAAAAATGGCTTAGTTTCCTTAGAAAAACTCTCACCTTCATTTTCATAGATTCTTAATATCAACCTGGTAATGAGAAAAATTGAACCATCATCAAGATCGCTCGCTGTTAAGGCTTTCGCAGAATAGATAAAATATGATGGATCGTAATAGGAAATATCCATGTTAGAAACATCACCCGATCTCGAACGCATCAAAAAATTAGCTCGACAACTACCAGAAAAAATTCCCTATTTGAAAAAGACCCTTATGGTTTTGAATATTTCCGCTTAACATCCTTAAAACCAGAATCGGAACTGAAAAAATTCCGTGAAGAACAACATAAACCGCATCTAGTTTGAAACCAGTAGTTTTTAGCTATCTGTTCGAGGGAATAGGCAATAGGCAATAGGGAACAGTAATTAAAAATAAAACTACACTTTTCTAAGTGGACGAGGTTTAAATTGATTGCAATAGATTTAAAATGTAGAAAGACATTTTGGTAAATGGTATAGTACCTATGAGTATTTCTTTGACTCCTGAATTAGAGCAATTTATTCAAAGTCAAGTTGCAAGCGGTAAGTATGCTTCGACAGAAGAAGTGATTATTGCGGGTATTAAACTGCTGGAAGAAAGGGAAAAGATTTATCAAGGTAGGTTTGAGGAATTGAAGCAGGAAATTGCGATCGGGGTTGAAGCTTCAGAACGTGGGGAAGTTATTGATGGGGAGATAGTTTTCCGTCAACTAGAGCAGAAATTACAACAGCGTCGTCAGCAAGCTGGAGAATGAGTAATATTTGTAGATTTACTGCTCCTGCTAGTCGGGATATTGAGAAGATCGTTGATTATGTTGCTGATAAGAGTAGTTTTGATTCAGCAGAGCGTTTGCTCAAGAAAATTAATCAAAAATGCAGTAAATTAGCCAATTTTCCCAATATGGGACGCAGACGCGATGAACTTTCTCCTTTGTTGCGAAGTTTTCCTGTAGATGATTATTTGATTTTCTATCGTCCAATTGAAAACGGGATTGAAGTGTTACGAGTTGTTAGTGGTTATCGGGATTTGGATGCACTTTTTGATGAAGAGTCATAAACCCTTGTTTTTTGTAACTAGAATCCCGAATTATCTAAAAAGTCTGGGTTTTTCGCCTCATAAATATAGCACTACATAGTTATGTTAGGACATTGGTGAACGTCCAAACCTATAAGTAGTAAACTTTTGACTTTTGACTTTTGACTTGCGCGTAGAGCTATATCACCCAAAAAACCTCCTCTTCAACCTTCCACAACTAAGAATCATCTTCGCTTGTTTGCTGTTGCCGTGCGCGTAACTTTTCCAGGTTTCGCCGAACAGTCACCGTGTGGGGATGATCTTCTCCTAAGATGCGTTTGTATAATTCTAATACTTGGCTATAAAGAGTTTCTGCTTTAGAGTACCTTCCTTGGCTTCTATAGAGATCGCCTAACCAAGCTAAACTGGTTGCATAATTAGAACTATTTTCTCCCAAACGTAACTTAACTACTTCTATATATTTTTCATACCAAGGTTCTGCTAAAGCATACAAACCCTGTCCTTGGTAAAATCTCCCTAAACCGACAAAAATCGGATATAAATTTTCATCGCTGACTGCTTTAAGATGTTTTTCTGCAACTTCTGTTAAATGGGGTATGGCGTTTTTGACTGAGTTGATAAACTCTAGGGTTGTTGTTTCAGGAATTGTTTTACCAATTTCGATTAGTTTAGCGCAGAAGCTTTGTGTGTAGTCACTTTTGTGTTCTGACTCGTCGAGTTTAGTTTGCAGAAACTCTCGAATTAAGGGATGAATTTTGTAGCTAGGTTCTTTTTCTCCTAAGCTTTGGATAAAATAGAGTTGGTTAAGTTGTTTTTTCGCGTTTCTAACATCTTTCTTGACCCAGTTTAAAGACTCGCTAACAGACTCTACATATTTCCAAGGAATTGTATTTGGCTCGAATCAACTTAATAATTCTCCAACTTCCTTAGTCTTTGAGTCAAGCCTTTTCCAAGTTAAATTAAATGCAGCTTCAACTCCTAACTTTGCTGTTATTTCTGTTGCTTCTAATTCCTCTAAGTTGGGATTAATAGCCTCATATTCCAATCGCTCTTGTTTCAATTCTTCTAACATCTCAGCGAGCGATAAATCGGGGTCTTCTAGCAGATATCGTCCCACTAATTCCAAGCCAAGAGGTAAATAACCCAACCATTGACATAAATATTTAGCTGTTTGCAGTTCCCTGTCTATCCGTCCATCTTCCTCACCTAAAATACCTCTCAAAAGTAACAAAGCTTCATCCTCTGAGAGTACATCCAAGGGTAGATCGACAAAATTAGAATCTAACCTTCGCTGACGAGTTGTGATTAATAACTTAAAACGTTTACTATCAGTCCTTGGTATGAGTTTTTTAATGTCTTTGTATTCTGTAACATCATCTAATATTACCAACACCAAACCTTCTGGTGGTCGCCAATTTTGCCAACACCAAGCTACTTGTTGTTCTACAGTTAGCG
This sequence comes from Xenococcaceae cyanobacterium, assembly GCA_051439545.1. Lineage (GTDB taxonomy): Bacteria > Cyanobacteriota > Cyanobacteriia > Cyanobacteriales > Xenococcaceae > JASJDJ01. The sequence continues at coordinate 1,247 of JBFRWK010000334.1, read as the reverse complement.
CATTTTCTTGAGGATCTTTTTGCGGGACTTCTAAACCCATCTTCAACTGGACAAATTGAATAATTTCCGTCGCTAAGTTTCCATCTCTGGCATTAAAGTCCCCCAAACTTGGCAGGGCTGTTCCATTCTAAGAAAAAAGCTAAAATGATGGGGTTTTAGGGAAATAGGGAGTTAGGGAAAACCAAAATGCAGCGCAATAGCCAAAAATTTATTAGTAGTCATGAAGATTTAGAAGTCTATCCAATTGCTTTTGATACTGCCATGGAAATATTTGAACTTGCTAAAAATTTTCCCAAAGAAGAGAAATATTCTTTAACTGATACCCCAGTCAATAAATTTTTCACTGCAAAAAAGAAGTAGAGCGATCGCACCAGTTGTTAAAGGTTCCATAAGCAATATTTCGTTGTTTTGCTTTTTTGATTTACGATATCGCTATCGATCGAGTTAATAAGGTATCTTCGATTGATGCTTATCGAAGTTGGATTGAAGCTTAAAATAAAATATTAAACTATAGTAACAAAACTGGTGCAGAGCCAGAAGTCATAGCGGGAGTAATTAAGTGATAAACTGTTCGATCGAGTTATTCTTTTAGAAACTCAAAAGCGTCAAAAATTAATATTTTAATGAAAACTGTGATTATTACAGGCGGTAATAGCAGATTAGGATACTATTGCGCCCAGGAAATTGCGAAAAACAATGATTGGTATGTAATTATTGCCTGTCGTCACCTAGATAAAGCAACTCAAGCAGTAGAAAAACTAAAGGAGCAAACATCTAGCACTTGTCTAGAAACAATGCTCCTCGATCTGGCTTCTTTGGAATCTATCCGCCAGTTTACCCGAGAATTTGCCCGTCGTAATTTTCCGCCTTTGGGCGCGATCGTCTGTAATGCAGGAATACAGTTTATTCAAAGACAAACCTATACTGAGGATGGTTTTGAAGAGACTTTTGCTGTCAATCATCTGGGACATTTTCTTCTGGTTAATCTTCTCCTCAAACAGCTAGTTGCGCCAGCTAGAATTATTTTTGTCAGTAGCGATACTCACGATCCAGAAAAGATTACAGGGATGCCTGCACCTCATTTCACCGATCCCAAGTTAATAGCCAAACCAGAACAAGATCCCCGAGAGAAATATTGGACAAAGTAGGACAGTCTTCCTCAGCTATAGGTTTGGAGTCAAGAGTTTTTTCGTCAGGGGGGACAAATTGCCCCGATTTTCAATACACAAATACTAACAAACAAGCAA
>JBFRWK010000333.1:0-16660 GCA_051439545.1 Xenococcaceae cyanobacterium | reverse complement strand
TTACCTCGAAGAGGTAAAATCGTCTGAAACCTAGATATATTAAGGATTTAGTTCTTTTGATGTTAAACCATTGATATATCAGGCTTTCACCCCTTTTTGAACCTAGTTTTTTTCAAAGTCCCGCTAATTTCGTAAAAAAAAGTAAAAAAGCGATCGCCATATGCTCTAACGGGTACTATTTTTGTAATAAAAAAAGTTAAAAGAGCTTGCCAATGAATTCTTCCATTGATTTGAAGCAAAAAACCGCTTTAATCCATGAATCAGTACCTGCTAAAGGGATTACCTGTTCAAATCGGGAGAGGGTTTTACGTTTGGCTAAAAACTTAAACAATAGGAGAAAGATTAAATCTTCTTGGGGCACATTTGTTATTATCGGGGAAAGCGAATCGATCGGCGAAGAAATTCATAATCTGGAAAAAACTTTTTTTGAGATCATTGTCACTGCCCTTTCTAAAGTTTAAAAATTCATAGTTTATTCAGTATTTCGCCCGACAAAAAAATCATGTTGTTCTCAAAAATTTTAGTAGCCATAGATAACTCTGCCAGGAATCAGGGAGTATTTGAAAGTGCTTTGTCCTTAGCCAAGCAGAATCGGGCTAGTCTGATGTTGCTTCATGTGTTGTCCAGTGAGGAAGAGAATAGTCCCTCGTCGATACCTATGCATATGGATTCAATCTATTGGAAAGCAGGAGCTGAAACAGATTTAGATAACTGGCGAAAACAGTGGGAGAGTTACGAACAAGAAGGTTGGAGGAAATTACACCAATTGCAATCTGAAGCTGAGGGGGTAGGAGTAGAAGCTGAGGTGAGACAAAATGCTGGCAGTCCTGGTCGTGACATTTGCCATTTAGCCGAGAGTTGGCAAGCAGAACTTATTGTAGTTGGCAATCGTGGACGTTCTGGAGTTGGAGAGCTATTATTGGGCAGCGTAAGCAGTTATGTACTACATCATGCTCCCTGCTCGGTGCTAATTGTGCGTGAAAATACTAATCTGAATTCTTAATCATCCTCTAGTTTTCGATCGAGGATGTTGAAACAATACATCGAGGGAATAATTCCTCACAAATTCCTCATATCACTTGCCTAAGTTAGAGATAGAGGCTGCTAGAGCTGAGGTGGAAAAGATGAATGCCAACAGATCGCTCGAACCTAAAAACAGTTCATCTAAACTTATTAAAAAGATGGATTGGCAGCCCTGGCTGAGACTGTTCCTTTTCTTCTTGCTTATACCAGGAATTTTGTTTCTGTCTGCGGGAACTGCGAATTGGTTGATGGGATGGCTCTATACTATCATGCTCGTGGCGATCGCGAGTGCTAGCTGGATAGTCATGCTCCGCACTAGTCCAGAACTACTCGTAGAAAGATCTCAGTTTCTTAAAGCCCAAGGAGTGAAAAACTGGGATAAAATAATTGCCCCTCTTGTGGCGTTAGGTGGCCCCCTAGCTATATGGATTGTCGCTGGGCTAGATTTGCGCTACACTTGGTCGCCAAAGCTTTCAGTGGCATGGCAACTGTTGGCATTGGCGATAACCACACTGGGATATAGCATAATAATCTGGGCGGTAGGTATAAATAAATTTTTTTCATCGGTGGTACGCATTCAAAAAGAGCGAGGTCATACCGTTGTTACCAAAGGCCCCTATCAACTGGTGCGCCATCCAGGTTACGTGGGCGCAATTTTAGCCTATCTAGCAACACCAATAGCAATCGGTTCGCTATGGGCAATTATTCCATCTGGATTGACTATCTTGCTGCTTATTGTGCGAACTGCTCTTGAAGACCAAACTTTACAGCAAGAACTGGAAGGATATAAAGAATACGCCCAGCAGGTGCGATATCGCCTGATATTGGGTCTATGGTAACTCTATAAGAATTAACTTATATTTTGTGGTTATTAAAGAAGAGGGAGGTATATTAGTATGAAAACTTCTCTTAAATTTACAGAAGTTTTTCCCAGGATGGTGGAGTTGAGACGGACTTTCCATCGCTATCCAGAGCTGGCCTTTGAAGAGAAGGAAACTGCATCAACCATCATGGCAGAATTGGAACGCCTGGAGATTCCTTATAGTTATGGTGGGGTTGGTAGTGGAGTAGTTGGGATAATCGAGGGTGGAGAACCAGGATCGCCCACCGTAGCTCTGAGAGCAGATATGGATGCCCTGCCTGGGAATGAAAATACGGGACTGCCTTTTTCTTCTCAAAACCCAGGTAAGATGCACGCCTGCGGTCATGATGGTCATATGGCAATGGTGCTAGGAGCAGCAGCTTTGCTGAAAGCTGACCCACCACCAGGTAATGTCGTCTTAATCTTTCAGCCAGCCGAAGAAAAAGGAGGCGGTGCTAGAGTAATGATCGAATCAGGGGTTCTAGAAGGGGTAGATGCTATTTTTGGCGGTCATGTGACCCGTCACTACCAGGTAGGACAGATAATGGTTGCTAGCGGAACGATTACCGCTCATTCTGATGGCTTTACGATTAGGATTAAAGGAAGAGGCGGACACGGTGCTAGACCCCATGAAGCAGTCGATGCGGTGGTGGTAACTGGGCTGCTGATTATGGCTATTCAGACCTTAGTGTCCCGAGAAATTAACCCAGCTTATCCTTCTGTAATTACCATTGGCAAAGTAGAGGCAGGCAGTGCGGGCAATGTTATAGCCGAAGAAGCCGTCCTGCAAGGTACTATGAGGACAACAGATTCATTAGTCAGAACTCACTTGATTGAAGGACTGCAAAGAATTGCTAAAGCAGTCGGTGAGCTACATAGTGCCAATGTTCAAGTCGAGTTCCGAGCGGGATATCCTCCCGTTGTCAATACCGAAAGGGAAACAGAAATTGCCAAACAAGCAGTGCTTGACATATTAGGTCGCTCGGGATTGGCAACCATGGAGCATCCGAGCATGGGAGCAGAAGACTTTTCTTATTATCTCCTCCAAGTTCCAGGGTGCTACGTTAGATTTGGTGCTTGCCGTGAAGGGTGCGAACAAATTCCACTCCACAGTCCTTCTTTTGACTTTGATGAAGAAGCCATGAAAGTTGGTGCTGCCTTTTTCGATCGAGTAGCCAGAGAGGCGATCGCTGCCTACGCACAAAGGGGGTAAGTCAAAATGGAATTCAAGAGTTCCCCGAACTCCACTATCGGCATGGAGATAGAATTGCAACTTCTAGACCCCAAAACCCTAGACTTGGTAGATGGTATTTTACCACTCATGACATCTTATCCCCAGCATCCTTTTACCAAGCCAGAATATAATCAAGCGACTGTAGAGATTAACTCTCAGGTTTGCTCTAATATCGAGGAGTTAAAAACCAATATATTCTCGGTTCTTACTACACTACAAGCTAGGTGTGAAGAACTGCGAATGACTCTCTGTGGAGCAGGCACTCATCCCTTTAGCCGTCGCCTGGTTCCCATAACTCCCGTGAAGAGACATTTGGCACAGTACAATCTGGCAGGCTATCTATCTTATTGGCTGACTTTTGCCCAGCACGTTCACGTAGGTATGCCATCGGGAGATGAGGCTGTGGCGATCGCCAGGATGCTCAAACCCTATCTGCCCATTCTCCTAGCTCTATCTGCTAGTTCTCCTTGTTGGTGGGGTTACGATACTGGCTATGCTTCCTTTCGCCAGAGACTTCTAGCCAGCAGGCAGACATATGGTATTCCCCCCACCTTCAAAAACTGGGAGGATTTTGCCACTTTCTTTGATAGTGCTAAACAAGCGAAAATTATAAACAACGTCCGCGATTTCCACTGGGATTTGCGTCTCCAACCCCATTTAGGAACTCTTGAGGTCAGGGTCATGGATGCTCAACCCACCATAAAAGAGGCACTAATGCTAGCTGCTTTTGTCCACTGTTTAATTGTGTATCTCCAGCATTACCATGAAGATAAAGAGAGGGGTTTTTTGTTAATTCCCCACCATTGGTGGTTGGAAAAGGAAAACTACTTTCGAGCTTCTCGTTTCGGTTTAGACGCTGATTATATTGAAGAAGCGTGGGGCAAAAGCAGGGCGATGAAAACAGTAATTGCAGATATCTTAGATTCTCTGAAAACAACTGCAACGCAGCTTGGCGAAACAGAGTATCTAGAGCTTGTACGGGAAAGTCTCGAAGGAACTCCTAGCTATATTCGCCAGCGTAGGGTCTGGCAAACAACTAGTTCTCAGCAAGCGGTGGTTGCTTCTCTAGTCAGGGAATTAAAGCAGGAGATGCAAGGCTTACTCTTGCCCAGAATCACCCAAAAGCTATGGGAAGAGCCGAGTCAACAGGCGATCGCTGTACCTCTGTTGACAAATAAAACGTCCCTAAGCAATCCATTGAATTAAGCTAATGAAAACATGAGATTATTTTCGCGAGGAAAGTTAAGGATGACGACAATTTTTAGCAAAATTCTTCAAGGTCAAGTACCTGCTTCCTTTGTTTATCAGGATGAAAGAGTATCAGCCTTCATGGACATTCAACCGATTAATCCAGGACACGTTCTGGTAATTCCCAATCGAGAAGTTGCCTCTCTAACCGACTTAGATGAAGAAACGGGAGTCCATTTATTTCGTATCGGTCATCGAATTGCTAAGGCTTTGCATAAAAGTAGTCTAAAATGCGAAGGAGTTAACCTGTTTCTAGCCGACGGTAAAGCTGCCAAGCAAGATGTCCTCCATGTTCATCTGCATATTTTTCCTCGATTCAGAGGAGATAATTTTAAATGGCAATTCGGTCAAAATTACTCTAACTTGCCCAAAAGAGCGGAACTAGACGAGGCAGCAGAAGCAATTAAATTTGCTTTAGAAAGCATCGAATGATAACAGTGCTTTTAATAATTATCTCAAAAATACTATAAGGGCATCATCACTAATGTTTTCCAATTTTTTGATAGTGCAATAACTCTACCAGGCGTTCTTTAATTTGCTCCATCTGCTCGTATTTTTCTCTCACTCTTATCAATTGACTATTTCCTAATACCTGAACCAACACCTGAATTTTTCCCCTTTTACTAGCCTTAAACTAACGGCATAATCCTAAGAAAGGCTGATAGTTTTCCAATACCTAACTGGAGTATGAGAAGATGAACACCATATTTGAACCAATAGAAAGTAAACTCCATAAGATCGATCATCTCGATCGGGGTAAACCACGTAAGAAAATAGTTATTCTTGGTGCAGGGATGGCTGGTTTAGTCTCTGCATATGAATTGTCTCGACTAGGTCATGAAGTAACTATTTATGAAGCCATTTCAAGACTAGGGGGTAGAGTTTGGACGAAAAGATTTTCTGATAGACAATATCATGAATTCGGGGCAATGAGAATTCCTCAAACTCACGACCATACAAGATATTATGCGCAGGAGGTCTGTAACTTAGAATTCCGTAGATTTGTCAACCATCATGACGACGAAGATTCCTTTTATTACATTAAAGGAGTAAGTACTACCCATAAAGAAGCTTCAGAGAAACTTATTCCTAAATTAAATTTAACTCCTGAAGAGCTAGAGATAGCCAAAATTAATCCACCAGCGTTATTTGGTATTCCGTTGGTTTCTTTAGCAAGTGAGATTGAGTCAAACGAAGCCGATTTAAAAGCATTGTTTGGTAAAGGGCCAATAACGGAAAAAATAAAAGAGCTAGAAAAAGTATCGTTAGGTGATTTTCTCAGAAGTCAACTTACTAGCCAAGATGCTTTAGATTTAGTGGGGGCTACCACTGGATTAGAAGTTTGGTGGGATAAGGCTCTCACAATGTTTCTGCGCGATGAAATTTCGCAGCAACTTCCAGATTCTGATCAAACGGGGCCATTAGATGAAATAGTTGGTGGTCTCGATAAACTACCTACAACTCTAGCTTCTAAGCTGCCTAAAAATGTAAAAATTAACTGCGATCGAGAAGTAATTGCCCTGAGAAAACAACAGGAAAAAATTCAAATTGTCCTGAGAAACACTAAAAATAAAAGTGACATACAGTCAATTGATTGTGATTATGTAATTTGCACTATTCCTTTTTCTGTTTTAAGAAGGATTGAACTAGTAGGATTGACTGAAGGCAAAAATAGGGCGATTAGAAACTTGAGTTATGCTTCTTCCATTAAAGTATTACTTCACTGTCGAGAAAGATTTTGGGAGACTCAGTATAAAATTGTTGGTGGTGGCTCCCAAACAGATTTAATTAATCGGCAAATTTACTACCCATCAGATAATTTTAAGTCTATAGGCGTCCGCGAAATGAGTGAGAGTAAGGGATTGTATACCTCATTTATCAAAGATCAAAGGGAAGTAATTGATGAAAATGTCAGCAAGGGCCCTGGAGTTTTAGTCGGCAACTATTCTTGGGGTGCAGATGCCAGAAGATTAGGTACTCTACCTCATAAAAAAAGAGAAGAGGTTGTGAAAAATGTAATTGCTAACTTCCATCCAGAAATTATAGAAGACGGTATGGTGGACGATAGCGCATCGATGTTTTGGGACGAATATGACTGGGCTGGAGGGGCATTTTGTTTCATGAATCCTGGAGATTTTATTGAATACTATGAAGATACTATTTCTCCAGAAGGAAACTTGTTCTTTGCTGGCGAACATTGTTCTCTCGACCAAGGCTGGATTCAAGGAGCGATAATATCTGCTTTAAGAGCAATCGAAGATGTTGTTAATAAGTAATGATTCTCTAAAATGGCATCAGGCATTTTTAGCTGTCAAGGAAGCTCTTCAAGTCCGCAGGTCTTTATGGGATGGCATTACTCAATCAATTGAGAAACTAAATTGTTTTATTTAAATTAAAGCTTTTGGTAGTATTGATAAATATTAGAAAATAAAAGTGATAATTCAGATGTAGGGAAAAAATACCTGAATTTTTCCCCTTTTACTTCCCAACGGCGAACTGCATAATAATAACAACTAAGACTAAAGACAGACAGTTAAATTTTGTCCAAAGTCCAATTCAATCAAAAAAGCTTACTGTCCAAACTCATATAAGTGAATTTGTAAAACTAGGATTGAGCAATGTCGAACAATGGTGTAATTTTTCAATTCTTCAGTTGGTTTTTACCGACTGACGCAAGTATTCAAGGCAATGAACCACTTTGGGTTTTTCTGGAAAAACAGGCAAAACACTTAAGTGAAATAGGGATTTCAGCCGTCTGGATTCCACCAGCTTATAAAGGCTGGGGAGGTACTAACAACAATACTACGGGAACAGTAGGCTATGATGTATACGATCATTTCGATCTTGGTGAATTTGAAAATAATAACGAATTTAATATCCCAACTCAAAAGAGAACAAAGTATGGGAGTAGAGAACAACTCGAATCTGCGATAGATACACTGCATAGAGAAAAGATTCAGGTATATGCAGACATAGTTGTAAATCATAAATTCGGTGGCAAAGCTGATGGAACTTTCTGGCAAGCCGTTCGCGTAGAAGTAGAAGATAGAAGCTATCTAAGATTTGGCGATGGTTTTGAAGAGGGAATTATTGATGTTGAACCCTATACATCATTCAAGTTTCCTGCCAGGTCTAAATATTCAGATTTTGAATGGCAAGTTTGGCATTTTGATGGATTTGATAGCGTTAAAACAATTAGGCAGAATGGTGCAGAATGGGAACAAAAAGACGAAAGTCGAAAGTACATCTACTTCCCGCTGTTCAATAACCCTGGTTGGAATCCGCCTGAAAAGAGCTTTGAGGAGTGGGTTTCCCTGGAAAAAGGTAACTATGACTATCTAACTGGTAATGACCTCGACTATGGCAGGTTTGATGTCAGGGAAGAAATGAAGTATTGGGGCAGGTGGATTACCAAAGAGTTAGGATTAGATGGATTCCGCATTGATGCAGTTAAGCACATTAGTGCTGATTTCATCCGAGAATGGATTGGGGATGTCAGGGCAAGTGCGAATCAAAATTTATTTGCAGCAGGGGAATATATCGCAGGAGATACAACTCCACTGCATGATTATATAAATCGCGTAAGTGCCACTGGCTCTTATCCCCAAAATATTAGTTTGCTTGACTTTCCTCTGCGCTTTAAGTTTAAGGAAGCGAGTGAGGCAAATGAAAACTACTCTCTGCCAGACTTAAATAGAGGGACATTAATGGCAGAACAGCCTGCCCTAGCTGTTACTTTTGTGGAAAATCATGATTATGAATTTGGGCGTGAATTAGATTCTCATGTCCGAGATTGGTTTAAACCTCTGGCGTATACCTATATTCTGTTAAGAAATAAAGGATATCCTTGTGTATTTTTTGCGGACTATTATGGTTCAGATCCTAACTCTCAATATAATGTTTATCCTTCTGGTAAAAACTATATCGATATCCTGTTAAAATTACGTTCCCAATTTGCTCTAGGTGAGGAGTGGTATTTTGAAAAAAGAAATATAGTGGGGTGGATTAGAAATGGTTTTGTTCCTGGTGCTAAAGGGGCAATGGCTGCTGTTATTAGTAATGCACCAGGGGGAACAATAGAGTCTATTCGGATGAATACAGGTCGGAAAAACAAAAAGTTTTACCATTTTGCCACGCTAAAGCTTTTCGATGGTGAATTTATTGTTGCTAGAGGCCCTTATAGCTTGTTTGGAGATAAAGCTGGAGAAATTTGGACTGATTCTTCAGGATTTGGAGAATTTCTAGCAGAAGGTAGAACAGCATCTATTTGGCTTGAAGAAGATGCAGTTTTGGTTTAATGCAGAAGAGATTTATTTTGTCAGACTAATTAATAGAGAAAGTTTGATTGAATCCCAGTTCGACGAAAGTATGGATAAAATTATCTCGCCTGGACAATCACAACAATAATCGGATTGGGTATGATAAACATTCAATGGAAATATAGTCATACATATTTAAATGATCCCAAATATATTGCTCTTCTTAGACTTGCTTGTATGAGATAATAATGATACGAACTAAGCAAAGATATGAGGCACGTTGAGAGACATATAGTTAAAGAAAATAATCCTATTTGGCAACAAATAGATTCTTTGTGTTTTCTGTCTAAGAATCTCTATAATTATGCTAATTATCAAGTCCGCCAGTCATTCATCTTTGAAAAAGTTTATAACGGCTTTAATCAGGTTTATCATCAAGTTAAAAATAGTGCCGATTATCGAGCATTGCCAGCTAAGGTAAGCCAACAAGTATTAAGGACACTAGACAAAAACTGGAAGTCATTTATGAAGGCTAACTGTGCTTATTTGTCAAATCCAGATAAATTTACGGGAAGACCAAAATTACCTAAATATAAGCACAAAACTAAGGGGCGAAATTTACTCACTTACACTATTCAAGCAATTAGTAAGTCCAAGCTAAAACTGGGAATAGTTAAGCTATCTGGGACAGATATAGAAGTTCCAACCCTAGCCCAAAATATTGCTCAAGCTAGAATTATTCCCAAAGTAGGACAGTATATAATTGAGGTAGTTTATGAACAAGCTGAAGAATATACAGTAAATAATGCTGAAGCGTGTGCCGCTATAGATATTGGAGTAGATAATTTGTGCGCGTTAACATCAAATCAAACAGGATTTATTCCAATTCTGATTAACGGACGACCGCTAAAAAGTTTAAACCAGTTCTATAACAAAAATAAAGCTGAACTATTATCTAACAATGAGATTTTTACCTGCGCTCCTATTGCAGAGACAATCTCAATTTGGCAATCAGTAAAATTACGGAAAAATTAAAGAGATAGCGATAATTTTTAGGCAATTACGACCAAGAAGATATGGGCTATTATCTGTCAAATTTGTAGTAATGGGCTAGATCTTGTAAAGATAAATATTAAAAATAGCCTAATTATCTATTTATTGCAATACAATTACATTTTGATGAAAAGAAAATTTTTACTTTTTTTTACTGCTTTATGGCAATATCTCAATCAACCTCTATTTGCCGATCGATCGATATGGGATTTAAAATTTTTTTTGTATTTATATAAAGTCAATCTGTTACATAAATGTTGGGAGAAAGAATGTTTACCTAAAAGTAGTCCCCATTCTTAACCAATACCCACATAATTAAATTAATATTCAAACTTTTTCTTAATGCCAAAAATTACGTTTCAGCTTGATTTAAAAAAGCTCGATCGGGCTGCGGACAACTCAAAACTAGTCTAGTTCGAGAATTTCGCTCATTTTCAGCCGATATATTAACTATTTCCAGACTTCCTCCCATGGTTTCTAATAAAGTCTGGGATAGTAATATTTTCATTCCAGGAGATAAACTAATCTCTCGATTATTTGTTTTAATTTTATCTATATCTATCTTTGTAGTTGGTGCATCCGCCGTAATTTCTTTTTGCCAAACTTCTAAGGGACAATCGAGTTCGATAATAATTCTATTAAAATTTGACTCGGACAAAGAATCAGCACTTACTTCGATCGATCCTTCTTTCATTAACGAAATACCACTATCAATTAGATTGACGATCGACTGTACTAAACGAGCATGATCTGCGTATACGGCTAGAGGTTTTTCTGGAGGGATGATATGTAGTTTAAGGTTACGATTAGCAGCTTGAAGATGAATTAATTTATAGACATAATTTAACAATTTTTCGAGGGAAATAGTTTCTAAAATTAATCTGTTAGTACCATATTCAGTCTTGGCAACCGTTACAATTTCATCAATCATTTTCATTAGTTTTAAGGCTGATTGATAGGCTTGAGCAATAAACTCTTTTTGTTCTTCTGGATTTTCACATAAGTCAGATAAGATCAACTGATGTAATCCAATTAAACTACTCAAAGGCGAGCGCAATTCATGAGAAGTCCTTGCTAGAAAAGTAGCTTTAAAATTACTCATTTGTACTGCCATTTGATAGGCAAGCTGAGTCTGTTTGAGTTCTTTTTTTAACTCATCAATTTCATTCATAATTAATTAAAGTTTAAACCTAACCCTCAGAAGTTATGATAATGCGAATTCGTTAATCTAAGCTATATTTAGCGAATACTTGTATTGTTCCCCAAAATCAAAATAATTTCACTATTAAAATTAACACTTTTGAATTTAAGCAAAACTATATTAAACTAACTATGGTTAAGCATAATTCTAGCTATCCCCTGGAGTATAAACTCTTCCGCAACTATGGTCGGCATTAATCTCTATAACCATGTCTGACCAGCCAGGATTAGTGATTAAAGGTTTGATAAATAGCTTTGGATGTAAAGATTTCCAGTAATATTCGACAAATTTCTCTATTTCTGCTTCTGTCATTCCTGTTTTTCCCGTGGCGATCATTTTTTGTTCTGCTTCTTTACGCCATTGCTGACTTAAACGATAATCTACAGGATAAAGAACGAGCAAACGGTCTAATTTTGACCATAATGGTAAATAAGCTTTTAATCGCTCATTACTATCTAGGGCAAATAAACGATCTTCGGGGGTAGTAATTGGTGGTAATGGAGTCTCAAAAGCCGATCTTGCCACGGGACGAGTGCCGACAAACCAACCTTCAAATAAAATAATATCGACAGGATCGGTCTTTTCTGAATTAGTGCGATCGCCCGCACCATTAAAGGCGGATTTATCAAAACGAGGGACTAAAATAGGTTCTACCCGCTCGGGTTGTAAAAACTGGTCTAAAATCGTAATACCTAATTCTACATCATGAGTGCCTGGAGGCCCTCGCCAAATTAAACGGGAGTCTTCTTGTCGTAATTTTTGCCGTTCTGCATAGGTTTTGTAAAGATCGTCGATCGAAATAGCTACACTACTCAAACCTAAATGCTCTAAAATTTTGGTAATAACCTTAGCCAAAGTAGTTTTACCCGTTCCCTGTCCCCCTAAAATACCTTGAATTAAAGGACGCTGTAATTGTTTCTGTTGTCGTGCTAATTGTCTTGCTAGAGGTAGCCATAATGTCCAGAGACGATAATAGATAGAATCATCAGCACTAAAACCGAAACTCCGACATAATTGCCAAATCTGAGAATGGACTTGTAAAAATAATTGCGATCGCGCTTCTATTTCTGCCTCAAGATCTGCTTCACTTATCCCAAACGCTTTCATCCTGGCGCGATCGTCCAATTCATTCTGTAATAGCTGGTTTTTTTCTGCTTCTGTAGGTGGTTGTTCCTGACTCCAGCCTCGCACAATCGCCTCTATTTCTCTCATCCTATTTGACTGGTTTTTCTTCCCCGACTTAAATTTGTGGGGTTTCTCAATCTTGCTATAGTTTATGAACCTAATTTGAAAGCTTCCAAAAATAAACTATAGATAACTCCCATTTTGAATAAATTAAGGCTATCCAAAATTAAATTAGTTCTCAAACGATAGTTTCCTCTGGGTTGACTATTACGACGGTAAATGAATCTACTTAATAATTCTGTATAAGTGAATATAAGTGTAGTGCCAATCACATCCCAAGCAGCATCTTGTCCTGCGGTCGTAACAATAGCATTACCCATAAAAAATCCCAACAGAAAACTAATTAAGATTAGAGCAATTCTGCGCCAAGGGTTAGTAAATAATAACTCTAGCCGTCTACTAAATACATCAATTATGAGATTGAGACGAGTACGTTGCATTTTAACTTTAGACTTAATTAAATTAGTTGAGAGTATCCACAGTTAACTTGTCTGTGGATATCTGAGTTCGTCAAAAATTAATCTTAAAAATTAGCAATCGACAATATTAATTAATTATTCTGACTTTTCATCGGATTTTTGTTTTTCTAAATCCATTTCTGGGACAAAATCGGGTTTTTCCGCATTTTCCCAACCAGGGGGTCGTCTGGAATTGTACCAAGCGATCGAACCAATACTAACCGCAGCAATAAAACCTACCACATATACCAAAACAAAATAGGTAGGAAAACTTTTTCCTGCTGCTGCTGCCTCTAATAGTAAATACATAATTGATTTTTCCTTAATGTAGTTTAAATTAGACTTAACTTCTCGTCATCCTATCAAAAATCAGTTGACTAAAATAAATTAAATTAAATCGAGCGTCCCGTCGGCAGTTATTTTAATTCTATCTACCCAATCTTTCTTTAACCCAATCTCTTTCACCTTCCCTAGGAGGAGTAGCTTGAGGTAAGGTTCTAAGAGGAGTAGTAATTATCGGTCTATTATTGCGTGCGGGAAAAGGAGTAGTTGCGGGGATAGGTTGAGCGGGTTTGGGTGCTGTTGTGGTAGTAGTAGTATTTGCTGGTGGAGTATAAGTTGTTCTCGGTGCGGAATAAGTTCGACGATAACTTGAGGTTCTTCGAGTTCTGTATACTGGTCTAGAAGCCGTTCTGAGATAGTAACTTTTTTTGGGTTTAACTGCTTCGGCTTTAATTAAATTTGTTCTATCTGTAAGAGAAGGACGAGGAGGAAAGTTTTCTACGGGTAAATCTTTGACTATTTCTAACATAAATTTGCGCCATAGTTCTGCTGCAATGCCACTAGTACCTTGAGTTGGTTTATTGTCATCATTACCCAACCAAACTCCTGCTGCTATTTGAGGAATATAGCCAATATACCAAAGATCGCGAGCTTCATCAGAAGTGCCTGTTTTTCCTGCTGCTGGTCGTCCAATTTGAGCGGGAATCCCCGTACCCGAATTAACTACACTTTGAAGCATCCAGGTCATAATTGCTGCACTATCTGGCTCAATTGCTTTTTGGGGAGGAAAGTTAGCTTGATAAATAACTTTACCTTGACGATCGAGAACGCGAGTAATTCCGTAACCTGGTTGATAAATCCCCTGGTTTGCCAGAGTTGCATAGGCATTGGTAAGTTCTAATAAGTTAACTTCCCACGAACCCAAAGCTAAAGAATAAGTCGGTTGCATCTGTGATTGTATGCCCATTTTTTTGGCAGTTGCAATAATTGGCTTCCAACCCACATCGAGCATGGTACGTAGAGCTAGAATATTGCTCGAACTTGTTAAACCATCGTAAAGAGATACCTCTGTGTAGCGATATCTATCTTTATAGTTAGTTGGTTTATAGCCATCGACATAATATTCAGCATCGAGATAGGTTTTATAAGGAGAAAAACCCGCAGCGATCGCCGTAGTATAGACAAAAGTCTTAAAAGTAGAACCTGGTTGACGTTGAGCTTGAGTAACGCGATTATACTGATTTTTGCCAAAATCTCGTCCTCCTACCATTGCCATAATTTCACCAGTTTTAGGTTCGATCGCAACTAAGGCTGCTTGTTGAAATTCTTGCCACTTACCATATTTGTCTAAACCATAATCGATCGCCGATTCTGCTGCGGTTTGCCACTGGGGATTGAGAGTTGTTTCTACGACTACTCCCCCTTGCTTCAATTCGGCTTCAGAGACATATTTTGGTAATTCTTTTTCAATATAGTTAGTAAAGTAGTTAGCTTTTCTGACTAATCTTTTGGGTTTACGGGGATTGGTAATTAGAGGAGAAGCCATTGCTAATGTTGCTTCTCGATTGTTAATTAATCCTTCTTGTGCCATTCTTTGTAGCACTAGGTTACGCCGTTGTTTGGCTAAGTCTGGGTTATTTAAAGGTGAATAGGTACTGGGTGCGGGGACAATTCCTGCTAAAGTAGCTACTTCGGGCAAAGTTAAATCTCTAGCAGATTTACCAAAGTATACCCAAGCAGCATCGGCAACCCCATAAGCTCCAGAACCTAGATAGACTAAATTTATATAGTTTTCTAAAATTTGTGTTTTATCAAAATTTTGTTCGATCGCCTTAGCGATCCGCATTTCTTTTAATTTACGTTCTATACTTTGTTCGTGGGTAAGAAAAACGACTCTGGCTACCTGTTGGGTAATCGTACTGCCTCCTTCTACTACACTTTTAGCTTTTAAGTTGGCCACTGTAGCCCTAGCTATTCCTTGAAAATCTATGCCTTTATGGTGCCAAAAACGACGATCTTCACTAGCGATAAAAGCAGAAGGAAGGATATGGGGAACTTGTTCTAATTTTACTTTATCGTGAGCGATAGGCCCTATTTGTTTGAGAATAGAACCATCTTTGGCTTTAATGGTTAAAGTTTCTGGACGAGCATAGTTTTGGACATCTTCAATATTTTCTGGCACACTAGCTTCTAGTTTTTGCCAAAGCCAACTACAGGCGATCGCTCCACTACTAATTCCCATTATCATGCCGATGACTATCCACGAGAATTGGAAAGATTTTACAGGTTTATTTTTTCCTGCAACTTTAGATTTACTTGGGGATAAAGGTTGGGAATTATCAGAAAATTCTGATGGACTGCTGGGAGTTTGGTTCACGCTTTCAATCCTCGATTTATACGCAATATTTAGATAATTAGAAATTACTAGATATTAATTAATTATTCGCTCGATTTAGTTTTTAATTGCAAAAAACCTGAGCTTATTTTAGCCTATGTTTCAGTTTAGATCTAACTGTAAATTAGTCGCTCTTTTTACTTTTTAAGTCTTTCGTAGATTAGAGCGGGGCAAGTCAAGAATAAGAGCGAGCTTTTAACTTGCCAAAATTTACTTTAGCTACATATTTAATGCGATTTTATTTAGTTCTTAATTCGATCGCTTTCCGTAAATTCGTCCACCAAATATTGAGAGGATAATAGAGGACTGGAGTCCAAATGCTACTAATAATCGCTGAAGCTAGAATAGACTGCTGATAGTATTGCCGAATCTGTTCTAAGGGATTAGTAAAAGTTAAACTAAATTGGATCGCCATAATTGTCTCGGTTACAAATACCATGACAAAAACGAGCGGGGCAATAGTAATGAAATCTTCTTGAGTATATCGTTGTTTTCCCAAACTAGCAGTTAGCACTCCTACCAAAGCTAAACTGAGAACATGAGAAGGATGAGGACTAGTCAAACCGTCTTGAATTAAACCTAAAACAATTCCAGCGATCGCTCCTTGCCAAACAGTTCTTTTGACACTCCATACCACTACCCAAATTAACATCCAATCAGGAGCGATCCCGAGTAATTCTAATCCTGGTAAGCGCAATAGTAGCAAAATACAGCAGAGCAAAACAGAACCAAAGACAATTAATATATCCAGCAAACGCAACCAGGCTAAAGGTATTCTTTTTAAATTAATCTCTAGCATTAAAAATATAAATTATGTTTAAATTTTTATGAATTAAACTTATCAAAATTGTTAAAAGGCAAGGGATTTCCTTTGACGGCTGATGTAACCAATTTAGTACCAATAAAAACAAATTAGGAAAAATACAACAAATTATTGTATTATATATATGAACAAATATTTCAATTCCGATGGTGATTTGAATCAAATTTGTTAAAGTTTTACAGAGGTAAAAATGCCTTAATGCCCCGATGGCTCAGTGGTAGAGCGCGTTCTTGGTAAGAACGAGGTCACGAGTTCAATCCTCGTTCGGGGCTTACATTAGTTTGAGTGTATAACGAGGATTTCCCATCGTGACTTGGTTCTTACCAAGAACGTTTTACTCACTTATTACTCAAAATACCCTGAAACTCGATCGCACTCTAAGCAATTATTCCTAACTTCATTAACTCTTTTTTTATTTATCTATTCTGTAAAGTTAAGTAGCCAAAAAAAATAACCAACTAGCATATACTACTAAACGGCTATTTTGTCAAATACGTCATTCACTCTAAATTTAATTGACGCTTGGCAATTAATAATCCGTGCTGATTGTCAATCCACTCTTTACTGTAAGTTGGTGGATAAGCATAATCGCTTTTCAAAGCTTTACTTATAGTGATAATATCTTTAGGTTCAATCC
>JBFRWK010000332.1:0-10200 GCA_051439545.1 Xenococcaceae cyanobacterium | reverse complement strand
CGCTTAATTTGCAAACACAATCTTTTTAATTCTTCGAAGTCATTGAGTTTTGCTGAGATATCTCCTTCTGCTAGTTCTGCCATGTCGTAGCGAGTTTCGGCGAAAATCATTACTCCCATTGCGTTTTGCAGGAAGTAGCCACAAGTTTTTGTGCCAATGACTAAAAAGAAACTATCTTCTATCTTTTGGTATAGCCAAGCAACACAGCTAATGGGGCAAAAGGTATGGTAATTGCCAGTTTCGCATTCAAAGTTTAGTCCTGTAGGTTCTTGTGCCAAAGTCATGTTTTTATCTCCTCTCTAATTTGGTCAAGGTATTGAGAATCTGCTTCTGATTTTTGTTTTTCTAATTGTTGCGATCGCTTTTTTAATTCAATTTCGGGGTCGAAATCTAATCCTAAAGCTTTAATGATGGAATCAGAATTTTGAGTAACCATCAAAAAGTACTGCAATAATTCTTTTAATTCTGATTTGGGTTCTAATGCCGTAACCACTCCTAAAATAAACCAAGAATTACTCGTTGATTGTCCGTATCCATTCATTTTTTTTAGCCAAACACAGTTAGCTTGATAGTAATCTAAGAACTTATCTTTTAACTCAGTTGTTTGTCCCCGTAGGGACGGTTCGCGAACCGCCCCTACAAATTTGAACCATGATTAGGTGTAGTTCGCCCCTACGGATTTAAACCATCATTAAATCCAATTCATCCTCTTCGGTTTTTGGTTTCTCTGGATTGAGGTAGAAATCAGATAACAAGGTGAATAATTCGCGGTCTTGTGCTTCGCTAGGTACTACTCCTTCAGGGTTAGCTAAAATTTGATCGGCAATATTGAGATAATAATCGCAAACAAAATTCAAAGAAGGATCGACCTCTGCCATTTCAAACAGGGTTTTCCCTTTCACACGGGATACGCGAATGTCTTCAATTAACGGCAGAACTTCTAAGACAGGCATGGGTACATGAGAAATATATTTCTCAATTAAGTCTCGTTTGGAAGTCCGATTACCAATTAAACCCGCTAGACGTAGGGAATGAGTGCGGGCTTTTTCTCTAACGGAAGCTGCGATCCGATTAGCTGCAAATAGTGCATCAAAACCATTATCGGTAACAATCATACAATAGTCAGCATAATTAAGAGGGGCAGCAAAACCACCGCAAACCACATCACCGAGAACATCAAAGAGAATTACATCGTATTCGTCAAAAGCATTTAACTCTTTTAGCAGTTTGACAGTTTCACCGACTACATAACCACCACACCCCGCCCCCGCAGGAGGGCCTCCAGCTTCGACACAATCAACTCCGCCGTAGCCTTTATAAATTACATCTTCAGGCCAGATGTCTTCGTAGTGAAAGTCTTTTTCTTGTAAAGTATCGATAATAGTGGGAATTAAGAAACCTGTCAGGGTAAAAGTACTATCGTGTTTTGGGTCGCAACCAATTTGTAAAACCTTTTTTCCTCTCTTGGCTAAAGCTACAGAAATATTGCAGCTAGTAGTAGATTTACCAATTCCGCCTTTTCCATAAACTGCTAATTTCACGCTTATTTATCTCCTCTTATTTTCTTTTTTCTTCGGTGCTTGCTCTTTATCTGCATTATTGACTAACTTAACCACAAACAAAAGCGCATTTTTTAATAAAGCTAATACTTATCGGCAGTTATTAAAATATATGAGTTAATTAGGAGATTATTTCCTCTAAAAGTAGTTTTGAAGCTATATATTTTTTTCTATTTAACTTTTATATTCTTGATTAAAATAATTAAAAACAAAAGACAAAATATAGTATTTGCCTCGAATAGCGATCGCCTGTTTCTCTGTCATAACTAAAAAACCAATCCCGAAAGGTGTTTGGTAGAGATCTCAATACTGCTTGTTAAACAAAGACTATGTCGAACGAATAAATCATCTACTTAAGTAAGCATATATACTTAAAGATGAGTGAGGAGAAAATATTTTCTGTAAAGAAGAATTAATTTTTCTCCATCGGTCGCTCTTTGCTTAACTTATGTTTATAAATGCCGATCGATTTAGTCTAATAAGTTAAATATTTGCTTTCGTTATAATTGATTTAATTTTGATTTCAAAATTGATATTACGCGAGAATTGGTGTGAATATCTAAAGATATGAGTTATTCAAAACAAGCCAGTGGCAACTCCAGTCGATCGCCGAATAAAATTGAGAAGAAAATTCTTTAAGGAGCAAAAAAATGCCATCGCTTACTCCTTTTCAAAAGCTTGCTTCTATGTTAGAACAGCTAGAAAAAATTGTTACTCCAGGACATCATCGCACTTACTATACCTATCAGGTAAAACAGGCAATTTCTCAATTTGAAGAGTTGGGAATACTTAAATATTTTTGTTGCGCTCCTAGATATCGTCAACTCATCCAAAAAGCTAAAGCAGCAGTAGGGGAAGTTTAAGAAATAAAAGGGGAATATTGTCCCCCGTTTGTAGTCCAAGAAAAAACAGACAGCTATTATTTAGTTTCTTCTGCGTTATCTTCGGCTTCGATCGACTCTGATTTGTCTTCTGTCGTTGTAGTTTCTGAAGTTTCTGTCTCTTTTTGCTCTCGTTTTTGTCTTTGTTTGCGTTCTGCTTGAAGTACGTCTTCAATTACTGCAAGTAATTGATTCATTTTTTCGAGACTACTACGATAAAGCTCGATATCTTTTTTCAGTTTTTCTTCAGGTAAATTGAGCTTTTCTGATAGAAGAGTCAGGGTTTTGTTACGCTCTTTTTCATCGGAGAGTAATTCTGGGTTAGCCTTTTCCAGGAGAGTAAATACACCAATACCAAAAAGGCGACTATATTTAAAGTTTTTATTTTGGGCGATCGCCTGAATTGGTTCGATAATATTATCTATACCTGCTTCGCTTTGTGGCATCTCTAGCCAAGCAATTAAATCTTCAGAAGATTTATTATTTGCCAACACCAGCAAGCTTCCTGCCTGGTCTTTATACACTAGGGGATCGCCACCTACCGACTTACAAATAGCATTAAAAATTGATTCTTTATCTTTTTCTGGTCGGTATCCCTGCATCAAACGTTCAAATGAGGTAACAACTCCCAGATAGTAAATTGGATCGCTCTTAAAGTCAGCATTTACAGAGAGTAAGTGCATTTCCACGAGTAACTCTTCGACCACTCTACGATAAACTGAATTAATCGGTCTGGTATGGTAGGTATAAAAATCTCTTTTGCTATCAGAAACAGTTTTTAAATTAGTTTCTGTTGTTTTTACTATAGGGGTTTCATTCATTCTGGGATTTTTGTTGCTCTTACTATATATTGATTGTTTAACGCTCTCACAGCTTAGAGATCGTAACATTTATTTATTTCCTAACACCATCTTACGATTTTCTGGTTACTTTCAACTGAGTATGCTGAGAAGACAACAGTTTTTGAGATACTAAAAAATAAGATGAAACTTAGTTTTTGTGAGGATTTTAAGCAGTGCAGCCAACAACTGAGAAAAAACTGAAAGAGCAAATTACCTATCCTCAATTGCCTTTGGCAGTATATCGAGAAATCGCTGCTCATTTACGGCAAATCGACGGGGTAAATGCAGTTTTAATTCCCTATTCTCCAGAAGAAGAGCAACAGCAGCAATTTGATTATGCTCGAAGTCAAATTAAAGGTTTAGCGATCGAGTATTCTGATACCTTAGATCTAAAGAGTCGAGAGCGTAAAGACGAAATTTTAACTTATTATGCTCGACGCTATTGTCCTTGGCAACCAATCTAGACTAATTGTATGAGAGTAACTTAAAACTAATTATGTCTAATACCAGAAACTCTATTGCCTACCACTATCACGAACGAACTAAATATGCTCCAGAGACGATCGCTTCTAAAGGTAAGAGTCTAGACTGGCAAAATCAACCTTTACCTTATAAAGAATACAAAATAGGTACTAATTTCGATTTAAAATCTTATCTGAGCGATCGCTCCCTAGATTTAGCCGAATCTGATAATCTTCAATGGTTCAAGCTATCAAAATTACTCCTTTGTAGCTACGGATTAACTGCCAAACTACAAACCGTCTATGGCGATCCTCTTTATTTACGCGCTGCGCCATCGGCAGGAGGATTATATCCAGCAGAAGTATACTTAGTCGTTCGTAATAATGCTTGGCTACCTGCGGGATTGTATAATTATCAAGCCAATACTCATTCTCTCATTCATTTTTGGTCTAGTGAAGTCTGGTCGGATTTAAAATCTGCCTGTTTTAATCATCCTATTTTAGACAAGGTAGAGATAGCCATAGTTACTACTGCCATATTTTATCGTTCTGCTTGGCGTTACGAAGATCGAGCTTATCGACGCATTTTTTTAGATACTGGACATTTATTGGGAAATATTGAGTTAGCAGCGTCAATTAATAACTATCATGCTTATCTTATTGGCGGTTTTAAAGACAAGGCAATGAATGAATTGCTGTATCTCGACAGTCAACAAGAAGGAGTTATGAGTATCGTTCCTTTACTCGATCTAAACAAAGCTTCTGTACCCGACGAACAAGGAAAAACTGTCTTACCTTCTCCTATTCAGTTAGATTATCCCCAAATAGCCGATGGAGAATTATTAAATTATCTGCATCAAGCAACTGAAATAGAAAAATTAGAATCTGCCGTTGCTTCGCCTCCACCCGCAGATAATTCCCTAGAAGATAAATATAATTTTCCTTTCTGTACTAAAGTTTCCACTAAAACAACTCAACCAATTGCTTGGGGTACGGATTTAACCAAGTTAGAAAATACTATCTTAGAAAGACGTTCTACTCGTGCTTATACTGGTAAAAGTTTGACTTTGGACGAGTTAAAGTATTTACTGGATTTTACTTATCAACCCCAAAATTATCAAGAGCAAGGGTTAGACAGTAGTCCCGATTATTTTACTCTAGATTTAATTGAAACTTTTATTGCCGTCTCTGGAGTAGTTGGTTTAGAAGAAGGTTGTTATTATTATGCTCCTGTGGCGGAAGAATTAAGACAAATTCGCTTCAAAAACTTTCGTCAAGAACTACATTATCTTTGTTTGGGACAAAACTTAGGTAGAGACGCAGGTGCTATCGTGTTTCAGACGGCAGACTTAACTAAAGCAGTTGAACTCTACGGCGATCGCGTTTATCGTTATCTACATATGGATGCGGGTCATTTAGGGCAAAGATTGAATTTAGCTGCTATTCGTCTTGGTTTGGGAGTTAGTGGTATCGCTGGTTTTTTTGACGATCTAGTTAATCAGGTTTTGGGTATACCCTCAGAAGAAGCTGTAATTTATTTAACTACTTTAGGTCGTCCTCGTTCTAATTGAAGGTAGTTAGTGGTTAGTGGTTAGTGGTTAATGGTTAGTTGTTAGTGGTTAGTTGTTAGTGGTTAGTTGTTAGTGATTCTAGCTTCTAACTCCTGCCTTCTAACTTCTAACTTCTATTTCCCATGAAGTAAAACGTAAAAACAGGGAATAATAAATAAAGTAAGTAGAGTAGCAAAAGCTAATCCCGCAAAAACGACAACTCCTAAAGGCTGTAAAAATTCCGAACCTTGCCCCATACCTAAAGCTAGGGGAAACATACCCAAAACGGTAGTAATGGTAGTCATTAAAATGGGGCGCAGTCTAGCAGCAGCAGCTTTAAGGATGGCTGTATACCTGGTTAGATTTTGTTCTTGGTGTAATTGGTTAGCAAACTCGACCATAACGATCGCGTTATTAACTACAATACCTACTAGTAATACTGCCCCCACTAGTACTGTTGCCCCTACTGCCGTTTGACTGATATACAAACCAAAAATACCTCCAGCTAAAGCTAAGGGTACGGTAAAGATAATTACTAAAGGATCGATGAGGGAGTTGTACTGTACTGCCATGACGACAAAAACCAGAAATACAGCCAAACCGCCCAAGATAGCCAAAGAATTTTGAATTTCTTGGTTAGAAGTAGCTGCATAACTGGGTAACAAGCTTACTTCTGGGGGTAACTCTATTTCTGCTAAAATCCCTTGTACTTCTGCTAGGGCATCACTTAATTTTTCTCCTTCGGTGACATCTCCCGCCAGAATAAAAGTAGCACGTTGATTGATGCGTTGAATTTCCTTAGGGGCTTCTCCTATCTCTACATCGGCAATATCTTTTAACTGAATTAGATTATTATTTGCCAGTAGGGGTAATTGTGCCAGTTGAGAGATATTTTGACGCGATCGCTCGTTTACTTGTACTTTTATATCTACTAGTCTTGCGTCTCTTTGTAGCTGAGTAGGTGTAGAACCATTAATCGCCGTCTGTACGGTTCTACCCATATCTTGTAAACTTAAACCGAGATCGGCTAGTCGTTCCCATTTGGGTCTAATTTGGATTTCTGGTTCTGGAGGGTCGCTATCGGGACGAAAACGGGATAATTGCGCTCGTTCATCTAAAGTTTCTAGGACTTTACGCCCTGCTGTTTCTAAAATTGTGGGGTCTTTACCTTGGAGGACAACATCAATACTCGCCCTAACAGGAGAATTATTTAAAGTCAGTCCTCTTACTTCCCCTGGAGAAAGACGCAAACGAATATCTACTAGATTTAAGTTTTGAAATAGTTCCTCAACTCTGGAGATAAAAGCTTCTAGATCGCTATTGGGTTTGAGAGTAATAGTACTGGAACTACGGAGTAAATTTTCACTGATATTACCAGCAAATAAGAATCCTCCAGTAGAAGTAAAGACATATTCTGTTTCTGGTTGTTGCAGCAGAATTTTATCTACTTCTTCCATGACTTGTTTATTGGTAGCTAAATCTGTGCCTGGGGGAAAACTGGCAAATAGTTGAACTTGCCCTGTATTGATAGGTGGTAAAATTTCTTGGGGAAGGCGATCGAACATCCACCAACTACCAGTCCCTAAAATAACTACCGCCATACCTACTACTAAGATACGGTAGCGCAGTACAGTTTTAAGTAGACGGAGATAATTATCAGTAGCTGAGTTTAGCTGAGTATTAAAAAACTGTAAGAAAGGAAGCTTAGCAATTTTACTCGACCATTTTATCCCCAATAAACGGGAAGACAGCATCGGCACAAGAGTTAAAGCGAGTAATAAAGAAGCTGCGATCGCTAAACTAATAGTAATAATTAATTCGCGGAATAGTAAGGAAAATAAACCACCAATCAGCAAAAAAGGTAGTACTGCCACTAAATTAGTAGCTGTCGAGGCAATGAGGGCAGATTCTACTTCTTGACTGGCTTTGGCTGCAACTTTCTGTACGGGCGAACCGCCCTTCGGGTTCGACAGTTTGCTTATGTCGGTGAAACCGCCCACCGCAACTGTCTCACCGTTAGCCCCTACGGATATCCTTCCTGCAATATTTTCTAACATGACGATGGAATTATCCACCACAATACCTACTCCTAAAGCCAAACCCCCTAAACTAAAAATATTGATTGATAAACCCAATACTTTCATCAAAATAATGGCAGTAAAAGTAGCCAAGGGAATAGCAATAACAATAATTAGAGTTTGACGTAGAGAACCCAAAAAGAAAAAAACCGCGATCGCAGCTAAAATAGTACCGATTAACCCTGCACTAACCACATTAGTAATCGAATCGTTAATAAAGCGGGATTCATCTAAAGTCGTTACTAGTTGCATATCTGGGGGTATTAATCCCGACTCCCGCAAAAATGCTAGTTTTTGTTTGATACCTTCAACTACAGTAATAGTATTAGCATCTGGCTGTTTTTGAATACTCAGTTTGATCGCAGGATTACCATTGAGATTCACAAATACTCTTTGTTCTGTAGTTGTATCTCTTATCTCTGCTACATCTCGTAAATAGATTTTTTGGTTGCCAACAGAAGCATCATCATTATTGCTATTAACTTCTAGGGTAAAATTTCTAATATCTTCAATATCTCTAAATCTTCCTTGGGTACGAATTAACGGTTCTCCTGTTTCTCCCCTCAGTCTTCCTCCCGCTATATCTTGATTTCTTTGGCTGAGACTGTCTAAAACCTCGTTCACCCCAATACCTAAAGTCTGCAACCGAGATAAATCTAAATTAACTCTAATCTCTTCTGTAACTCCTCCCGCCACATCTACCGCAGCTACTCCTGGTACGACAGTCAATTCTCTACTTAATTCTTCATCGGCAAAAATTCTGAGGGTGCGATTATCCAAAGAAGCAGATTCTAAGGCAAATTCATATACTGGTAATTGGGAAGGATCGTATTTAAACAGACGAGCATCTTCAACAAGATCTGGTAAGCTATTCTGACTGCGGTTAAAAGTAGCCGTAGCATCATTTAAAGCCTGGTCAATATCTTCTCCTGGTTCAAAGTACAGATTAATCCTGACCCTTCCTTCGCTGGTACTAGAGTAAACCTGCACGACTCCTTCAGTAGCAGTTAAGGCTTCTTCTAAAGGTTTGGTAACTTCTTCTATCGCTATTTCTGGAGTAACCCCTGGTACGTTAACTCTTACTCCAATGCGGGGATAAGTAATGGCAGGTAATAAATCTACTTGCAACCGAAAGATAAAAAAAATGCCAACTACTACCACGGCAATAGCCAACATTAATGTACCAATATGACGACGAATCGCGATCGCACTCAGAGATAACAACTGTTGTGATGGGGGATTCTCCATGAAACAAAAAAAAGTTCAAGTAAATAAATACAATGTAACAAAGTAAAGACTTTACCTGGAAGGTTTACATGGTTCAAATCAAGTCAGGCGATCGCGCTTATCGATCGTCTTTAGGAGATCGCAACTGCTGCAATAACATCAGTCTGAGTAAAGTCATTCCCCTTAAATAATAAAGGTTGTCCAGAAGTTTTAACGCCAGTATCTCAAGGTACGTCATTCCTTGTAATCGCGTTTTTATCTTATTGGGTATTTAACGAGCGTTTGACACTCAATCAAATTATGGCAACGGGTTTTATTTTTACAGGAATTATTCTAATGACCCGTTGATACTTCTATCTAGAGATTATTTAGGAGAAAAAAATATGACTCACTTTGGCATTCTTTGTTTAGGGGCGACTGGTCACTTAAACACCATGTTTCCTCTCGGTTACGAACTCCAACGACGCGGATATAATGTCACTTTTTTGAGTAATTCAGAAGCCCAAATCCCAGTACAAACAGCAGGTTTTAACTTCAGTGAAGTTTACTATCCAATTGATAAAGACAAAATCATCCAACAACAAAGCCCATGGGCAATTTTAGAGAAAAACGATAGTTTAAAAAACATACGGTACACCCTACAAGAATTTGCCAAAATAGCGGAAACTAGACTTCAGAAAGCTCCCACAATTATTAAAGAACGGGGTATTAATGCACTGTTAGTAGATTCATCTGTTTTTGAGGGAGGAACGATCGCCGACTATCTCAATCTTCCCTATATTACTGTGTGCTGTGTGTTACCTTTCTACCAAGACTCAAATATTCCACCTATTATGACAACTTGGCAATACAATACTGCTTGGTGGGCAAAATTTCGCAATCGTATGGCTTATGGCTTATTCAACTATCTCGCTGCACCAGTTTGGCAAGTTATTTCTCATTATCGCTCTTTGTGGAATCTACCAGCCTATTCACACACCAACGATATTTTTTCACAACTGGCTATTATCACTCGCCATATTTCCGAATTTGAATTTCCCCGTCAACTTCCTCCACATTTTCACTTTACTGGGACATTTCATACCTTTATAAAAAGACCAACTGTAGAATTTCCCTGGGAGAAATTAAATAGTAAGCGGGTAATTTACGCTTCTATGGGAACGCTACAAAATCGCCAAGATTATGTTTTTCAAACTATAGCAGAAGCCTGTACAGATTTAGATGTTCAACTCGTCATTTCTCTTGGTGGTGGACTTAACCCAGAAGCTTTACCAAATTTGCCTGGAAATCCTCTAGTAGTAAAATACGCTCCTCAATTAGAACTCCTGCAAAAAACCAGCCTTAATATAACCCACGCTGGATTAAATACAACCTTAGAATCATTAAGTTATGGCGTGCCAATGGTTGCTATACCCGTCACTGACGATCAACTTAAATTTCACTGTGAAACTCGCTCGAAAACAAATGAAAAGCTTATAGTGAGGGCGCGGGGAGGGGGGTTTGATAACCCAATAAATCGGTTAGGGTAACAGACTTAAAACTATTTGAAACCCCCTTCCACCCCCGCGTCGGCGGTAAGCGGTCGGAACCCGCGCCACCTGA
>JBFRWK010000331.1:0-4492 GCA_051439545.1 Xenococcaceae cyanobacterium | reverse complement strand
TTAGTGATAGTAATGAGATGGACAATCTCCTCTCTCTTGCCAGTAGCCAATCGAATTGTGTAGATGGGAAATCACCGTGTCCCAACCCTAAATATGATCAGTTATGTTTAGGTTTTTAGTAGGTGCCGTGATTATGACTAACCGAACTTAAACTACTAACCAGCGACTAACCGATTTAACCGCAATGAACAACACTATTACCTATAAATGGTCGATTGCCAAATGGCACGAATTAGTTGAGACTGGGGTGCTTGAAGACCAACCAGTCGAACTACTAGAAGGAGAAATTATTCAGATGAGCCCCGAGGGCGTACCTCATACTTATACCAATCGCTGCTTCGCTGATTATTTGCGAGAAATGCTGAAAGGGCTAGCCTATATCAGCGAAAACCATCCCATTACCTTAGATAACTCTGAACCAGAACCTGACATCGCTATCGTTCGTCTCCCAGCCACTATTTATCGAGAGCATCATCCCTATGCTGAAGATATTTACTGGCTAATTGAGATTTCTAAAAACACACTTACCATCGATTTAACCACTAAGGCTAACCTTTATGCTCGCAATGGAATCCCTGAATATTGGGTCATCGACCTTGTTAATCGCCGACTGATAGTTCATACTCAACCACAGTCTACACACTATGACCAGCTTGTCGAATATAACGTTGGGGTTGTTTCGACTCAAGCCTTTCCTGAGATTAAGATTGCTTTAGACCAACTTTTGTTGTTTTAAACTTGCTTGTGACCGATGCCCTCTTGGTTTGACCACGCTTTCACAGGTACTTCTTCTGCTGTTATCCCTATCTTTAGACGGTACACTGATTGTTGAACTTAAACACCATCTTGGGACGAACACATGAGCGCCTCTCAATTTAGTTTAGCAGCCAAGCAACTCTATGAAGTCAAATATCCTCAGGATCCGCCTTTAACTGAAGAGGAGCTAGGACAATTTGAACAGATGTACCACGACGAGGCCGTGGATTCCATATTTTCGGCAGTCAAGAAGATCAAACACCGGAGGGGACTTAAAAAAAGGCGTGCCCGTTTTGGATACTAGTCCTATTAGATTCACATAGGGATAGTATCCATTTCTGAAAACCTTGAATCTCCCGCATCCCTGGGACTAATTTCTCGTTCTACTCTCTACGGTGGTGGGGTGGATTCTCTCTGGCGACTCGATTACAACATATATACTACACACTCCCCTTGAAGTCTCATTACATTGACTTTTTCTGTGGGGGGATGATTTTAGACCAGATTCAGACCTGGAGCCGTAGAGTTTTAATTACCAATCATCATTGAACAATGACGCTCTAAATTTCTGTTTCTATAATTCCTAAGGAACGTGGATTAAATAACTTGCAATTATGAGTGCAGTTGGGGTTTCGCAGTATAGTTCCACTGGGGCAAAAAATCATCAAAAACAATCTCCATCGTTTCTTTAAAGCCCTCAGTAACTTTCTTACCTGTTTGGTAGGTTCGAGCGAGGATAGTCGTAAAAACCTGTAAACCTTTGTTGGTGGTAGCTTTGGCCATTAGTTCCGACACAGTGTTTACACTATCAAAAATAACACCTTTGCAAGCCCGACTTAGATGGGGGAACAAGCGATGCTCGATCGGGTTGTACTTGGATGTATAAGGAGGATAGTGAGCAATGCGAATTTCAATACCAATTTCATTCACCAAAGCTTGTAAGGCTTCTTTAAATACATAGTAACGAGAACTGTTACTACCACCCCCATCACATAACAGTAGTATGGAACTAGCCAATGGGTAGCGATTTTTTCCGTAGTTATTCCACCAATAACGGATCGAATCACAGGCAAATTCGCTGGGATCGTGGCTAGTACCAATCTGTATGAAACCGATATTATCCTTCAAATCATACAATCCATGTGGAATAGCCACCCCCACAGCAAGAGAAGGAAAATCGTGGTCTAACACCTTAATCGGACTTGTAGTATAAAGACTACCTTCTCGGTATAAATTACCGATTAACTCTTTTTTTTACTATCCATACTAATGACTGGATTCCCCTGAAAAAAATACTCATTTTTGAGACTTTCAATCTTCTCGAACTGCTCGAGAAGATGTTCACTGCTTCCACACGCATTAGTTTTAACTGCTTTTCGTTTATGAAATTTATGTTTCAATAGTAATTGGTCTACAACTGTAACACTTACACTTATTCCCTTTTCTGCTAAAGCATCTGCTATTTGTTGACGGGTTAAGTTCGTCCATTTGAGCTCTTCATCCATTGGAGAACCTGCGGTATGCGACTCTATTACCATTAGGAAGGCTTCGTTAATTCCTGGTATGCTCGAAAGTGCTTTTTTTCTTCCTCCTCCTGGACGACGAATTCTTGGGCTGTTGATTAAACTCTGCTGTTCCAAGTCTGCAATCCCTTTATTAATTGTTCTGTAGTTACATCCAAACAATTTACTTATATATTGGATACCCCCGTAACCCAGCTTTTTTGCTTCAATCGCTGCATATCGCCGACGGTCTTTCTCCGACAGAGATTCGTAGTAAGATTGCATCTGCTTTTCTATCATTGGAGAGTAGATTCTCATCACGATACTGTACCCACTAAACCTACTTCTTCAATTTAGTCTGTCTTGCCCCCAGTTTTGCACTTTATTTAATCCTCATTCCTAAGTTAGATAACGAAGTTTTACCTGTTATCAGTAATTCCTTGTTTCTTAATGAATAGTTTTTTGAGGCGATATTCAGCACGAGCAGCAGCCGATTTATCTCCCACCTCAGCACTGAAAACCAATTTGAGGGGATGCTTGTTTCTGGTGTATTTAGCAGCTTGAGCACTGCCCGATTGGTGAACCTCAAACCGTTTGGCTACATCATTGGAAATTCCCGTGTAAAGAGAATTATCGCCACATCTAATCATGTATACAGACCACATAAGAGAATGTTTTAAAAATCATCATTATCATCGAACCAGTCAGAATTACCATAGATTAAATAATCTATATATTGTTCTGCATAACTTTGACTCTTATCTTCTTCAGGACAATTTTCCTTTAAACATTTACGGGCTGCCCTATCGGCTAATTGATTTTTTTTTCGAGGAATCCAAGTTAGAGAATAATCATCAAAAAAAGATAATAAATTCCAGACGCGCTCGCGATAATCTAAAAATAAGGAATCATAATTTAGCTGATACTTTCCTAATACTTGATAGATAACCGTTTGGCTATCTCCTTTAATTTCTAGTTTAGACATTTCTAACTGTTGAGCTTTCTCCAGACCGATAATTAATCCCATATATTCTGCTTCATTGGCTGTAGCAGAAGGTATAAATTTGGTCACTGTATGACGAGTAAAATCTGGCATTTCAATCACGGATGCCGAAGCAGAACGCCCTGGTCTTTCTAGAGATGAGCCATCAAAGGTAAGAAGAGGTGGTTTTTTAGCACGAGCCAATAAGGTAGCTTTCCTTTGGGCTTCTTTTCTCGCTTTTCTTCTTTCACGTATAAGTAATCGTTTTATAATATCAATTTTTAAGAGTTTTTTCTGCCAAGGAATCTTTAATTTTTGTGAAAGATTATTCATTTGAGTATTGGCAAGTGATGAATTAGAAGGAGCATCTTCTACTAAGATTTCTAGAAAACTCAACTCGTGATTCTTTTTGCGTTTAAATATACAAATTTGATATTGATTTTTTCCTACTTGGTTTCGAGCTATTATCTTTTTGAGTCGAGCCATCGTAATTAAGTTACAAGTATTTAAAAGATAAAAATCGAACAATGAATTGAATATCGAAGAATTCAGACAACAAAACCGACAACCAATAAAAAGTTATCCCCTCGCCCTACAAGCATTATGGTACGACTATCAGGGTGATTGGCACAAATCCCCTTGAAAAAAGGTGGTTTCGCTCGCTCTGTATACCCCAGTTAAAGAATATTTGATGATTACACTACTGACCCTTATCAGAAAATATTGGCTCTCTATCACACTGTTTATTCTTACAGTTATTACCGTCCTGTCTCTTTTGCCACTAAAAGAATTACCTCCTGTACCTGGTAGCGACAAAACTCACCACATTATTGCTTATGCTACGTTGATGTTTCCCACAGCCCTGAGAAAACCCCATTACTTGCCAGCAATCGGTCTATTTTTTATTGGCTGGAGTGGGGCTATTGAATTACTACAGCCCTATGTTAATCGTTATGGAGAGTTTCGGGATCTGGCAGCTAACATCACAGGTTTAGTCTGTGGCTTGCTGGCGGTAAAGTTTATCCAATGGCTTTTACCTGTTAATTCAGAGCTGAAATAGCTCTTCTCTTATCTAGTCCTACTTTAAATCTTCCCAAATGGAAATTGTTGAGGTTCGATAATATATAACCCACATTCGGCAGCCCCACGAACGTAGCATAAAGCAATCCTGAAAAAATTAAGAGTAAAAGATAAAAATAAAGGTTTTGAGCCGAAAAAATCAGTTAGGGAATTGAATCAAGGTAAAATTATT
>JBFRWK010000330.1:0-5849 GCA_051439545.1 Xenococcaceae cyanobacterium | reverse complement strand
AGTAACCCAGAAACTAGTGCTAATTCTATGGGTATGATGCACGTTGCTTATTGGGGATTAGAAATAATCAAAATAGTAGTCGCTACCAGTTTACTCAGCAAGTTTTACCGTAATTCTTGCAGCTTAGTATAAAGAAAGCTCACAATTTTTCTCAACTAACTCAACTAAATTGTTGGTCTATTTAATTTTTGCAAGCCTTTCCAATTAGGAAGGGCTATTTTTTTAGATCAGTTTTTTTTAGATCAGTGTAGTTTAAAAAATATACTTTACAAAGTAGTTAAAAACTTTTGAACCAAGACACTCTTTATTAAAGAAAAAATATAGATATTGAGAATTCTCTAGCATCAACACATCTCAAAAATGGCTCATTAATCCTCTATGATTTAACTTCAACCTATCTAGAAGGAACAGAATGTTCTTTGGCAGCTTATGGTTATAGTCGAGATAAGAAGAAAGGAAAACTTCAGATAGTTTTTGGCATTCTCTGTAATCAAGAAGGTTGTCCAATTGCGGTCGAAGTATTTGAAGGCAATCGTTTAGACAGTCAAACTTTAGCACAACAAATCTCTAAGGTACAGAAACGTTTTGTCATCTCTCAAGTAGTGTGGGTAGGAGATAGAGGAACGATTACCAATGCTAATATTTTAGATGAGCTAAAAGCTAAAGAGGGAGCTGATTGGATTACAGCCTTAACTAAGAGTCAAATTAGAAAACTGGCAGAAGTTGACCAGATTCAATTGGGATTATTTGATGAACAAAATGTCATAGAAATAGAAAGTAATGATTACCCAGGAGAAAGATTAATTGCTTGTCGTAATCCTTTAATTGCCCAGAAAAATGCTCTTGTTAGAGAAGAATTATTGTGTTCCACAGAAAAAGAACTAGACAAAATAAAAACAGCTACTCAAAGAGAAAAGAGAGCATTAAAGGGAGCAGATAAAATTGGTTTAAGAGTAGGAAAAGTTTTAAATAAATTTAAAGTCGGAAAATTTTTTGAGATTGAGATAAGCTCGTCTCATTTTTCTTATCGCAGAAAATTATCAGCGATCGCTGATGAGAAAATCTTAGATGGAGTCTATATTATTCGTACTTCTGTTGAGTCTGAAAAAATGAATGCATCTCAGACAGTAAGAGCATATAAAGGATTATCAAAAGTTGAACAAGCTTTTCGATGTCTCAAAACAATTGATTTAAAAGTACGTCCCATTTATCATTATCTAGAGCATCGAGTCAAAGGACATATTTTCTTATGTTTCTTGGCTTATTATGTCGAATGGCATATGAGACAAGTTCTTGCTCCCATGTTATTTGAAGAAGAAGAAATTGACAAGATCTCCAAATCAGACTTGGAGGAATTATTCAGCTATCAACCCTCGCCAATTGCCCAACAAAAAGCTGGTAATAAGCGCAATCAAGAGAACTTGCCTGTTCATAGTTTTTCTACTTTATTGAATGATTTAGCCACAATTGCCAAAAATAAAATTCAAATCAATTTACAGGGAAAAAAGGTTACATTTGACAAGATAACTCAACCTACTGTCCTACAACAAAAAGCATTAGATTTACTTGGTATTTCCCTAATTTGTACCCAGTAACTGACTAGCTCAACAGGGCTGTATCTACCGCACAACACAGGTCATGCTGTTTTGTCAATCTGAAAGTTCCGCTATATCGCCTACCATCAAGAGCAAAGAATCATTGGGTATAGCTTTGAGCAGAGAATGTGCTAAAAACAAATCCATCATACAAGGGTTCATCGACAACAATCGCACTACATGGCAAGGGATTAGCTAAATCTCGCTTAAAACCCATTCGGCTGGGGTCAAATTCTAGCAAGCGATGGAGGGTTTTAGCTTCAATTCCCGTCATTTCACTCAATCGTTTGGCTGCCCTGCCCGTAGGTGCAGCACAAGCAATTTTCTGACCCATTGCTTTCCAGAGTGTAACGATGGTGCGGACAGTAAAAGTTTTTCCCGTACCTGGCCCCCCAGTCAGAATCATGACTTTTTCTGTTGCTGCCATTTCTACCGCGACATATTGTTGGGGTGATAGTTCAATCCGATTCGAGGCAGTAAATCGATTAATCCAACTCCTGACTCTCTCTGGCTCTACCTCCAAACTATTTTCTAGCTTTTGCCGTAATAATTTAGCTAAATGCTGTTCACTGTAAAAGAAGCTCGGCTTGTAATAAAGGAGTTCATCATCTAGTTCTTTAATTAACTTTTCTTCCCTGACCATTTCTGAGAGGATACCTAAAATCCCTTCAGATTCAGCTTCATGTTCTGAAGTGGTGAGTAAGTCTTTAGTCAAAGGAAGTAGTTGACTCTCAGGCAGATAACAGTGTCCATCCTCACCCGCTTTGCTTAAGACATGGAGAACTCCTGCTTTGTAACGGAACTTTGACCAGGGAGATACACCCACATTGCGAGCAATTTTATCGGCAGTTAAAAAACCAATCCCAAAGATATCGATCGCCAGTTGGTAAGGATTAGTTTTAACGGTGGCTATGGAATTCTCTCCATACTGCTTGTAAATCTTCACGGCATAGGTAGTCGATACTCCATGTCCTTGCAAAAATATCATTACCTCTTTAATCGATTTCTGCTCAGCCCAGGTTCGCTTAATCATCGCGATTCTTTTCTTGGCTATACCTGGAACTTCTGAGAGGCGATCTATTTTATTTTCGATAATATCTAGAGTCTCTAAGCCAAAGTGTTTGACTATCCTACGGGCTGTGACTTTGCCAACCCCTTTAATTAAACCACTGCCTAAATATTTCTCTATCCCTGTTAGAGTAGCTGGTTTGGTTTCTTGATAATGAATGACTTGAAATTGAGAACCATATTGCGGATGTTCTCGCCACTGACCTTGTATTTTTAAGGTCTGTCCTGCTTGGATATTAGCAAAACTCCCCAGGATGGTAATTAACTTTTTAACATTTCCTGTATTCAATCGCGCTACAGTATATCCCGATTCAGATGAGTGAAATGTAATTCTTTCAACTATTCCAGTCAGAGATGATAATGGCGCAGGATTGATTGACGCAGTCATGGAACAACCGTTCTACTAGGCGAGCTTATTGACCAGTTTATCAAACTTATTTCTCCTTGTTGAGTCGGGAAAATTCAATTTTTAGCTTGGCTTGAAAAGCGCACCGCCCGCTCTTCCTTAGGCGAGGAGCGGGCGGTGCGTGACGCGCCCTAAAGGATACCGCTCCGCATAAAGCGAATCCTTTAGGGCTTTTTCAAGGAAAATTTTTACTTTTTTCTTAGTAGATTTAGAATTTTTTTTGTATATTAGACTAGACCATGACTCAGTATATTTTATGTCCAAGCTTATAGCTGTGGCTAACGGAAAAGGTGGAACTGGAAAAACGACTACCTCTATCAGCCTAGCTGCCATTTTAGGTAAAACTCATAAAACTCTTCTTGTAGATACAGATGCTCCTCAATATAGCGCATCCTACTGGACAAAAAATGGTGGGGATAAAATGCCATTCGATCTAGCACAAGAAAGCGATCCCAACTTACTCAGCCAACTAAAAAGTGTTGATAATTACGAATTTATTATTGTCGATACTCCTCCCTCTAGGGATTCGGAAGCTTTGCAAGCTGTCTTAAGTAACGTTGATTGTATTATTCTCCCTACTCAAGCTTCTGATTTAGACGTACAAGCGTTGATCAGTACAATTCATACTCTAATTGAGCCTAGTGGAGTAACCTATCGTGCTTTATTGACTCAGATCGATTCTCGTTCAATAAACGAAGCTTTAGCAGCGCAACAAGCCTTTATTGAAGAGCAAATCCCCATATTCTCTAGTTTTATTCGTAACTACAAAATCTATAAAAATTTACCCTCAAAGGGAATTTCTATTACTGATGCTAAAGGACAGAAAGCTGGTGAAGCAGCATCAGACTATAAAAAATTAGCACAGGAGTTATTATCCGCATGGCAGTAGTTAATTTAGCCAATAATCTTAAAGCTTTAAATCAAGAGCAAAAAGCCAAATTAGCGACTCTTCCAGTCGTCGAGCAAGAGCAAATAATTGAAATACCTGTTGCGAAAATTGTTTCTCCTAAGATTAAAGCTAGAGCTTGGATTAACCCAGTCAAGGTTGAATCAATTTGTAGATCGGCTAAGGTACATGGAATAATTCAGCCTATATTAGTTGTTCCCTTGGACGAGGGAAACTATGAATTAGTATATGGACAGCATAGGATAGAAGCCATCAAGCTATTAGGGCAAAAGCAGATTAAGGCAATTGCTAAGAATTTGACTCAATCAGAAAGGCTAGAGATTGCTTTAATTGAGAATTTAGCCAGGGAAGACCAAAACCCCATAGATGAAACTCTTGGCATACTCAATTTAGCTATGTTGAAGTTGGATGGCGATGAATCAACTGCTCGGTCGTGCTTCAATGAGCTTTTCTATCAGCAAAGTGGTCGAGAGAAAAATAGTGGTGTTAGCACCGGTGCTAACACAAGCCAAAAACAAATATTAGTGGTTGAAACAATCCTCGACAGATTCAATATTACTGTCAAAACTTTTATAACTCATAAACTGCCACTACTAGAGTGTCATGAAGAAATAATTCAGGCTATTAGAGAAGGAAAAATAGCTTATTCTAAAGCTAGAGTAATCGATAGAGTCAAGTCTGATCAGTTCAGAACGAAATTACTCCAGTGTGCTATCAGCTCTAATCTAAGTAGAGAAATTCTGTCTAAGATTAGCAAGATTGAAAATATAACATTTGCTAACAAATTATTGGAACAGATAGAACTTGATAATTTGACACCTGAAGAAATTCAGAAAATAATACAAGAGAACAAGCCAGTCAAGAATGATTTACAAAAAAGGTACAGTAAAGCAATCTCAAAATTAAATAAGCACCAGACGATTTGGCGAGATAAATCTAAACAAAAAGAATTGGAAAAATTAATTGCCAGAATAGAAGAGTTGACAAGCTGAGATAAAAAAGAAGCCATTATTTTTCAAGCAGAAGCAATTAATTATTGCTTCTGCTCGATCCTACCTCCTGCCTTCGTCAATTCAGACTATTGATGCGAGAAATGGATTATCAAGAGTTCTGGGATTTAGGATTAATGAACAGTTGATAGAGTTTTGGAACTATTTGTTGACAATGTTTACCAATCCTCCACTTTGAAAATTCTATCTAACCGACAAGATAATCGCGTAGAGCATGGCGTTTCTGACGAAGATGAGCAAGAGCTTTAGCTTCTAACTGACGGATACGCTCACGGCTAAGATTCAACCTTTTAGCGATCTTGATCAAAGACCATTGCACTCCATCTTCTAAACCAAAGCGTAACGAGATAACTTCCCTCTCTTTTGGGCTTAGTTCCGATAGCATATCTAGCAAATCCTGGCGCAGACAATTTTGAGTCTACTTTTGAGTCGCATATTCTTCTGGGGAAAAGCTATCATCTTGAAGCATATCGGCAAGTTCTGAATCTTCCTCTTTGCCGATTTTTAAATCCAAAGAGACTGGGTTTCGGATTAGATTGAGATAGTTTTTGACCTCTTCCGACTTAAACCCTACTTGTTCGGCGACTTCAAAAGGAGTCGCGTTCCTTCCTAACTGTACTGATAATTCTCTTTGAGTTTTCTTGATTTTGTTGACTTTTTCGGTTATGTGGACGGGAAGACGAATAGTACGGGACTTTTGAGACAAAGCGCGAGTAATCGATTGACGAATCCACGCCTTTTGCATAAGTGGAGAATCGGTAGCCTTTGGAGACATCAAACTTCTCTACTCCTCGTTCTAAACCTAAATTGCCTTCCTGAATCAGATCGAGAAACTCCATATTTCGGTTTTGGTATTTTTTGGC
>JBFRWK010000329.1:0-19088 GCA_051439545.1 Xenococcaceae cyanobacterium | reverse complement strand
GCTATGAACTGTGTCAGCATAGCGATAATCAGAGTATAGTAGTACCCCTGGGCTAACAGTTTGGGTTTTACCTTTAGTGCTAATTTGAATCTGTCCATTTGATTCAAAACCCAGTATCGTAAACTTTTGTCCGTTAATTTGTTTCTGCTGATTCTGGTAATGGTTGCGGGTAAACTTCATCTGTTCTCCACAACGGAGTTCTCGACTTTGAGATTGAAATACTTCTCGGTCTTTATAACGATTTAATTCTAAAATTTGGTTAGTATCGTAGCGGTCTCTGAGAGTTAAAGTACCTGCTCTGTAATCAATGGCATCAACTCGATAGTATAATTCTTTGTCGAACTTGGCTGAGTTTTGACGAAATTTAACTACATCGCCTACTTCATAACTACTGGCTTGGGTCAGACTGAATTTGTTTAAATCTTTAGATTTTAAGATGGAAATTTCTCTAGATTCCTGACCGAGCTTTCCCCCCTCGATTAAGCCTTGTCGCACCTGATAGGTAATTTTTTCTTTTTCCTGGTTTTTACCAGCTAGAATCAGAGTCTGCGCTTGTTGTTTATCATCCCGCTGTAAATAATCTTGGACTACAGCTTCTAGCCTCAAACTGTCAATGGGCATCTGCTTAATACTGCCATTTTCTTTGAGTTGTTGATATCCTCGTTCTATCTGTCCTGCTGCCAATAAATCTACTACCTCTTTTAGCTGTAGATTTCGCTGACGCACGTTTTTATCAATTTGGACTGTGGGTAACTGCGCTTGTTCTTGGAGTAGACGAAAGGGAGAACCAGCTTGTACTGCTGCGAGTTGTTTGGTATCGCCAATTAAGAGTAAACGAGAATTGGTCTGTTTTGCTCTTTCAAGTAGAGCTTGCATCTGACTACTGCTGATCATGCCTGCTTCATCTACAGCAATCAACTCGTTTTTATTCAGAGATTTGGGTGGAGTCTGGAGATAAGCATCTATGGTTTGGCAAGGGATATTAGTACCTCGCTGTAATTCTTCCGCAGCAGCAGCACTAGGAGCTAAACCCCTCATCGTTAATTTGTTAGGAATAGTTTGCTGTAGAGCTTTGACTGTATAAGTTTTTCCTACTCCCGCATCTCCTTGACAGAGCATAATGCCATCTTTATTAGTGACAAAATGGATGAGTGCTTGAGATTGAGCCTGATTTAGTCCCATCTCTTGTGCTTGCTTCTGAGCAGTTTGAATATCAGCCAGAGGAGTAAAAGTATTTTTATTACTACTAGCTAAGTGTAATATCTGCTTTTCTCTGTCGATGGCTGCTACCGTAGTTAAGCGTTCGTCATTAGTTTTAATTAAACTGGGATGGTTATCTAATTCTCCCTCCAACTCTTTTAAACTATGTTTTCCTTGAGACTGACGCAGTAATTCTTTGAGTAATATATGTCTTGGGAAAGCTACTTGTCTTTCACTCGTTACATTAATTGCTTCAGTTAATATCTCTGTTTTATTAACTGGATGGGTAATTTGTTTCCCGTTATGGTCAGGATGTTGAATACCAGCTATCTCTACTCGCTGCTGCCATTTTTCTTTTAGAGCTTCCCTTTCTTCAGCAGCTTTATATACTTTTCCTTTGCGTGTTTTGGTACAAGCTTTAG
Source organism: Xenococcaceae cyanobacterium (assembly GCA_051439545.1). Taxonomy (GTDB): domain Bacteria; phylum Cyanobacteriota; class Cyanobacteriia; order Cyanobacteriales; family Xenococcaceae; genus JASJDJ01. The sequence continues at coordinate 17,466 of JBFRWK010000329.1, read as the reverse complement.
CTTTAACTTCTGCACTGGCATCTTTGCCTACTGCTTTGTCTATTTCTTGTTTTCGGCTACTGAACGCCTTGAGTTGTTCTGGAGTATAACCCCAAACTTCAAAAGTTCCATCTTGATTCCAAGTTATTTCGTATCCTAATTTATTTAGTTCTCTTCCTAATTCATGATGATAGACCATACCAATGGTCATCTTTTGTTGGTAAAGTTCTCGATTATCCATCGCTCGCCATTTACCATCTTGTCCTTGTGTCTGATTGAAAATCACACAATGGCTATGAAGTTGGGGGTCTTGATTGCGATTATCGTCGTGGTGAAAAATAGCAATTAGAGCATTATCGGTTTGTTGGCGATTAACTCCTCCTTTTCCTGTTCTGGTAAAGATACAGTTGTTCTCTATATATTCAAGCGTATTGTGAACTGCTTTTTTTTGTGCGGAGATTACTCTGGTATCTCCTTTGACTAAACCGAGGAGAGAGACTGATTTAGGAGCAGATAAAGTTACATCTCTACCTGGGTTATATTTTTTGCCAGTTTGTCTTTGGCGTATTGAGTTTCCTCGATCATCAATTCCTTGATAGGCATTGTTGTAATCTTCTGTGGAAACTTGACCTTTTAGTCCGAGTATTTCTGCGCCTCGACCATACCATTGACTATTTTCTAATCCTGCGTTTTTTGTGTAGTAATTATCTTGAGCATAGTCTTTAACTTTGGCGTATAGTTTACCAATTGAGCAAACCATAATTGAATTAGTTAGCTTATTGTTTTCTGAATTTATTTGACTGTTTTATGGTGACATTTATCGCTATTAATAACTACTTTAAATTAGCAAATTAATTTATCTTAATACTAATATCTAAAAATACCCAAACTTCTCTTTCAAATATTTATTCTTAATATTGCTTTTATTTATTTTCTTCTCACTAAGGGTGCATCAGGTGTGGGATTTAAGTGAGTAGATAAATTATTGGATTGACCGAGAAATCTTTCACTGAAAGTGCATCTTTTTTATCAAATCAACTTTATTATCGCTTAAATATTTGGCACAATAACCAAAGAATAATTGTCTTAAGTTAGAAATGAATCAGTACCAATTAAGTCCTTTAGAAAAATCGATCGCCAAAAAGATCGATCGGACTAAAGGTAAATCAAATCAACCTGGATATTTAAGAAAGTTAGTTGCCAAACTGCATTTGAGAATTGAAGCAGCTTTGGCTAGAGGATGTGAATATGATGACCTGGCTCAGTCGATTACGGAAACTGGAGTGAAAATTAGTACTGCTACTCTCAAGCAATACCATACGGAATATCGTCGCTCCTTAGAGAAAAAAGCAGGAGAGATTTCTGAAACTATTGATTCGGTTTTGCCACCAGAGCAACCAGTTAAAAAAGAGAAGATTAGCCAGATTGAAACTAAAGCTAAAGATAAAAGTAGTCACTCTTCATCTTTAAAACAGTCTGCTGTAGATAAGTTATTTGCGAGTAAGTAAGTCATCTGAAATGAAAGTCAAAACGGAAAGGATAGAATCAACATCAACAATAATTCCTACTCGTCCAGGTATCCAACTTTCTAATTGTAAGAAGGGGGGAGTTGGCAAAACTTTACTGTCTAAATTAAAGGCTGCTTACTGCTTGGAATCGGGGTTAGATTTTTATGCTGTGGATGCAGATAGACAGGAGAGTTTTTTGAAAGCCTATCCTGAATTTGCGCTACCAACTCGCTTTAGTGAATTAGATAAAAATTTAAAGATACCTGACCGTATTTTGGATTTAGCTTTAGAGAAATTGGTGTTGGTAGATTTGCCAGGGAATGTAGAAGAAGCGTTTAATCATTGGCTAAGGAGTAGCGATATTTTAGAGGCAGCGATCGATCTAGGGGTGGAGATACAGAATTGGTATTTGTTGGATGATTCGACTGAATGTTATGAAGGTTTTCTTAGAACGCTGGAGTTTCTTGAAGATAATGCCCAACATATATTAGTCAGGAATTTAGGACGCTGTGAAGAATGGGAGAGCTTCGAGCGGTTTATTACGCCTGAGTTAATTGCTGAATATAAGTTGAAGGTAATCAATCTGCCTAAGTTGAGATTTGATACTGCCACTACTGTGTATAAAAATGCTCTCAGTTTTACTGAAGCAAGAAGATATTCTGAATTTAGTACGGCTCAGTTGGCTGGATTACGGGGATATTTGAGAAGAGTATATGCTGTGCTGAATGATGCTGGTTTCAATGTGGAGAGTCTGAGGGCAAATTAGTGAGTTATTCGAGGAGTCGCACTTTATCTCAACAACAAAATGAGTTACGAGAATTGATAAAAGAAAGGTTGCCAAACGAAGAGATAAAGATTCTTCAGCGAGTATATCAATGGCTCAATGATAATCACTATTTTGTGGATAATGAGTTGTTTGATTTTTATTTCAGTGTGGCTCAAAATTTGGCTGCTGTTGAGGTACTCGGTGCTTCTGGTCAGAAGATATTAAAGGCGAAGGTAGAGCTTGAGAATTCGGCTCAAGTTTATGCTACTCAATTTGTTAATGCTTCTAACCAGATGGGTGAGCAGATGGAGAATCAGTTATCTGCGGTTAGGGAAAAACAAGATAAGTTAGAGCAGAAATTAACTGAAGTACTTGAGAGTCTGGTTACGGAGCATCAGAATTTAAAAGCTATTTCGACGGGGTTGGTTAATTCTACTGCTGTTCTGTTGAAGAAACAGAAGCAGATGTTGGTTCAAACTGAAACTGCCAGAAAGTTTGCTTTCAACTCTGTTATTATTGCTTGGGCGATTCCTATTATGGCTTTGTTTAGCTGGATAGCTGCTATATTACTGTTAAATAACAACTTGTAATTTTGGTACTGCTTAATCAATGTATGAATGAGCCTGATAGGGAGACGTGATGACTGGTTCGCTATGATATGCCCAAAAATAATACCTCAAATCAGCAATGCCGTAATTGAAAAATTAGGTTAAAACTTGAACATAATTCAAAATTTGACAGTGATTTGTTATTTAAGCAAGCAAAATAATTAATGACCCAATTAACTATTTCCCACATAAATAACAATATTTTAGAAATTTCATCAGTAGAGCCTATTTTTGCTCGCCATGAAACTTTTCACCCTCGGTTTGGCTGGCTTAAAAAAGGATTCGATTTGGCAAAGCAGGATTCAAGTATTTTTGTACAATCTGATGCGCCAGTTCGCCTAGGAGTAGGAAAGAATATGGTGCGTTCTATTCGCTACTGGTGTAGAACTTTTAAAGTCTTGCAAGAAGATCGTCCAAGCGAATTCGGTAGGAAGCTTTTTTCTAATAACGGCTGGGACTCATTTCTTGAAGATCCAGCTTCTCTGTGGTTATTGCATTGGAATCTACTCAAACCAACCTGTGAAGCTGCTGCTTGGTATTTTACTTTCTATATTTTTAGAAAAGTTGAATTTACTTCAGATGAGTTACTAACTGAATTAAGTGAATGGCAAAATACTTTAGGCAAAAAGGTAGTTGAATCTTCTCTCAAGAAAGATATTTCCTGTATTTTGAGAATGTATGGCTTGGAAGAGGGTAAAACAAGTTTTCTAGAAGATTCTATTGATTGTCCTTTTCAACAATTAGGAATTATTCAGAATGCTGGAAGTAGTAAAAGATATGGTTTCAAAGTTGGAGCTAAGGCAAATTTACCTGCGGAATTGATTACTGCTACTTGCTTAGAATATGCTAGCTGGACGGGTCAAAGTGCAAAAACGATCGCCATATCTAGACTTCTATATGATATTGGAAGTCCAGGTATGGCTTTTAAACTCTCTGAAAGTGTTCTCTGCCATGCTATAGAAAAAGTAGCACGGAATAATGACTCCCTGAATCTTTCTGACTCCGCAGGATTAATTCAATTGTCCTTTAAGGGTGACCCAAAACAATTAGCAGAGGATATTCTAGATAAGTATTATCAGTCCAGAGGCAGTGTATATAAGTAATGGCAAACAAAGCACTTTCTACGGAGCGTAAAAGCTCTGGAGGTAATCTCCAAAAACAGCTTCATCACTATTTCAGCCTCAATCGTCGCTATTCCCGTTCAGTCAATTTAGAGCGAGATTTGGAACAACCAGATGCTTTAGCAGGATATGTACTCACCGAAAGAGCAGTTGATGCTCTTCGGCGTATTTTAGCTGGATTAGGGGAAGAAGGTGCTAGTAATGCCTGGACTCTAACTAGCGTTTATGGAACAGGAAAATCTGCCTTTGCTCATTATCTTGCCTCTCTATGTGCTTCTTCAAAAAGTAAGATGAGATCGCTAGCAGGGGAAATTACTAAAACTTCTTTAGGTTCTGAAAGTACTGAATATCTTGCTTTAGATTCACATATTCCCAAGCAGGGTTATCTTCGGGCTGTTGCTGTAGCTCAAAGAGAACCGATTAGTCATACAATTGTTCGTGCTTTATCTCGTGGAGTAGAAATATTTTGGACTCCTGCAAAGCGTCATAAATCAGAAGTTGTTTCTAAATTACAAGAATTAGCAGCAGAAATAGAGCGTGGAAATAAAATTGAGGGGAAAGAAATTCCTGCTTTGATACAGGAACTAGCTCAAGCTTCTAAAACAGGCATATTCTTAATTATTGATGAGTTGGGCAAAAATTTAGAATATGCTGCTTACAATCAGGTTGCAGAAGATTTATACCTCCTACAGCAACTTGCAGAACTCTCCATAGACAGTAAAAATCCTGTTTATATTTTAGGAATTCTCCATCAAGCTTTTGCTGGTTATAGTCAAAGATTAGCTTCTATTCAGCGTAATGAATGGGCAAAGATTCAAGGAAGGTTTGAGGATATTCCTTTTACTGAATCAGCAGGGCAAATGATGCGGTTGATTGGTCGGGCGATTAATGCTAATAAGGCAGAAACCTATTTATGTGCTATTCATAGTCAGGCTCAAGAATGGTTTGCTCGTCTCGAAAGTGTTCTTAGGGTTGAAGAATTGAGTGTGGAAATTTTAGAGGAAGTATACCCATTACATCCAATTACAGCTTTAGTTTTGCCAACTCTTTGCCATCGCTATGCTCAAAACGATCGCTCTCTTTTTACTTTTCTAACTAGCTCTGAACCTTTCTCGTTTAAGAATTTTTTAGCAGAAATTATAGTAGAAACAGATAGCTTGCCTTCTCTGAAGTTAGACAGACTTTATGACTACTTTATTGAAGCAGCAGGAATGGGATTGGCATCGCGACCTAATCTGCAAAGATGGGTAGAAATTCAAGATTTAATTGCTGATGCTAGTTATCTTGACCTAGATAGTCTCAGAGTATTAAAAACCATTGGAATTTTAAACCTGGTTACTATTACAGGCACAACTAGGGCAACTCGTAATTTAGTCACTCTAGCTATGTGCGATCGCCCAGATGATAGCGAAATTATTAAATATTGGGGTCAGGTTGTTGATAAATTGCTCCAAAGAGGTTTAATTACCCATCGTCGCCAGTTAGATGAATTGCGTATTTGGCAAGGCTCTGATTTCAATGTTGATAGTGAATTATCACGATATCTTGAAGAAGAGCGATCGCCATTATTCAGTTTGTTGTCGTCAATTCGACCTCTAAAACCTTTAGTAGCGCAGCGTCATAGTTATCAAACAGGAACTTTACGTTATTTTGAGCGTTGTTATCTAGATGATTCCTGTAATTTAGAAGATTTATCTTGTTCTCATCATGATAGTGATGGAGTGATCGGTTATTGGATAAATGATGATTTACCTACTTCTGTTCCTCAATCTACTATCGATGGCAAGCCGTTAATTATATTGTGTGCTGCTAAATTAGATTTGTTACGTATCCGAGCTAGAGAATATGCTGCACTGAAGAAAATTCAAATTAACGCTTCAGAATTACAAACCGATGGTGTAGCTAGAAGAGAAGTTCGCTATCGATTAGCAGAAGCGGAAAAATTACTTTATGAAAGTCTACAATATGCTTTTGAGTTAACTAATGAAAGCAATATTTGCTGGATTCAAGGGCAACAAGAAACTATCAGCAGCATTACTGATTTTAATGCCCAACTTTCTTTAGTTTGCGATCGCGTTTATCATCAGAGTCCCACTATTTGGAATGAACTAATCAACCGTCGAAGTCTTACTTCTCAAGGAGCTAAAGCAAGACGAGAATTGATTGAAGCAATGATTGAACGCTCTGACCTAAAAAAATTAGGGTTAGAAGGATATGGTCCCGAAGTCACAATATACCATTCATTACTCGGTGAAACAGGCATTCATAAAGAAAAGGATGGGTATTGGGATTTTTATCCACCTAACAAAGAATCGGGAGTATGGCAAGTATGGCAAGCTATTGATGAATTTTGTTTGGCTGCCACGGATAAACCTCGAACTTTAGATCGGCTTTATAAAATTTTAGCTACTTCTCCCTATGGAATAAAGCAGGGTTCAATTCCTATCTTATTAGCTGCTGTATTGCTCTATCACATTGATGATTTAGGCGTTTATCAAGATGGTACTTTTATTCCTATTTTGGGAGCAGAGCATTTTGAGTTACTACTGAAAGATCCATCTCGTTTTGCAGTTAAATATTTTGCAGTTGTAGGATTACGATCGCAGGTATTTAAAGAACTTGAAGCTATTTTACGTAGCCCTAAAGCTCAAAAATCTGGTAATTTGCGTAATGTTACTCTTTTAACAGTAGTTACACCGTTATATCAGTTTGTTGGTAAACTTCCTAAATATACAAAGCAAACTAAGCGATTGAGTCAGGAAGCAGTAGCTGTCATACAAGCTTTAAAGAAAACAGTAGAACCAGATGAGCTTTTATTTAAAGGTTTGCCTCAAGCTTTTGGTTTGCCATCTATAAGTACAGATGAAACTGATGATGGCACGATTGCGAAAAATTTACGTTTAAAACTGATTCAAGTTCTTCGTGAACTTAATACTGCTTATGACACTTTATTAAGCAACTGTCAAAGTTTACTTCAGGATGCTTTTGGGGTTCGCAGGGACAAACAAAAACTACGGGAAGATTTACGAGTCCGAGCTAATTATTTAATAGAAAAATGTATTGAACCTACTTTGAAACGTTTTGCTAAAGCTGCGATCGATGAGAAGGCTGAAGATAAAGAATGGTTGGAAGCTTTAGTGATGATTGTGGCAGATAAACCCGCTGAATCTTGGACAGATAAAGATGTGACTAGATTTGAGATTGAGCTTGCAGATTTGGTAAGACGATTTCAAAATCTCGAAGCACTTCAACAAGAAACAAATTCTAAAGGGGAAGGATTGGAAGCTCGTCGTATTACCTTAACTCATGCAGATGGGCAGGAAACCCATCGCCTAGTTTGGATTGACCACGAGCAAGAAAACCAAGTTAATGATTTGGTAATGAAAGTTTTGGAAATTTTACCAAACAATTCTCAAATTCAACAGGCTGTTCTTACTAAGCTGACTGAAACGATATTTAATAAGGAGCAAACAAGTAGTTAAATGACTATATGCACTAAATATTTTTTGACGAAAAACTAAAAATTTTATGAAGTCAAATGTCTGATGTTATTCAGTATTTTCCTAACATAGTTAAACTTTGTCGCCAAAGTAATTTAGGAAAGATACTACCTGATGCTCTATATATACATATCAGTGCTTTAGCTGAATTAGAATCTCTGTTAATTGAATATGAAGCAGTTGCGAGGAAACTTATTAAAATCCAAAATGATGTTCAAATAACAATTATTAAATTTGGATTAGTAAAACCTCAAATATCCTATCTTTCATATCCAAATTTCGATACCGATCCTCATCCTTGCCTTGAATCAAGTTTAATTGTCAATTTACAAACTTATAAAATAGATTTTCGGGATTATAAGAGTTCAAATAATCCTCCCATTTTGCATCGAAAAGAAGCTTTTTTGTCTAATAAATACCATTTATACCAGAAGTTTAAATATCTTACTAAATGTGAAGATGAACTTGGTTTATTGAATAGCTCGTCTCAGATTGGGTTTTTTAAAAAATGGCAAGAAATTCTTAAAAAACATAATATTTCTTTTGAAGATCATTATCTTGCTTGTCCTGTTAATCTAAATTTTGGGCGCGATCGAACTTTAGATATAGACCGTCACAAGGCAGCAATTGTTCGTAATGATATATCTCGTCCAGTTAAAATTGCTTTAGCAGCAGATTTATTATCAAAAGATGTTAGTTTTTTTGATTATGGTTGTGGTCATGGTGGAGACGTTAAAAGACTTGCCAGTCTTAAAATTGAAAGTAGTGGATGGGACCCCTATTACTATCCCGAACAACCTTTAAAATCTGCCGACATTGTTAATATTGGCTACGTCATTAATGTAATCGAAAACCTCTCAGAAAGAAGACAGGCTCTTCTTAAAGCTTGGAATTTAACTAAAAAAATCTTGATAGTATCGGCACAAGTATTAGTTAATGACTTTAATAAAAATTGGATTGCTTATGGTGATGGAGTAGTTACTAGTCGCAATACTTTTCAAAAATATTTTGAACAAGAAGAACTTAAAACTTATATTGATCGAGTTCTTGAAGTAGAATCAATTCCTGCTGGATTAGGAATATATTTTGTCTTTCGAGATCCAATCCAAGCAGAGCAATTTCGCTCTTCTCGCTTTCACTCTCGTGCTAGTACTCCCAAAATCAAAATAAAAGTCAGTAATTTTGAAGATTACAAGCATTTGCTTAACCCCCTAATGGATTTTATGACGGAAAGAGGTCGTCTGCCAGTTAAAGGAGAGTTAGCTAATGAGCAAGAGATCAAAAATCAGCTTGGTAGTTTTAATAAGGCATTCAAACTGATACTACAAGTAACAGAAGAAAAAGAATGGACTTTAATTGCAGAACAAAGAAGTCAAGAGCTATTAATTTATTTGGCGTTAAGTAATTTTGGTAAACGTCCAAAGTATAAACAATTATCTACTCAGGTTAGAGAAGATATTAAAGCTTTATTTGGAAGCTATAAACAAGCTTGTATAGAAGCAGATACTATGCTTTTGAGTTTAGGAAATCAGGAGGTTATTGAGCGAGTTTGCCAAGAAAGTCCTTTCGGGAAAAAACTCAACAAATCCTTGCTTATTCATATAAGTACGCTAGAGCGACTAGATCCTCTTCTAAGACTATATGAGGGTTGTGCAAGTAGAACTATTGGTCGTTTAGAAGATGTCAACGTAATTAAATTTCATGCTAATCAGCCTAAAATATCTTATCTTCATTATGCTAATTTCGATGAAGATCCTCATCCATTATTAAAAACTAGTATGCAAGTTAGATTAACTGATTTGCGAGTATTTTACCGTGATTATGACTTAAATGATGATACTCCAATTCTTCATCAAAAAGACCTTCTCGTTACTTCTGATTATCCTGCCTATTCAAAGTTTGCTAAATTGACTGCACAAGAAAGCAATTGGGGTTTACTCGACGATTGGAGCAAGATCAAATATTATGGTGGATGGATAAATTGTCTTGAAGAACATTGTGCTGTTATAAAAGGTCATCGAGTTTATTTTCGGGATAATTCCGATCCTTACAAATTAAAAATTTTACGTTCTCAAATTAATAAGAGAAGGAGGAGAAATAAGAATCAATTAGGCAATTATTGAAATTTTTTTTATTAGATATCAATCAAAAATATTTATTACTTTATTTTTTTTAGACGAGAAGATCTAAGCTTGCTACTTGAACTTAGCATTTGCTCTGAAGGTTTTATTGCAAAGTTATTTAATTGGACAAGCAGACTTTACATTTTAGACACACAATTTTTACATAGCAAGGAATTGAGCCATTTTAAATTATTATAAATTAAGTGTCTGCTAAGACTAATGGAAACGCATAAAGTAAAGTCTTTTGCTATTTTCTCGAAAACTAGTTTTTTTTAATAGGTCAAACCTCGGATAGTAGTTATGAAGATCGCGATAGGCATAAACTAAAAGTAAATCTACAAGCTATTAGCAAGAACAAATTATGCCATTGTAGCAGATAGTTTATAATTTGGAATTTTTGAGAAGTATCAAGCTATATTTATTAATCTTATATTACTAAGTTCATACTTTAGTTGCATTTCATTTTTTATAAATAATGGGCAATAAGAAAATTAGACATGTATTGGGATTATCAGGAGGTAAAGATTCTACAGCTTTAGCCATCCTGTTACATCGAGAAATTCCAGAGATGGAATATTTCTTTTGCGATACCCACAAAGAATTGCCAGAAACATATGAATACTTAGATCGCATTAAAGCTCGTTTAGGTATAAAAATTCATTATTTAAGTGAAAAACGAGGTTTCGATCACTGGTTAGCAATTCATGATGGCTTATTGCCATCGCCTCAAATGCGCTGGTGTACGATCAAGATGAAAATTAAACCGTTTGAAGATTTTGTCGGCAATGACGAAGTGATTAGTTATATTGGCATTCGCGCTGATGAAAATCGTGACGGCTATTTATCTACCAAACCAAATATTAAGCCTGTTTTTCCTTTTAAAGAAAGAGGATTAGTCAAAGCAGACATTATTCGACTACTAGAAGATAGCGGTATTGGATTACCAGATTATTATCGGTGGCGCAGTCGCTCTGGTTGTTTTTTCTGTTTCTTTCAACGCAAGTATGAGTGGGTAATGCTAGCACAAGAACATCCAGATTTGTTCACCAAGGCGGTTGAGTATGAATCAAATCATGCTGATGGTCGTACTTACACCTGGACAGAAGGGGAGACACTATTAGAACTTTTAGAACGCAAAGATGAAATTATTGCTAATCATGAAAAGGCAATGAAGAGGAATAAAAAATCTGCTCCTAATCGACCTTTATCTGAGGTATTAGAGTCAGTTTTAGACGAAGAAGATGATGATTTACCTTGTTTAGTTTGTAATTTATAAATTATGAATATTTCTCCTTCTTTTCCTAAATCTAAATGGATTGATTTTCTCAGACATTACGGACCAATTCCTCGTAATGACAATATGTATGATGAAGTCATTCAACGAACCTTAAAAAGAAAAAAAGTTGACCCTATTATTTTCGATACAGAATATCTTAATGAGTTAATTGAAAATTTTCAAGGAAGTTCACCTAAATCAGTAATTTTAACAGGAACGGCTGGAGATGGTAAAACATTTTGTTGTCGGAAGATTTGGGAAGCATTAAATGGTCAATCCGAAGATTGGGAAAAAGACCAAAAAGTTTATCAATTAGAAATAGTAAATAAACAACTATTTATTGTTAAAGATTTAAGTGAATTAGAAGATGAGCTGAAAACAGACTTATTAACTAAAATGGCTGACTCTATTGTTCAGCCTTCTTCATATATTTACTTAATTGCAGCTAATGATGGACAACTAATAGAAGCATGGAATAATGCTCAAGATACGCCTAATGTAAAAGAAGTTCGTCAAGTTATAGAAGAATTATTAGTTACTGATACCAAAGAAAAGTCTAATTACAATTTACGTTTATATAATCTCAGTCGTTTAAGTGCTGCTCAAATTATCCCCAAAATTTTGGATGCAGTATTAAATCATTCTGGTTGGCAGGAATGTCATCAGTGTTATTATTACAACCCCCCTAACCAGAACGAAAAATGTCCGATTTGGGAAAATAAAATAAGACTAGAAGGTACAGAAAATAACAAAACACTCCAAAACAGGTTAATTGACCTTCTTGAATTAGCGGAACTTAATGGAATGCACCTTCCTATTCGGCAATTGCTTCTGCTTATTGCCAATATTTTACTTGGTCATCCCGATGGTAAAGATAAACTTTTAAACTGTAGAAAAATTCCTGCTATTGTTGAACAAGGAACAAGTCATAATGCCAGCCTATATCGCAATATTTTTGGAGAAAATTTATCTCTTAGAAAAAGAACCTCTATCGAAATTTTCAAAGTATTAAATTATTTTGGTGTAGGAACTGAAACCAGCAATCAAATTGATAATATTCTTATTTTTGGCTCTGACGACCCCAACTTTAAACATGACTATGATTTTTTGATTGAAACCGATACTTTTTATGGAGCATATCGTAAATTTAATTTAAACCAAAAAAGCTATCTTGAAGGAAATTACTCAGAAGATAGAGATAATTTTTTAGTAATGCTCCAATCCCAAAGGCAAAGACTATTTTTTGTTATTCCACCCGAACAAGAATCAAGCCTTGATTTCTGGAATTTAACAGTATTTCAATATGCAGGAGAATATCTCAATGATGTTTATCGAGTATTAAAAAACAACAAACAAATTTCTCAAATTATAATTGGACGTTTAATAAGAGGACTTAATCGCATTTTTACAGGAATGTTAGTAAAAAACCAAGATAGATTAATTATTGCAACATCAGGAAGTTACTCTCAAGCAAGAATTAGTCAAGTTTATGAAGATGAAATATTCGTTAGAAAAAAAAGAGGTGAAAAAGTCACTATTGAACTAGAGACAAACAAAAATCAACCATATTTAGCGGTTTATCTTCCCTCAAATCAAGAATTGTCTCCTATTAAATTAGGTCTTAATTTAACTCGCTATGAATACCTAAGTCGAGTAGCCGAAGGTACATTACCTAGCAGTTTTTCTCAAGAGTGTTATGAGGATATATTAGCTTTTAAAACTCAAGTTTTACAACAAATTGAACAAAGAAAAATTATTGAAGGAGAAGAGGAGATAGACTCGGAAAATTATATGTTACTTCAATTACTTGAAGTTAAAGACGAAATGGCTAATTATGTTGAAGTAGAAATTCAGATATGAATAAAAATATTTTACCTCGTCCTCAACAAATATCAGATCAATTTGATATGTGGGTTGATGAAGCCATTTGGGGACATCGCCTTTATGACGAACAAACCCCTTGGTTAACTCTGTTAGAATTTTTGGGAATTCTTCAATCTCAAATTGAAATTGGTAAAGGATTTATAGAAGAAGAAAAATCGCTTAATTATTTAAACTATTATTATTATCCTCGTCTTTATTTGCGTAATATTTTATTTAACAATCCTTATTTAGAAGCTATTAGCGATGAATCTTTGAACGATGATGATTGTTGGCAAAAATGGGAATACCAAATGATTAAAAGTTGTGGTGGTATCAATTCTAACGTAGACTTTAGTTATTTAAAAAAGCGATTTTCATCTTTTAAAGATTTTGTAAAAATTGTCCATTTTCTTCAAACTAATGCTATTGAAGGCGATAGCAATAAACGATGGACTTCTAAATTTGTTTTTCCTTATGGTCCAGATTGTTTATATTCTGACTTAAGAGTTAAAGGGACAGGTTTTAGTCAAGATCGTCGTTTTTTTGCAAGAACAGGAGAATTACTCTATTTAATGCTTTGTCGCAGTGGAAAAAGAGAAGAATTAAAAACTGCTCTTATTAACTTAGGAATTGTTGCAGAACCAGATAATAACCATCAAACTTCAAAATGGAATCGCCTCGTTGTAATGCTACAGCCAGAATCAGAACTCAAACATAAAAGAGAGAGTGGTAAACCTCCCTATCTTCCTTATAAAGAACTTACTGAATATACGGCTTTAGCCGAAGATTGGCTAACTATTTTACATTACAATTTACCCGATTATGATGCTATTCCCCATTTAGTGACTCTTACAGGACTGCATCTAATTATTTACTTTTTAAAAAGGGCAAAAGCTATTTTAGGAATTAGTGAATTTCCTCAATTTATCTTGGAAATTGTTGCTCCAAAAAAGACTGTAGTGCGTGACTTAGCTTCTAGTTCTTTTTTAGAGAATAATAACTTACCTCGTCAAGCAGTAGAAAATTCTATCCGTAGCATTACAACAAAATTAGAGTGGGAACAGTGTAAAAGTTCTCCTAATTCTTTTGATGATACTTTACAAATTCTCAAAGAAAAATTTGCTTGGAACCCAAAAAAGGATGAAGTAATTTCAAGTTCATCAGACGAACTTCTCGAACAACTCTGTGAACAAGCAATTTCTCGCCATAAACAGCATATTGGCAAGTGCCATAGTAGTTGGTCAAAAGAAATTGGATTAGCTTCTAGTAGGGGAAGTCGCAGAATTCGTTATGCTCCTACTGATTCACTATTAAAAACCTTAGTCTTATGTACTGTACCGCATCGCCTAGAATTTCAAAACTTCCTAGCTAAATTATCAGGAAAATACGGTTTGATTATTGGAGATCGCCAAGCTACCAAATTTATTGAAACAGGGGAAGCAGATCGAGAGGCGTTTGCTAGTAATGCAGAACGTTTAGAACAGCGTCTTGCCAGTTTAGGCTTATTGAAACGACTTTCAGATGCTTGTGCTTATGTTCAAAATCCTTTTGCAGTAGAGTAAGTATAATGAATTCCTTAGAATTAATTGGTAAAGTAACAACACAATATCTCAAAAGCTTTAGTTCAGCAGAGGAGGAAGAAACCGACAATGGTGTTGCTCGTTTTCTGTTAGATTGTCTAACCTCTGCTCAAGTTGCTGAAATCTGTCGTCAAATTCTTAAAAATCCTCATTTATCATCTCAAATTAAGATTCAAGTTCCCCGCACTCTTATTCATAATTTTGATGATTTACCTACAGAAATTATGACCGATGAGCGAACGGTTCATTTACGTCATGCCTCTTGTGACAAACCTATTTTATTACTTGCTAATACTAATGACGACCAGGGACAATCTTTACAAGACATTACCCGTATTGGTGCAAGTGAGCTAAAAGCTGAAAATGATATTTGGGTTGAAGTTGCGAGTCGAAATCTACCCTTATTAGATGAACAGATTAAGTATTGGCAAAAAGCTTTAAAAGGATTACAGTCTGCTAAAAATTTGAGCTTAGACAATCTCGCTCAGTATATTGTTGATACCCATTCCAGAATTAAAAATGAAAGTGAACCAATTATTAATGCACTAGGATGGGCTTTACCAGCATTAAAAATTCCCCGTGATTCTAGTTATTTTGAAGCAATTCCTGAAAATAAGCGAGGTCATTATCAGCGTTGGCAAAGTCTTTTTAAACAAGCAATTGATAAACGAGGGTGTTATTTAATAAAGCAAATGCCCAATCTAAAACCAATAGAAGAACAAGAACTAGACAATGCTTTGGCCAAAGCAAAAGAGCAGATTCCAGAAATAGCTCATTCAACTATTATTGAGTTTATTAGCAGTCCTTCTGGTTGGCATCAACAAGCATCTAATCTTGCTCAATTTGAATGGGAAAGAGATAATATTGATTCTATTTTTACTGGTTTAAAACCTCCAAAAACAGATTTAGCTTCTTTAACAATCCAACTTTTTGAAGATGAATATCCTGACACTTTAACAGAAGCAGAAGAACAATATCTAAAAGCCCTTAAAAAGCGTTCTACTACTAAAAATCCCAATGAAGATGACGAAGATTTTTATGAAACTCATCGACAATCTTTAGAACAAAACCCAAAATTAAAAGCTAAATGGGATAAATTTGTTTACGGACAACCAGTTGAATGTTCTGATTTTCTTGTTGGATTAATCCAGGCTTTTGAAAGACTATATGCTCAATCTGAATCTAAAGAAGGACAACAAAAATTAATTATCAAAACCCAAAAAGGTAAAAGTAAAAGTAAATGGCTTGAACTAAATGCAGAAGTTGGTCTTTACTTTTGTACGAGATACCGAGGGATTGAAAAACTCACCTCACCAGAAATTGAATGGGAAACCCATTGGTTATTCAAGTATGGTGAACTATTAGAAGAAACCAAAAAACGGCAGAAGAAAAAATATAAGGAAAATAAATCTGTCAGCAAAGCAGCCACAGAAATCAAATTCTATGTCGAGCTTCACTCTACATCTTCAGATAATCATAAGATTCAATTAATTTGGAAATGCAACCCGAATGCTATTGGACTAGAACTTTGTCAAGACTTAGAAAGACTTACTGATTCAGCTAAATCAGCCTTTATCCAGTCTCAAATTGCACGGGAATTAGTTAGTAAAAAAGGTCGTCTTCAAGGAATATCTTTAAATGATGTTGGAACATTAATGGCTGCTTTTGGACAAGATAGAGGTTCTTTAATTCCTAAATATGAGCCTAAACTTGACCTAGCTAAAACCTTTCCTAAAAAGATTAAAAAAGCAGTTGAAGAAAACCGCTTGTCCTCAGAAGCTGCCGAACAAATTAATAATCTTTGGCATAATTTCACTAAAATCTATCAAGAAGCATTAAAAAGTTGGCTAAGTGAAGAAGGAATTTCTAGTAAATATTTATTAGAACAAGGTAAAGCCTACCAAGAATTATTAGAAACACTTTTAAACAATGCTCGTGGAGATCGAAACCGAATTGAACTTTATCAACCTTTACTCAATTTAGGATGTATTCGAGTAGAAAGAGGAAATCCTGCTGCTATTATTGCTCCTTGGCATCCTTTAAGACTAGCATCCATAGCTATTAAAGCTCGTCAAATATCAGGATTGCTCAAATATATTCTCAGCACCGAACAAGTTGAATTTGGAGATTCTCGTCTTTTCTTTTCCGATTTGACCACAGAACTATCTCACCCCTACTATCCCGAAGTTGCTGTAGGATATCAAGGTTCTCAACCAATTCTTTTATCTTTATCTGATACAGTTAATGATTATAGTTTATTAGAACAACCAACTTGGGAAGTAAAAAATCAAATTACTAATGAAGACCCTACTGAAGCAGCTTTTAAGTTAATTAAATTAGTGCAACGATATTTAGAATTACTTCCCCATGAAAAAACTAATTTAAGTTTAATTCTTTATCAATGTGATTCTATTAAACTACCTCAAGCAGTTGTTAATCAATTAGCTAAATTACAAGAAAATCAAGAAGAATCACGTTGTCATATTATTCTGCGACATCGAGAATCAGAAAAACTTAGTCGTTTGTACGAACAAATGATTGAGAGTGCTGATGCAGATCCAGATGCTTTTAGTGCCAGTGAAGCCTCTCAAGATTTTATGGCAAAACTTCGGATCAGTGTTATCTCTGACTCAAGTTCAATCAATAATAGCAGCGAAGGAAAATTTGCCGATCTTGTTTTCCTACAAGATGTTATCTCTAGAAATGCTGAGGTAGTTTGGCAAGCTTCACCGATAGAAAAAGCAACTCCTCATTTATTACATCATGTACCACCAAGATGGGCAAGAAAACGTCCTGCTGCTAAAGATGAATTAAAATCAACGGTTTATTTGGTTTGTCCTAGTCAACCACAAGTAGCTAAAAATTATTTAGATGCAATTTATAGTGTGATTAAAGGACAAGAATTATCTCCTGAGCAACATTTCCTTCCTGCACGACAAATTTCTTTTCAAAATGACACCACTAAAACTGTATTTGAAGAAGTCCATCGTCTAGGAGAATGGGTTGTTAATTATGATGATTTGTTAGAACGACGACAACTTATCAATCAAGGAGTACAAGTTATTCGTTATCAA
Source organism: Xenococcaceae cyanobacterium (assembly GCA_051439545.1). Taxonomy (GTDB): domain Bacteria; phylum Cyanobacteriota; class Cyanobacteriia; order Cyanobacteriales; family Xenococcaceae; genus JASJDJ01. The sequence continues at coordinate 68 of JBFRWK010000329.1, read as the reverse complement.
CAACATCGTACTGATGAGCGTAATTTATTAGTTTCTTCTCAAGTTCCTTTAAATTTATTACAAGTCCT
>JBFRWK010000328.1:0-2908 GCA_051439545.1 Xenococcaceae cyanobacterium | reverse complement strand
ATAGCAAGGGTTTCGACTCCTGTCAAATAGTTGTATAAGTCCAGTGGCACTGTGAACTAACAATTAGAGGTGAGACTCCTGCGAAATAGAAACAACGGACTTTTGTCGTCAGTATGACTATCAAATTTTCCAAAATTATTTAATAAGCGAGAAGAAAGCGAACTATTCATATTTGGTAGCAATCAATTTTCTAGGCATATTTTTAGGTTGATTGTTTGATTTTGCCCACCCTACGAAGGCGCGATCGAACTGCTGGGTTATAGGTAAGTAGAGAAATTCTCCCTTGTCTCCTTGTCTACCTTGTCCTCCTTGTCTGCCTTGTCCCCTTGTCTACCTTGTCTCACTTTACCAGTAACCTATTATTACTGAATCAGTGTTCTAGCGAGGAAGAATATCATCCAGGCGAAGTTGAAGATTAGGCAAAAGTGGCGATTTAATTAATTGATTTAATCGATATTGTTGTTGAATATAGGTATCTTCAACTAGTTGACAGATGGTAAAGGTTGGTTGCTTTGGTTTACCAATAAATGCTACACCGCCCAATCCACGATAATCCACAATCCAATATTCGGGAATGCCTAAAAGCGCATACTCTTCGACTTTGCGAGCATAATCGGTTTCCCAGTTGCTACTAACAACTTCTACCACCAATTTTATCGATCGACCCATTGTAATTAAGGGTTCTCGCTCCCAAAGGGGTTCGCGATCGAGAACAGTTTCATCTAGAACTACGACATCAGGACGACGAACTGTGGCTGCATCTGCAAAGGGATAAATTAAACAAGTACGAGGAATAAACCAAGGAAGTTGTTCTGCAACAAGGTGTATACCAATTTGGGTTGCAACTTTACCACTCACTGTTTCGTGAGGACCAGTGGGTTCCATATCGATTAGTTCTCCATCTGCTAATTCATAGCGGGAATTATCCCAATATTGGGAGAGAAAATCTTCTTTGGTGAGGATTTTTGGGGAGATATATGTCATGAAAGTCAATCTCCTGAAATTGTATGTCTCAATCTTAAAGTATTTAGACAATGAAAAGGAAGGCAGGAGTTCCAGAGGCTTGATTTTCTTGCAAATGCGATCGCGCCACAATTTTTCGCAAAAGCTAAATTCTCACTGTTTTCTCAAACTGCAAGATTTCTCAATTGCGATCTCGGCTTCGCTGAGGCACTACGCGATCGCGTTTTTGGTGATGGAGTTAGTGTAGGCGATCTGCACAGAAGCTATCACTATTTTTTTGGCAAAAGCCTTAAGTTGAAATTAACTTGTCAAAGTTGCCTGGTGCAATTCAGGGATACATTACAGAATGAGATTATTCGCCAAAAAAAATAACCTGGGATGAAAATCATTTCATAATAACAATCTTGCTTAAATTTGTTGGGAGTTTATTTAATTTGTACCCAGTAAATCCCTATCCGAAAGTGAGCTAATCCCTTACAATCCATATCTTGTCGCTTTTAGTCAAACTGGCAGTCAAAGATATCACATCAATGTAAAAAGGAGAACCATGGAATTTCTTATCAATTTAGCTATATCATTAGCGGTAGCAGTAGTCAAAAATACTACTGACAAATTAATCGAGACAGCGAGTCAAGAATTACATAACGCTACTACTGAATTTTTCAAGTCTCTAAAAAATTTATCTGAACAAACATTTAAGGAAATTCAGAATATTAGGGTTGTTGAAAATAATTCTATAAATTATATTGAACTTCTTGAAAACATAAAAAAAGCCGCTTCTGATAATTATCACTTTCAAGAAAATATAAATACTCTTGGAAATTTAACTAAAGAATTCTTAGATGAAAAAGAAACTCGTACCGATTTAAATCCAGAACAAAAACAAGCTATTGAGCATATTGAATTAGTACTATCAGAAATTGCACAAGATTATAAATCTAAAATCAATATAGATCAGCAGTCTATTCAAACACAGGGCTATTTCATCCTAAATGGTAAGATTATCTTACTAAATTAAAAATACTAAATTATCCATGGTGCTGCTGAATGTAGGCTAAAACTTTACCCACTCTCCACAGCCCCAAAACCAACAGCGCATCTCTCTGCGCTTCCGTTAACCCAGTCACGCCTGCAATATTCATACCTTCATAAAGACGATCGAGGCATGGGTTTTAAACAAGCGTAAAGATATCTGCTTTTTTTCTACTAATTCTTGACAAATTCGATCGACCAATCGCTGCGTAGTATATGCCATCACTACTGGTTGGAGAAAGAAATGCTCACCGTTCTTGTCAACCAATGACCTTTGCAATAATGATTTAATGGCGTGGAGTAACTTATGTTTGGACGAAAATGTAACTAGATCGGCAGTTAATTCGTCTAGGGATACTGGTTCTCGATTAATTGCCAGCCAATATATTACCTCCTTTTCCACCACCGATAAACGTTGGAACTGAGATTCTAATAAGTCGCCTATTTCCTCAAAAATAAATGCCCCTTGTTTCAAATAATCCAAAAGTTGGGCGATTTTACCGTTGAAAAGCTCCCTTGTCCCTGCTGCTACTATCTTCAAAGCTAGAGGATTACCTCCATAGTGCTTGATGAGTACCTCCCATTCTTGTTCTGTACCTGTAAAATGTCCTTTTTGCTCGAATAATTCGCGCCCGTCGTTAGGATTTAACCCTCCTAGCTGCAAACATTTAACTTTTGTTCTTTCTCCTTCTAAAAGTAGAATTTATCTTGGTTTTTCTCTGGAAATCAGCAGAACGCAACTATTATGAGGTACTTCTCCAATCAGTTTGAGTAATTGACCATATCCCTGAACTTCCGATTGAGAAAAATGACGAAAGCCTTCATTTAAGGTAGTTGTAGCGATTTTTTGACTACCTGTTACTGGCTACAATTTCTCTCTTAGCTAGACGTGAAGGGGGTTTGAGGGAATTGC
>JBFRWK010000327.1:0-12602 GCA_051439545.1 Xenococcaceae cyanobacterium | reverse complement strand
TAAAGACGAAGGAAAGATAGTTGGGATGGATTCTAACTATAAAAACGGGCTAGTTTTTAGTGATGGGCAATCCTTCGGAGATCCTATCTACACAAGAATTCAAAAGTTTGCCAAACGTCAAAAGCACACCAAGAATGACTCTATAGTAGCTGGAGATTTAACAATACAAGCTGATTCTATCTTTCTCTCAAATGTCGGAGAAATCAGGGCAACAACTTTATCTGGGGATGGAGGAAATATTACTTTATTAGCAAACGACTTATTATTTTTGCAACAAGAAAGTCAAATTTCCACTACTGCTGGTACGGCAGGTGCTAGAGGAGATGGAGGCAATATTAAAATCGACGCACCATTTATTATTGCTCTTCCTAATGAAAATAGTGATGTTACTGCCAATACCTTAGAAATAGAACCCAGTCGCCAACTGTTTTTCTTACCGACTCAACCTCTAAACGCACAAATTGACCAAAGTTGCACTCCAGGCACAAAATTTGCTAGGAGTGAATTAGTTTTTATCGGCAAAGGTGGAATAGCTCCCAATAATCTAGAAGCTCTGCAAATTAATCCAAATAAGCCAGATTGGGTGGAATTTCCTCAGGGGGAGGACTTATCTCAACCTACACTACCTAATATCAACGAATCTCAATCCGATCGAATTGTCGAAGCTCAAGGCTGGATTAAAGATGAAAATGGTGAAATAATCCTAGTGACTGATACTTCTACTGTTACCCCTCATGACTCCTGGCAAAAACTGAAACAATGCGATCGCGCTTCTAAAAGCCAATAGCTAATAACTAACCCTAACTAACATCAACTAATTCAACATCTACAAATTGCTTGGAAGCATGAACAAAAGATAATAAAGGGCCTGTTTGTTCTGTACCATTAACTCCTAGATCGCTATGACACAAGAAAACTCTTTCTTCTGCCCTAGCCAATAAATCCCTAACAATACGCTGTAAACGCTGTTTATCCATCTCATAATCATCTTCTGGCATCCAAGTACGTCCCGACCATTCTTTGAGAAATAAGGGGGCTGCAAAAAGAGTCGCTGCACCACCTTGATTCCAAAAATGCGACGATACATCTAACCAAAATTGCCAACGATGGGAGGAACGCAAAGAACGATATTGGAAAATATTGGCTATGGTAACAGAAGTTTCTGAAGTAGGAAATTGTCTTAAGGGAAGAGGATTAGCTGTAATTGTTCCCCTGCGTAATAATTGAATAAATTGGGCAACAGTAGCGGTTTGAGTTTGAAAACTCGGTTCATTTTGCCGTAACCTGCGATCGACTTCCCAAAAATGTTGGGCAGTTTCCATTAATTCTCTTAGTGCAGCTAAAACAGAGTACGGTAAATTATGGCTATTACCGAAAAATTCTTGAATGGCTCGATCTAATAAAAAGATAGGGTTTAGCCACGATTTTTTTTGGAGTTGAGATTTATGGCTTTCAATCCAAAGAGCGATCGCGCTATAAGCGTTACTAGCTTTATGTCCTAATCTATCCCAACGGGCAAAAGATTCTATAGGTAATAATAACGGTTGTTCTGGATCGATCTGATAGCAATAATCTGCTAGTAAACCCGCCCTTACAGGGTCAATATCTGCTATAGATTTTTCTTTTATCCAGCGACTAGAGAGAATTACTAACATCTCCGCAATAGAATCGCGATCGACGAGTCTGCCCAAACCTGGATAAACTAAAGCGATTAAAGTAAGTAAGGCTCTAATGCTAGGAGAACTAATTAAAGGACGCTGTTCGTTAAGGGGTTCGACGGCAATGCCCTGGGCAGAAAGCATTTCGATTAAACTATAACGGGCAATCTCATCTAAACCAGGGGCAATTAGGGCAATTTCTGACGGTTGAATTTCTCCTCGTTTGACTGCTTTGATGATTATATCGGCGGTGGTGCGTAATAATTCTGCGCGGGATATAGTTTGAATTGATTGAATTGAGTCTGGCAAAAAACTAGGAAACCAAGTTTCATTACCTAATTGAGCTATGGTACTATCTAACTCTGAAATTAATCCCGTATTAAGTGAAGGTAACTCTCTAATTTGACAACGAACTGCTAAACCTTCTAGGTAGTTAGGATCGGCATTTAAACCCAAGCGAATTTTACCATCTGGGTTATAGGTAAAAACAGCAAATTTATCTCGATCGAGCAATAATTCAAATAAATCTCTAGCGATGGCAGGATAATCATCCACATCATCGGCAAAAATAGCTTGATAACGAGGTATTAAATGAGATTGATAAGTAGGATCGGGGAGTAAATAACGCCAATATAATTCGTAAATCAATCCATAAGTTAGTAAGCCTCTATCCAGACACCAATTACACCAATCAAGGAGTAATTCCCCCATTTTTTGCCATAATCCCTCGTTTAATCGATTTTCCTGCTTACCCGCTCCATCTAATTCTAAATTAGGTAAACCTTGTTCTAAAATTGTCGGGATATCTTCTGTCGGAATACCACTTGTTCCTGCTAATTGCAATAAATCTAAAGTTTGACGTACCAAACGATATTCATTGGTATTTGCTACTAAAATATCCCATTCAGGTCTGTCCCTCCATAATTTTGTAGCTAATTCTTGTTCTGTTTCAGGGCGTAATCTGAGGGGAAATTGGGCTTTTAGCTTTAATCGTTCAAATAATAGAGGCCAAAATAAGCTTACCTCATCAGTAATAAAACCTACAGGAGTTTTACAAATAACAGGATAAGTTCCATCTACTGCTAAAGACAAGCGATCGGCTAATTTGCGCCGATTACTATTATTCGCAGCAAATACGAGTACCGCAGGGGTTAATTGTTGCTGGGGTGATATCTGCCGAGATTGCTTTTGTTGCCCAGACAGTTGTTGTCTTACCCATTGACAAAATTCTTGAGTTAAAAGAGAAGTTTTGCCCGTACGGGATGAACCTGTAATCCAAAGCATTGCCTAATGGTGGGGACGCAGTCGATCGCGTCCCTAATAAATAAATATTAGTTTATATAATCTACAACATCTTTCGTAGGATAACGAACCTTAGCCATGGTAGCGTATTTATCATCATCTGCTCGATATCCAGCAGGACAAACTACTACAGTACTGTATCCTTGTTTATCTAAACCTAAAACCTCATCGTATTTAGCAGGAACAATTCCCTCCATCGGACAAGTATCGATCCCTAGCATTGCTGCACAAGTCAGATAAAATCCCAAAGCAATATAGGTCTGTCTTGCTGCCCATTCATTAACATTAAGAGGATAGGGAGGCTCTTGCAAATACCCTTTAACCATATCAGCCAATCCAGTTATACTGTCTTGGGGAACGTCTCGCACTTCAGCCATTCTAGCTATGTAGCGATCGACATCTTCATTATCTACATCTTTTTTAATTGCCAACACTACTAAATGAGAAGCATCTACAACTTGTTTTTGTCCCCAAGAAGCTTCTAATAACTGATTGCGTATTTCTGGACTTTTTACTACAAAGAATTTCCAAGGTTGCAAACCAAAAGAAGAAGGAGAAAGCACTAAACTTTGTTCTAAGGTTTTCCAAACTGAATCGGGAATCTTTTTAGTTGGGTCAAACTTTTTCGTCGCGTAACGCCAATGCAGATTTTCTAAAACTTGTTCGGGAGTCAAGATTATATTAGTCATAGAAAAGCGATGGAGAGTTTTCTATTTTCAAGATACTTCAAAATTGACATATTGAGCGAGCGAGTATTGACGGCAATTGGTAACGTTACAGGGGAAGTTTGGCGAGAAATTAGCGATCGCTCTTCTGAAGTACACCGTCGTATCTTTGACAGCTTTCTAACTACCAGGCAAATCTTAATGCCATGGACAAATATTACAGAAAGTGCTTTTTTAGTAGGGCGACATTTAACCTATCAAGATCTTTAATCTACACATGGTAAAGAGTGGAAAATCTCCCACTCTTTTTTATATTATCTATCAGTATTTAATCTTCGTGATCTTCAAAAGGATCGCTTAATTCTGCTGAAGGTGGGCCAAAAGCAGTGTAGATTGAGTAGCCAGTTATAGCGACTACGATCGCACCAATACTGATGCTAAGAACTATTGCAGGTTCCATAATTGAGATAAATAATGATTACTCTTCCTTTATAATATTACAGAAGATTACGAAAAATAGCTTAAATAGATTCTTAGGTAAACTATGGCACAGCGTACTCGTTTGGGAGATGTTCTCAAACCTTTAAATTCAGAATATGGTAAAGTTGCTCCTGGATGGGGAACTACTCCTTTGATGGGAGTTTTTATGCTCCTATTCTTTGTGTTTCTTTTAATTATTTTGCAGCTTTACAACTCTTCACTAATCTTAGAAGGAGTCGATGTGGATTGGACTAGCTTAGGTCGCTAATTTTCATCTTGGCAAGCTCACAATAATAGTAGCAAATAGCAAAATACCCCCGTCTAGTAGGTAGCGGGGTTTTTTCGCAAGTTAGAATAAAGAAAAAAACAAATTAAGAAACAAACTATGAATATCTTTGGTATTGGTTTACCAGAAATGGCGGTAATTATGCTCGTCGCTTTACTAGTATTCGGACCGAAAAAGCTACCAGAAATTGGACGTAGTCTTGGTAAAGCCATTCGTGGTTTTCAAGATGCTTCTAAAGAATTTGAAAATGAATTTAAACGCGAAGCACAACACCTAGAAGAATCAATCAAAATGAATGCGGAGTTAGAAAGTGCTAAAAATTCTCCAGAACAAGCCAAAAAGGAGAAGGAAAATACTCCTACTCCTTCAGAATCAGGATAAACAAAATTAGCTATGGGCTTATGACTCTACTTCTTGAGGTTGGGGTTCGACTTCAAATTTATATCCAACTCCTCGAACAGTTTGAATAAAAGAAGGCTCAGCTAGATCGAATTCGATTTTTTTCCGAATTTGACCAATATGAACATCTACCACTCTTTGGTCGCCGACATACTCATAATCCCAGACGTTTTGAATAAGCTCGTCTCTGCGCCAAACACGACCAGGACGGCTGGCTAAAAAATGAAGTAAATCAAATTCTAAAGCAGTTAAAACAATTAAATTGCCATCAATTTTTACTTCTCGACGTACTGGGTCGATACTCATGTTATTAAAAATTAAAGGCTGTTTTTCCGAAGCTGTAACTGTTCGTTGACGCTTCAAAATAGCTTTGACTCTGTATTCTAGTTCCTGTAAATCAAAAGGTTTAGTCAAATAATCATCTGCACCTTTGAGAAAACCTTCTTTTTTATCAGCAGCGTCAGAACGGCTAGTTAGCATCAAAATAAATACATCTGTTCGCTCCTGCATATCTTCACAGAGATTGTAGCCCAAAGCATCAGGTAAATTGACATCCAGAATTACTAAATCTGGATTAAATTGATCGAACAACTTCAATGCGGACTGTCCATCATCAGCTGACTCAACTTGGTAATTTTTTTGGCTGAGAAAACGATATATTAAGTTACGAATAGCAGGGTCGTCGTCTACAACCAGAATTTTGGCAGAGGACATAGGCATAATTTTGGTAAAAGTAAAAACTAAAGATTCAATTAATCTATTAAAATAAGCCGACCGAATTTATACTCAGTCTTTTAGACAATTATTAACTCTAGAGTCTAAGAATGCCAAGAACTTAGATCACACAATCTTTATATTCTCAATATATATTGCCATAGTTATCTCGCGATCGCCAAGCAAATTTTAGAGGTTTAAATTCTGTTTTGAGCGAAATACTTAGTACTTAAATACTTTTATGCGATTATTTCATAAATTTATTCTTTTTATTGCATCAAAACTGGAATAAGAATACATTTATGAGCAAAACTATAACTAAGTTAAGGAAAAATAAAAATAAGAGCTAACTTTTCTCCGTGAATCTTTAATAAGAGCGGAGTTAGAAAGCAAGTAAATCAATCAAATGGAGTCGGTGTGACAGTTCCCTATCGCCAAACTAAAACGGATAACCCAGTCTGGGAAAATAGCAGAGTGATCGAACAGGGTATTAAAGCTGCACAACAGCAAAATTGGTTGCTGGTTACTCGTTACTTACAGCAATTATCCCTAAGCAATAAGAAATCATCAAATAAATTAGCTTTAACTACCTGGAAACAAGAATTTAATTTAGCATTATCAGTCTTGTTTCATGGAGATTTTCAACAACGCTGGGAAATAGCCAAAATTATACCTAGACTGGGAGATAGAGTAATTGCTCCTTTAATTGCCATTTTAGAAGATGAAACTGTCGAGATAGAAGTTCGTTGGTTTATTAGCCGTATTTTAGGTCAGTTTAGCGATCCTACTATTGTTATTAGTTTAGTTAAATTGCTACAACAAACTCAAAATGAAGAACTAGCCTCAGTTGCTGCTCAAACTTTAGCTAAAATAGGTACTTCAGCTATTGATGCTTTATCTAAGTTATTAGTAGAAGAAGAGTATCGTCTTTTATCCATACGAGCTTTAGCTCATATTCGTTCTGTTGAGACGATCGAACCTTTACTGACGGTAGTGCAAGACTCTAGAGCGGAAGTAAGAGCGATCGCGATCGAAACTCTGGGTAGTTTTCGCGATGAACGCATTAACCCTATCTTATTACAGGCACTAACAGATATAGAAGCTAAAGTAAGAAAAGAAGCAGTAATTGCGTTAGGATTTCGTCGCGATCTTGCCGAACAACTAAATTTAGTAGAACAGATCGAGCCTTTACTATACGATCTCAATATAGAAGTTTGTCACCAAGCTGCGATCGCTTTAGGGAGAATAAGCAACCAAAAATCTGCTGATGCTTTATTTACAGTACTTAAATCTCCTCTTACTCCCCTACCTCTAAAATCTAGTGTAGTTCGGGCTTTAAGTTGGCATAGTACAGAACTTGCTTTAAATTATCTCCAACAAGCATTACTTATAGAAGAAGAGGAAGTCCTTCAGGAAATTGTTGCAGTTTTAGGGCGATTGACAGAACCTAAGTTAAAAGTACAGGCGACTCATATTCTGATTGATTTTTGGCAGTTAGAAAAAGGTAAAATCAGTACATCTCCACTCAAACAAAACCTAGCGATGGCTTTTGGTATTTTGGGGAAACGAGAAGCTATATTACCTCTTCAGCAACTATCTGAAGATCCAGAAGAAAGTGTGAGGTTACACGCGATCGCTGCTTTGAAGAAACTAGAAATTACGCCCAATGGGAATTAGTTTTTAGGTTTCAGTTTGCTAGTCTTTTCTGAAATATTCGTCATCGAGTAAGTATTTAAAACATTCATAGCTTCTTACTTCAGGAAATAGGTAAAGATTTAAAGCATTTCAAAATGATTCTAATCCCAGAAAAAGCAGGAAAATTGTTGAAAAACCTTGCACTTGACGAAGTCACTCGCTTAGATCCGTCTTCAACTGGCGGAGTACCTTGGACTACTAAAACCAATACTTTAAAAAAAGCGATTAGCTTAGAGCGTACAGCTATTTCAGAGGTTATATCTCCCAATTAAAGTTTTTCGTGCCAACCCTACCTAGAAAATAACTTAAAATAAGTAGAAACAAAAAATTCTTTAAGGGGAAAAGCAAAAATAGTTAAAGGATTAATCGTAACGATAATATTACGTATATCCCTTTGTGCTAGATTAACAATTTGTTTTGCTACCCATTCTGGAGACATTACACCAATAGGATTTAAATTACTTTTAAAAGGGCCTAAAATTAGCTTTCTAACTACACAAGGAGCATCGAGACGACGCAAGGTAACTAAATCGCCTAAAGTTCTTTTACTTAATTCATAAAGGGGACTAAAAGCGGGGTTAACTTCTGCTTCTGAGGTATTTACCCAAACTTCTTTACGAACTATATCTTCATTAGTACGAACTGTTTTTAAAAACAATTCCATTAATCGCCAAGAAGATAAGGCATTAATTTCATAAGATTTAGCGATCGCGGATTCGGTTCTCTCTCCATGTACATTAATACCATGATTAATAATGAGAATATCTATTTTTTCTAATTCTTTAGCTAATTCTGTTTCTTGACCTACTTGCCAAGTCAAGGTTTTAACAGGTAACTCTTGACTGTCAACTTGTAATATAAGGCTCTGTTGGGAAGATGTTAAAGCAATTATTTTTGCCCCTTTAAAATGTAACTGTTTTAGTAAGGCTTTGCCCAAACTTCCCGATGCACCCGTCACTGCAATTTTTTTACCCTTAAGAGATAAAGCTGTACCCATGAACTTATCTACCAAACTAATCGTGCCACAGAAATAAGCATTCTGATTATCAAAGTGATGTCGCCAGTGGTAAGGACGATTGACAAACCAAGTAGCAGGTAAACTAGTAAAATCCCCTGGCAAATGAGTCAAATCGGTTAATTCATCTGCATGGGGTATCCCCGTTCCCCTAGCGATCGCACCTAACAAAAAGGTTAAAGTATAAATTGTTCCAGTACCAGCCAACCAAGAAGGAGAAAAGTTTAAACAGATAGCCGAAAACCAAAATAATAAGCTAAATGATAGCATGACTAAAGATTCGGGAACATCATTATACCAATGCGCCTGGCGATAAATTGTATTGCTGAGTGGAGTCAAATCCCGCCGAAAAACCTTATGATGCCAGACATGAAGACGATAAAGGGGTTGCCACCAATGGGAGAGGACATGATAAACATCTCTGACTAACTCGACCCACAAAACAGAACCAAAGGCGATCGCTAAACCTAGATAAACATTAACCATATTTAATCTTTATTGTTATAAATTAAAATTAATTTAAGCTATTAAGTATTTATAGAAAGAAAACCATTAATTCCCCAAGAGTACAAACCCTAATATGTAAAGAGAATCAATATTGACTGAAATATAAGTATATTAAAACTTAGTCAAGAAATTTAACATAGTTCGATACAATCTAGACAATCTTTTCCAATTTATAGGTAAAACTACAGAATAAATCTAAATTATGGCAGATAAATACTGCTCGGATAACGAACCAAATCTAGACTTCGATCCCCTTGGCTCTTTTTTATCGGAATGGAGCGATCCAGAAGAAGAAGAAGAAGAATTTAGAAGTGATTTTTTCCAAGGATTGTCAGGACGCAGACGCAAAGCTGCCCTAGTCTTGACTAGTGTTTGGCTATTTACGATCGCCCTTCATTTACTTTCTTGGGGTTACTGGATAGTGGTGACGATAGCAGGATTAGTAGGAATCAAAGCGATAAACATTATTACCGCCAAACCAGAATTATCACCTAAACCCCTAGAAGATTCTAGCTTAGCAGATGCACCTATTGTATCTTTAGTAGTAGCTGCTAAAAACGAAGAAGCGGTAATTGCCAATTTAATTGAGATGTTATGCGGACTGGATTATCCTACCGATAAGTATGAAGTATGGGCGATAGACGATCGTAGTAGCGATCGAACTCCAGAAATATTAGATCGCCTTGCCTTAGAATATCCCCAGCTTAAGGTAGTTCATCGCCAGCAAAATGCTGGTGGAGGTAAATCGGGAGCATTAAACCAAGTAATGCCCGAAGTTAAAGGGGAGATTATTGGGGTATTTGATGCAGATGCTTCGATTCCCAAAGATTTATTGCGTAGAGTAGTACCTATATTTGATGCAGCAGAAATAGGAGCAGTACAAGTCAGAAAAGCGATCGCCAATACCTCGGAAAATTTTTGGACTAAAGGGCAAACAGCGGAAATGGCTTTAGATAGCTATATTCAACAGCAAAGAATTACAGTAGGAGGTATTGGTGAATTACGAGGTAATGGTCAATTTGTCCGTTGTACTGCTTTAAACAGTTGTGGCGGTTGGAATGAAGAGACCATTACCGACGATTTAGATTTAACCATTCGTTTGCACCTCGACAATTGGAAAATTGGCTTTTTACTTACTCCTCCCGTACAAGAAGAAGGAGTTACCACCGCCAAAGCATTATGGCATCAGCGCAACCGTTGGGCAGAAGGAGGATATCAACGCTATCTAGATTATTGGCGGTATATTTTTAACTCCCCTCTAGGTTTTCGTAAAAGAATCGATTTACTATATTTTTGGTTAATACAATATATTTTACCCACAGCTACCATACCCGATTTAGTTATGGTCATAGCTCGCGAGCGACCACCCATGCTCGCTCCTTTGAGCGGTTTACTGCTCTTTTTCACTTTTTGGTCGATGTTTAAGGGGTTAGTACGGACTCAGACCGAAACAAAACCCAATTTCTTGACTTTACTAAATCTTATGGGGCAAACTATTAGGGGCATGATCTATATGCTGCACTGGCAGATAGTTATGGCAAGCATTACCGCTCGTATGTCCGTTCGTCCCAAGCGGTTGAAATGGGTAAAAACAGTCCATGAGGGAACTACTCAAGAGAGTTTTGAATTTTAATTGGACTTAGTCAAAAAAATTAATTTAAATCTTTGGGTTTTACCCAAGGATAGCGTCAAACAAATTGAGTTTGTGAACTCCTAGCTCATCCCAATACTCATCAAAGAGATTATTTTCTATCTTTCTAACTCGTTGACGAATTGATGCTTCTCTTAACTCATCATCAGCAATTGTCTTCAAAATAGAATAGGAATTTTCTCTTTCTGCCCGTGAAATAGGCTGTTGTCGATCGTAAAATTGTAGTTTCATCATCGCTCTTGCTCCTATCGACCCAAAAACACAAGAATTAAATAAGCTTGTTACTCTAGACAGAGAAACAGACCATTTCTCTTGCTTCTTTCTATCTCTAAGATAAATAAATAAGTTGAATAACTTGTGAAGAAATAAAGGAGCATTCGCTCCTAGCTATAAAATTCAGCCAAGTTTATTTTGTAAGTTAAATCATGTTAGATTAAGTTCTAATATTTAAAACAATTCGATCGAGTATGGTCAGAGGAACTGTATGTGCGCTTAGATCGTATCCTTGCCTTAATATTAATTGTTCTGTGTCTAGTCGCTAGTTTAGGAAACTGGCTAGAGCGTAGTAACCTTTCCTCAGAAGCAAAAGAAGAGAGGAAAGGCATCAGCACTCAAGCAAATGTTGCCTTATTAGAAATTTATGGGGTAATTAGCGACGAACCAGCTAGCAGACCTCTAAGCCTAGCTAGTACCTCTAACTCCAACACTCTGATCGAGGCTATTCGTCAAGCCCGTGAAGATCGAGTTAAAGCAATATTACTTCATATCAATAGTCCTGGAGGCACTGCTGCTGCTGCTCAAGCTGTTTATCATGAATTGATGCGAACTCGTCAAGAAACAGATATCAAAATTGTAGCTAGTATGGGAGATATTGCAGCTTCTGGAGGATATTACATTGCTAGTGCTGCCGATCGCATCATGGCTAATCCCGCAACTTTGACTGGTTCGATTGGAGTAATTATTAACACCCAAAATATTTCTTCTCTATTAGATAAAATTGGCGTTCAAATAGGTAACATCAAAAGTGGCCAGTATAAAGATATTCTTTCTCCCTACGATGAACTGAGTGAAGGGGAAAGGCAAATTATCGAAACAATCGTTGCTCAATCATATCAACAGTTTCTTGATGCTATAGTTGCCAGTCGAAAAATTACTTTAGAAGAGTTAAAACCCTTGGCTGATGGTCGCATTTTTACAGGGGAGCAAGCAAAACAAGTTAATTTAGTCGATTCGTTAGGCAATTACTACGACGCGCTTCAAATGACAGCAGAATTAGCGAATATTACTGGCAAACCAAAAGTTCGTAACTATACTTCTCCTACTTTGCGGGATTCTTTGGGGATTTTCTTATCTTCTTCTTGGCAGCAATGGCTTTCTTATTTTCTTAAAGCCGATCTGACTAGTTTGCTTGAAGAGGGCATCAACTTGACGGAGTCCAAGCAGGCTTCGTCGTCTTATGGCGGAGTACCTTGGACTTTGGAGTAGATGATGTTAGATGCAGTTTACACGGCAATTTTTCGTCCCTTTCAGCTTAGATTCCCTACACGGGCAGCAGTTACGATTGGGTTACTAATAGTTTTAGTAGTAGCTTTAAATGCAGCAGGTAAGACAAATTTGGGCGTGGGTGGCATCTTAGGCTTGGCTTTACTGTTTTTGTTTGCAGGAATATTAGGTTGTTACTGGCTGGCTGCTTCAATTAATTTAATGGCTCAGTTGCTAGGGGGGCAGGGGAATGGACGATCGACCTTAGAAGGAACTGTCTGGGGACTTTGGCCACTGCTATTTACTGGAGTCGCTATAACTGCTGCCAATTGGTCTATTTTCCTGGGACAGTTATTTTTAGCCTCAATTATCTTTGGAGTGTTGGGAACATTAATTATTTCCATTCGCCAAGTTCATCAGTTTAGTTGGCTCAAGGCGATTTTTTGTTTGAGTCTCACTCTAATGCTCTCTTTTTTAGCACTATTAGGACTTTTTCTCTGGCCCATGATGATTATTTTGGGAACTTAGCAAGGTAAATGATGGGATATTCCGCCGTAATTTCCTCTGAGAGCGAACTAATTAGGTGATTAGGTGATTAGGTGATTACTACTTACTAATTACTAATTAGGGTTTGCTGAATAACTTGATAAGCTTGAGCTTATCAAGGTTACAAGGATTTTAGGTGCAGAAAAAAGTTAGGGTAAAGGGGCGAAAAACCCCTAAAATTGGTGAAAGACCCTTGCACCTT
>JBFRWK010000326.1:0-9999 GCA_051439545.1 Xenococcaceae cyanobacterium | reverse complement strand
CCCTTACAGGGCTACGTTTTCTACTCCCGATGGTCGTCGCACAGTACGCAAAGTTTTTTGCGAATTTTTAGACCTGAAAGTATTGCTCTGATTGACTTAGAGGTCGATTCTTTGATTATTGAGTTTTGTAAAGACAGATGGTGACTATAGCTCATAATAAGCGAAAACTTGCCCCCTTAGCTTATTGACAATACCCCCAGACTACAATTATTTATTGAAACATTTTTGGATTCAATAAGAAATACATTAGGTAAATTTTCAAGACAGTTTAACGACAAATGTAGTCCTCTGTCTCTCGTCTGCTGCTGTTCCAGATTTTGTGATTGATCCTGATCCCGTGAGTAGAACTTAGTCATTTGTGAATTAACTATTTTCTTCGCCCACTTGTCCAAGTCTGGGGTTTGACTCTTAGATAAACTCTTATAGGTTTGGGCAGAATTCGCGATCGCTTTTAAATAATACTCACCAATCTTCGGATCGTCCTTCTCTAATTTCTGGTAAACTGCCGAATGCTTGATGATGTCACCTTGAGAATTGGCTCTGAGATAGATTTCTAGGTCTAACCGAGGGTCACTGATATCATTCCCCAACTCCTGGTGTATCAATAATCGGGTGTTCTGATACTCAGTCCTGGTGCGGTCAACTTCTTCTTCGTCAAAGTTCAGCCAGATCTCAGAAGTAACCCCTGAAACCTTAATCTCTGATAACTGACCCTGTGGGTTGCTGGTGCTGAGTTTCTCAACGGCGGTAATTTCTGAAGATACTTTTGCCAAAGATCGGCTACGTGCTGCACAATAAATAATTAGGTAAACTTAGGTATAGTTTGTTAAATATAGAAATGCCTAAGTTAAGCATATCGGAAGCTGCATATTTGCTCTTGAGTATCTACAGATACCTTAAGACGATGGGAAAAAGAAGGCAAAATTACCTCAACTAGAACAGAGGGAGGGCATAGAAGATACGATTTAACCGATATCCTGAAAGATCAAGAAGATGATGGATTAACTATCCTCTATGCTCGTGTTAGCACAAGACCTCAGTTAAAAGATTTAGATCGACAAATAGCAGTACTTGAAACTTATGCTGAAATCAAAGGCTGGAAAAACTGTAAGATGATTAAGGATATAGGCTGGGCGCGTTAATTACCGAAAAAAGGGATTAAACAAACTACTATCAATCTTGGTTGAAGGGCAAGTAACACGCTTAGTACTAACGACCAAAGACAGATTACTGAGATTTGGCTCGGAATTAGTCTTTTCTATTTGCGAACTTTATGGAGTAGAGGTAGTCATACTCAACAAAGACCCAGATTCCTCACCTGAAGAGGAAAAGCGTGAAAGATGTCTTAGAAATTATTACTGTTTTTAGTGCCAAGCTACATTCGATGAGAAGTCGTAAGAACGTAAAAGCTCTTCAAGAAAACTTAAAGAAATTAGCTGATTTAGACCAATAAAACTTTGTATAATTGCTTTATGCCGACTTATCAAACTATATTACACCCAGATATTTATCCATTTCTCGAATCAATGGCGAATCTCTACTCAGCTATCGAGAGACAGATGCACGTGGCATTATTAGCAGGAGAAAAGATAGCTGATATCGAGAAAAGGCTACAGAATCAATTTCAAGTAGATAGCACCACAGTTAGAAACGTCTATCACAATTTAAAAGGCAAGCACTCAAGCATCAAGGAACTCCGCAAGTCTCAAGCCAAGGAATTAAAATCAACTATTTCTAGCATCAAAAAATCAATAACAACAAACGAAAAAAGAATTCGAGCCAAACTAAAAAAGCAGCAATCAGCTACAGCGAGTCGCTTCATTATCCATCAAAAAAAGCGCAGATTAGCCCAATGCCAAGAAAAACTCAAGAAGTTACAGAATCAGAAAATTAACTTATGCTTTGGCACAAAAAAGTTATTTAAGGCTCAGTACCATTTGAAAGAAAATGGCTACACAGATCGTCAAGAATGGCTGGCAGAATGGCAAGCAGCTAGGACATCTAGTTTGGTTATGGTAGGTTCTAAAACCTATGCTGGAGGCAATCAATTATGCAGATTGGATACTTTAGGAAACCTAGCTATTACAGTCCCACCATGCTTAATCAAAGACTACGGCGGTAAAATTACCGCATTAAATATTAGTTTCAGGCACGGACAAGAATTTGTCGATATTGCTTTAAGTCCAACCAGGCACAAACGAGGTAACAGTTATCGCAACGGCACGGAAAAACCAGTAACTCATAGATTTGTAAGAAAGAATAATCACTGGTATTTACATACCTATGTCGAACTCCCTGATATCCCAACTATAAGTAGCAAAAATAATGGAGCAATTGGTCTTGACCTTAATGCTAACAATATTGCTTGGGCTTACTGCGATAAGGAAGGAAATCTCAAAGATAAAGGGCAGATAGAGATTGACTTAGAGGACAAAACATCTGGACAGGCTACACAAATATTAAGCTTGGCTATTGCTCGAATTATAAAAAAAGCCACAACCTACGAATGTCCGATAGTTATTGAAAAACTAGATTTTAGTAGCAAGAAAGCCAAACTAAGAGAGCATAGTAAAGCTTATGCCAGGATGTTATCTCAATTTGCTTATTCCAAGTTTGCTGAGTTAGTATCTTCCAAAGCCTCCTTAGCAGCAATTCAAGTAATATCAGTTAACCCTGCCTACTCTTCACTCATTGGCATGGTTAAATATATGAGTCTTTACGGGTTGAATAGTGGTACAGCAGCAGCATTGGTACTAGCCCGAAGAAGTCTTCGACTTTCAGAGCTATGCTGTAGAGGTTGTAACGCCTTAGTGTCGCCAGTGGATGGCACTAAGCACGTCTGGTCTTGTTGGGCGCGTATTTCAAAGTTAGTTAAGGGTTGCTATCGGCATAGCTTCTTTGATACGAAAGTCAGGGTTGGGGTCAAGCTAAGTGTGCAAGAATCGCCTAGCAAGTCTATAGTTGACACTCCTGTAATCTCTAGTAGCACAAGTGCGCTTGGTGCTATGTCTGCATAACTTTACCCTAGTTTACGTAGATTTTTTATTGCGCACTCTAGTATACTCTCGATCTAGCACTCAGGCGATCGAATCTTAAAATACCTCTCTTAACTCTAAAATAAGAAAATTACCGACCAAAAGTTTCAATTATGAAAACAACTATTGCGATCGATTTATCTCCAGAAGAAATTAAACAATTTTGCCAACGTCACTCGATCCGCAAGCTATCTTTATTTGGTTCGGTATTAAGAGATGATTTTACAAGAGAAAGTGATGTTGATGTTTTAGTAGAATTTGAACCAGGGAAGACCCCTGGTTTAGCTATTATTACGATGCAAGACGAGTTATCAAATATCATAAACCGCCAAGTAGATTTAAGAACACCAGCAGATTTAAGCCGTTATTTTCGAGATCGTGTTTTAGCAGAAGCCATGGTCATTTATGAGCAAAATCGATGATTTAACTAGACTAAAGCACATTAGGGATGCAGCGCAAGAAGCGTTATCTTTTGTCAATAACCGCACCAGACAAGATTTGGATTGCGATCGCACTCAGTTTATTTCGTTTCAGCAGTAAGGCGATCGCTCTAAACTAAAGAAAGTATCGATGGAGAAGCTTTCTAATGTCTTACCTTGCAGATAGGAATATTCTACTGCACTTCATTGCACCCGAGCATCCTTTAAACTTCATCTTTGAGGCGATCGAGAATTAAAGACTATGTCACCAGAAAAGCCCATAGCTGTAAATCCATTTCAGGAAGGAGCAATGTTACAGATTCTTCCCCGTGAACCTCTTGTATCCAGTTACAAAGCAAGTTGGAATGGTATTCACCTCGCTCATTATCTCCAGCCCTCTTGGGAAATTCCCGAACATTATATTTCTCAGCATATTATTAGTATTTCAGCTAAAAATCCAGAAATCTTAGAAGTGATTGCCGATGGAGAAAGGTGGCAAACTTCTTCAGAAGATCGAGAAAATCTAATTCAAGTCTACCCTGCCGATCGCTATTATCAAGTAAACTGGATTGGAGAATCTGAATTTATCCACTGCTATCTCGATCTTCAATGCCTCAGCAATAATGCCTATGAGTCATCGATCCAGAGCGTTTGGAACTAATGCTGCATTTTTTTAGCTCCGACCCCGTAGTTTATCAGATTATCTTAGCTTTAAAAAGAGAATTAGAAACTAACCCATTAAATAATCGCTTCTACGCAGAATCAGCAGCAACTTTTCTCGCTGCCCATCTAGTAAAACATTACGCAACTATCACACCAGTCTTTCCAGAATATACGGAAGGACTATCTCCCTATAAATTGCGACGAGTCATTGACTATATTCAGGCTCACTTAGCTGAAGATTTGTCCTTAGAGACAATAGCAACGGAAATAGATATGAGTCGCTACTATTTTTGCCGTTTATTTAAGAAATCTACAGGAATTACCCCCTATCAATATTTGATTAAATGCCGAATTGAACGAGCCAAACTACTGCTATTACAAGAAAAACTAAGCATTGGTGATGTAGCTCTTGCTGTGGGATTTGCCAATCAAAGTAATTTTACGAAGCATTTTAAACGTTTGGTGGGTATAACTCCCAAAAAATTTGCTCAAAAATAGCAATATTGTGGTAAAAATTGCAATAATTTAGTAGATATCCCCAGTAAAAGTTCATATCATCAAGACAAAATCTTTAAGCTCGAAGCGAGATTAAGACGATATGAATAGTATGGTTAGGCTTATAATTCGCAAGTTCCATTTGTCGATCGCTATTATTGGATTATTTTTTGGACTTTTAATTTTAATGCCCAAAACAGCCCAAGCAGATACATCCGTTGCTTTGGACACTGCTAACGATTTAGTTAAAGTTGCGACAGTCTATAAAACTCAGCCCAATACTCAAACTGAAATCCTCTCAAAAGTTTTGGAGTTTAAAGAATTTACCCTACCGCAAACTCCTGGGTTTGTAAATTCATCAATTCTCAAAGGGCAAGAAGGAACAGAAGTTGTTGTCTTAAGTCAGTGGCAAGATTTACCTAGCTTCGAGGCTTACTCTCAAGAATATAGCAAAGATAAACTTGATAGCGATCGACCACAAACCTTTATCTTTGAAGTACAGAAAGCGGAAACTAGAGGTTTAAAACCCGCGATCGCCGAATCGGGAGCGATTATGTTTCAGTCAATTTAAGCTGAAAGACCCCGAAAAACAGTCAGAATTAGCAGGAATTATCGAACAAATGATGCCTACTGCCTTTGCAACTGTCCCTGGCTTACAATGGGCTGCCATGTCCCCTAGCATCGATCGATCCACTATTGCCATGATCGCTCAGTGGAATAGTCGTAAAGATTTCGAGTCTTTGGGGCAAAATGCTGGTTTCGATGAAGAGACAAATTACTGGCAAACCTACGCAGATAACGAACACGATATTTTCGATGTCGTGAAGATTATAAAATGATAAGTAAGATAGGGAGCAATTTAACAGCTACAAGCTTAAAGCTTAGAGCTTCTTTAAGTTAAAATCGATCTTTCATTCCTCGTAAGCGTCCGAATACTCTAGCTGGTTCTTTCATTTTTGTTGTTGCTTGCAAATAAGTATCATCCCAACGGAGAAAAGGATTAGTTTGCTTTTCTATCCCTAACAGAGAGGGAACTGTGGCTATTCCCTGGCTTCTTGCTTCTTGTACTTCCGTATATCTATTTTGTAGTGCTTTGTTTTCTCGATCGACTGTGAGGGCAAATTTAAGATTGTTGAGAGTATATTCGTGAGCGCACCAAATACGGGTATTATCGGGTAAAGCTCTTAATTTACCCAAAGAATCAACCATCTGACTGGGAGTACCTTCAAATAATCTTCCGCATCCTCCAGCAAAAAGAGTATCTCCACAGAATAATTCTCCCGTTTCTGTTTCATTTACAGGGGGAAAATAATAAGCAATATGCCCGCGAGTATGCCCAGGTACGAAGAACACTTGACCTACTCGATCGCTAAATTTTACAGTATCCCCTTCTTTTAAGAAAACTTGTTGTCCTGGTATTCTATTTTTATCTTCTATCCCTCCATAGACACAAAGATTAGGAAAATGTTTTAGTAAGGTTTTATTCCCACCAACGTGATCCATATGATGATGGGTATTAAAAATAGCAATCAACTCAGCATCTAATTCTTTTAAGCATTTCAATACTGGTTCGGCTACGGCTGGATCGACTACCGCAGCTATTTTTTTCTCTTCGTCAAATAAGACAAAGACATAATTATCTGATAAAACAGGAATTCTGGTAATTTTCATTTTGTTATAAGTAATTCAAAAACTAACTACTAACTGGGCGCAAGCCTTGCGCGGATACTAACAACTAACTACTTTCAAATCTCGCCAGTTTGAAAAAGACGACCGATTACTTCTTCGATCGGTGGTTCGGTTACACTTAAGTCTAATATGTCTAATTGAGAAATAATACGGGAAATAGTTTGAGTTAATTCTTCTCTGGGGACAAAAAAACGTACCTGTTGTCCATCAATAGCTTCAATCTCCCCAAATTGAGCTAACTTTTCTTTTGGTAAAGCTTGAGCTAATTCCACTTTAACTTCACGACAGGGAGCAAAACGCTCTAATAATTCTTCTAATCCACCATCATAGATTAACTGTCCTTGATGAATCATCATCACGCGATCGCACAAAGCGGTAATATCTGCCATATAATGACTAGTCAGCAGAATAGTCGCATTATATTTACGATTGTATTCTTGTAAAAATTCTCTAACCGCTACTTGTGCATTAACATCCAAACCCAAAGTAGGTTCATCTAAAAAGAGTACTTGGGGATGATGTAGCAGTGCAGCCAGTAACTCTGCTTTCATTCTCTCCCCTAGAGAAAGTTTTCTTACAGGTTGAGTGAGTTTTTTTTCGAGAGAAAGCATCGAAGTTAGTTCCTCTAGACGCTGCTGGAATATTTTGTCAGGAATTTTATAAACAGCAGCATTAATTCTGAGAGAATCTAGGGCGGGTAAATCCCAGAGTAATTGCTGTTTTTGCCCCATTACCAAGCTAGTTTTTTGCAGGAATTGGGGTTGACGGCGAAAAGGAGTATAGCCAGCTACAGTTACCTTACCCGCAGACGGATGGATCAAACCTGTAAGCATTTTAAGTGTAGTAGTTTTCCCCGCACCATTAGCCCCTAAAAAACCAACAATTTCCCCCGTGTCGATAAAGAAAGAAACATCTTTTACTGCTTGAACCTCGCGATAAGTACGACGAAAGAAATGATTCAAAGTCCCTCTGATACCAGGTTCTTTAACCGCCACTGGATATGTTTTGCTTAAGTTTTCCACTAGGACAATAGACATAGTTTTAATATAGTTGATTTTTTGCTTATATAATTGAATTTAGTACTACATCAATGTCATAAATTGAAGAATAGCCAAAAAAAAATTTGTAAATAGGGAATGTTATTAGAAAATAGAGGTTGATATGTCGATCGCCGATACTAATATTCTAAATTTTCCCAAAGTTCCTTTAGAAGTCAAGCAACTACTTCGGTGAATGTTCGGGAATATACTATGTTGTAGATGAAGTTAACACAGTTTGGTATATAGGAAAGGCTAAAAATATCCGCAAACGTTGGCAAGGAAAAGCTCATCATCGTATCTACCAATTAGAAGCTCAAAAAAAGAAATACTTTAGGATCTATTACGAGAAAGTCGATCTATCCCAACTAGATAAAATAGAGAAACAACCTATTAAAAAATATCATCCTCATTTAAATGCTAGTCCAGTTAAAACAAAAAATGTACGTCCGACAGAAACACTATTAAGAGAAACAATTGCTGCTATTTCTGATTTTGCTTTTATTTTGGGAGTAGAACCACCTAGAAAAGAGGTTGAATCTCAAGTTAACATGAATTGGATGAAAAAGAGTAAGTACAAAAATATATTGGAACTATCTATTCTTCATCTTTGTTTGGATTTTACGGCTTTTAAAGAAATATTTAATCCCGATACAGAAGAGCATCTAGGACTAATCGAAACAATATTTAATACTCGTAAAAAATATGCTAATAAATGGGAATGTTGTCCTTTTCCATATCCTTTTAAGCATCGTATTGTTGTCAATGGTTACGCTGTTGAAGTTAACTATTGGAATTTTTGGTTTTCTAACCAAGATACTGAAGAAAGTAGACAATATATTCAAACTACTTTAGCTCAAACTCCTATTAGAGCATTAACAGCACAATATTTAGATAAACTCAAACAACAATAGGAAGTCGTTCTAGAGAAATTAAACCTGCTGGCTCAAATTCTGTTACTATCGAAGATTTATTATTAGTACTTAATTACCCAAAGAACTCAAAAATAATCGATAAATTTTGAAAATATTTGCGATCGCCTTACAGAACAAATTATATTCAAGACAACCGCTAGTGTCACCTAAATAAAACTTTGCAAACGTTGAATTAACTGTGGTGCTGGCACTACTCCTTCAATTCTTTCTGTTGGCTGCCCATTTTTAAATAGTACCAAAGTAGGTAAAGCTTCTATTTGATAATTGGAAGCTAGTCGCGGATATTTATCGGTATCGATTTTAACTATCTGAAGTCGATCGCGCAATTGCACTCCTACTTCTTCTAAAATAGGAGTCATCATTTGGCAAGGGCCACACCAAGTAGCATAGAAATCTACTAAAACAGGTTTTTCACAACCATCTAAAAGCTCTTGGAAACTAGAAAAATTCTTTTTGACTGCCATATTGTTAGTTGTTAGTTGTTAGTGGACAAGACAAATGAGAACAAAGATTTAATTCTTTATATGTTAGCCATAAGCAACCCAAATCAGCGTAAGATAATCTAGTTTCTTAAACTTTCAAGGAGAGGCCGATCATGGAGAGGTTGCCCGAAAATTTACAAAAGTTAGCAGATAAAGTCGCCATCGTCACGGGAGGATCTAGAGGAATTGGTCGGGCAACGGCGATCGCTTTGGCAACGGAAGGGGCTAAAGTAGTAGTAAATTATGCTCGCTCTAGTGATGCAGCTAAGGAGGTGGTAACAGAAATTCAGCAGCACCGAGGAGAAGCTATTGCTGTAGGTGCAGATGTTTCCCAAGCAGAAGAAGTAGATAGTTTAATTAAACAAACTCTGGAAAAATTTAGCCGTATCGATATCTTAGTTAACAATGCAGGTATCACTCGCGATACTTTACTAATGCGGATGAAATCAGAAGATTGGCAAGCAGTAATTAATTTAAATCTAACTGGAGTTTTTCTATGTACCAAAGCCGTTACTAAAACTATGCTCAAACAACGTAGTGGCAGAATTATTAATATCGCTTCAGTAGCAGGACAAATGGGCAACCCAGGACAAGCAAACTATAGTGCTGCCAAAGCAGGGGTAATTGGTTTTACCAAAACTGTGGCAAAAGAATTAGCCAGTCGGGGTATTACGGTAAATGCTGTTGCACCAGGGTTTATCGCTACTGATATGACTGAAGACCTTAAATCAGAAGATATTATTAAATTTATTCCTCTCGGTCGTTATGGTAAACCTGAAGAAATTGCAGGGATGATTCGGTTTTTAGCTGCCGATCCTGCTGCTGCTTATATTACAGGACAAGTATTTAATGTCGATGGCGGTATGGTTATGGCTTAATAGCTAATATTAACAATATTTTCCTGGGCGATGGCAAAGTGCTTTTTCTTCGCCCGATTGCGCCTCCAACAAAAAACCCAGTCACCTGAAGAGTAACTGGGTTTAATTATTAATCTAGATGATTAGATATCATTATCCTCGATCGAATCTATATCGATAACCCTACCTCCTGCCCTCTGCTTATCACGCGGACTGCCTTGCCCGAAGGACGGTCAATTAACCTCAGACTACATTTTTTGATATTATAAAAATGCCCGATCGAGAAATACTAAGAATTGCTAAGTAAAAACAGGGACTAGCATTCAACCGTTCCTAGAATAAGAATGGAGGGTTTTAAAGTTGCTCAATAGCTAACAAAAATGAACA
>JBFRWK010000325.1:0-49494 GCA_051439545.1 Xenococcaceae cyanobacterium | reverse complement strand
AAAAGAGGGGCAATTTGTCCGCGAAGGGGGCTTCAATAAACCTTGGTCAATGTACCTTAATCAAAAACTTGATGTAAAAGCCCCCTTCCGCGACTGTCCTACTTTGTCATATTTTTTTGTAACCCTTCGGGTTCGTGCTTTTGCCCAAGGGCGGTAACCGCCAAGACCGCAGGAGCTTCACTATTAGCTTTTTTCAAGAAAAGTCCCTATCTAGCTAATAGCTAACAGCTTAATTTAAGATGTCCTACCAACATGAATATCTCTTACCCTTACAGGTACACAACCATGGGTCATTTGGGCTAACTGTATTGGTTCACCTTTACCACACATATTCGTCCCACATTGCATCCATTCCGACTCAGGGGCGATCGCGTCTACACTATTCCAGAAATCGGTAGTCATACTGTGATAGGTAACATTTTTGAGCATACCGACGATTTTGCCTTTTTCGACTTTCCAAAAAGCATCGCCACCAAATTGAAAGTTACGTCTTTGTTGATCGATCGAATAGCTGCCAATACCATCGATTAAAATTCCATCTTCCGTATTTTCGATCATTTCTGCTAAACTAGCTGTATGATCGCCCCCTTCTTTGCCTGGTTCTAAACCTAGGTTGGGAATACGCACCATGGGGATACTCGCCCAACTATCGGCATAGGCACTACCATTACTAGCTTCCCGTCCCAGTCTATAGGCAGTTTCGCGATCGGTGAGATAATCATTGAGAATACCATCTTTAACTACATACCATTGTTGTGCGGGAACTCCCTCATGATCGTAGGCCATCGTACCCCTTCCGTTGGCTTGAGTGCGATCGGCAACAAAATTAACCCAGGGGGCAGCATATTGAAGCTTATTGAGATTATCGGTAGTAGCAAAGCTCGTACCAGCAAAATTAGCCTCATAACCATAAACGCGGTCTAATTCGGTGGGATGTCCTACAGATTCGTGAATAGTTAAAAAGAGATTTGTTGGTTTGAGAATTAAAGTAGTGTGGTAATCGCTTTCGAGTTGAGGTGCATGAACTTTCTCGATCGCTTCAGAAGCTACTCGGTCTATATTAGCGAGTAAATCTTCTCTGTCTATATGTTCGTAACCGATGTTTAAAGGCGGACGTTCGTAATTTCTACCTTGAGCGTCTCCATTCGCTACTACCGTACAGCCATAACCAGGGTAGCTACGATAAATAGTTTGTTCGATTAAAGAACCTTCTGTAGAGGCAAAAAATTTATTTTCTTGGGTAAACCGTAAAAAGGAGTAAGCTTTTTTCAAACCTCGATCGCTATAACTGAGAAGTTTATCGTTAATATCGAGTAATAATTCTGCTTTTTCAGCGATAGGAACAGTAAAAGGATCGATTTTAATAGGGGTAATATATTTATCTTGATAGGCAGCAACGGGAGCTAATTTAACTGGTTCTTGTTGAGTTAAATGACTACCTTTAGCAATTTCTACTGCTAAATCAACAATTCTGGTTATTTCGGATAAACTCTGGCGATGAGAAGCAGCAAAACCCCAAGCACCATTCAAGAGTACGCGCACGCCAAAACCAGAACTAACATTATCTGCAAGTTTATTTAAAGAGCGATCGCGAGCAGTTAAACTTTGATTACGATAGGTGCAGATACGAATATCTCCATATTCACAACCAGCTTGACGAATTAAAGCGATCGCAGTTTGTGCTAATTCTTTGGGTGTTATTTTTATGGGGGTTTGTACCATTGCAGTTATCGGCTAAATTATACTTTCTGTAATTTGTTAAGATAATTCTGACATTTTCCCATCAATTTATCATGTGCTTCTCAGGATTGTTCGGCACACTAGGAGTAGAGTCTTAACATAATATATCTGTTTTAAATGAATGAGAGCTAGGGTTAACTGGTTAGTAAATATTATTAAATTTGGGAATAAACTAGATTATTCTTCTTTAAGAGTGCGTCTGACAGTGGGTATGGCTCTTTTTTCGGCGATCGGCTTGGGAAGTCTGGCTATTTGGACTAGTATGCGGATGCAGCAAATTCTCATTGTCACTCACAAAGAAAATATCAAATATATTGCCGAGCGTTTTCCCCACGATGTCGAAATTTATACAGAGATGGCAAATTTGTCTGGGGCTACCCAAAAAGCGATCGATAATTTGGCAACGGAAGATAAATTGCTTTGGGTAAAAACTAATTCAGGTAAGATAACGGCTGTAGCTGCCGAGTTAAATAAACCAGGGATAGGAGAAATTTTATTACCTATTAAAAATATTCCGCCTATTCCCCAGGTAAGAGATTTAAATGGAAGTTATTGGCTAATGTGTGCTACGCCTTTAGAAGTAGACAATGTATATATTGGGAAATTATTTATTGCTCAAGATATTACTAGAGATCGGATCATGTTTGTCAATTTGATGCGTAGTCTGAGTATTGCTACGTTTACCATGATTATAGTAATGACTTGCGCGATCGCTTATTATATTAATTATTTAATTAGACCTTTAAAACGAATTAGTCAATTAACTCAAAAAGTCTCTGCGGATAAATTGAGTGAAGCACATATTCAGTTAGAAAATGCTCCTAGTGAAGTAAAAGAATTAGCAGAAACTTTCGATCGAATGTTAATCCGACTTTCAGAAGCTTGGGAACATCAACGGCAACTCCTGAGTAATGTATCTCACGAATTACGGACTCCTTTAACTATTATTTCGGGATATCTGCAAAGTACTCTTCGCCGTGGAAACAATCTCACAGAAATTCAACGAGAAGCCCTTAACACTGCTTCAACTGAAGCCGATCGTACTGTTCAATTATTACAAGATTTATTAGATTTAGCCAGGGCAGATAGTGGCAGAATGCACTTTCAGTTAGAGCCTATGATCCTCAATGATTTGCTTGCTGAAGTAGTAAACATGACGCAACAGTATAGTAAACAGCAAATTAATCTAGAACTTCCCAAGCAGATAATTCAAATCAAAGCGGATGCTAACCGTCTCAAGCAAGTATTACTCAATCTAGTTGATAATGCTATTAAATATTCCGAACCAGAACAACCCATAACTATTAAAGTAGA
Organism: Xenococcaceae cyanobacterium; assembly: GCA_051439545.1. Classification (GTDB taxonomy): domain Bacteria; phylum Cyanobacteriota; class Cyanobacteriia; order Cyanobacteriales; family Xenococcaceae; genus JASJDJ01. The sequence continues at coordinate 46,440 of JBFRWK010000325.1, read as the reverse complement.
GCAAAACCAGCATCGAACTATCATTCAAGTATGCGATCGAGGTATGGGTATTTCCTTGCAACAACAAAGTCGTATTTTCGAGCGTTTTTACCGCATTGATGAAGCCCGTAATCGTTCTAGTGGTACGGGTTTAGGACTGTCGATCGTCAAAACTTTAACGGAAGGAATGGGTGGTACTATCTCTGTACGCTCTCATCCAGGGAAAGGCAGCACATTTACCATTGTCTTCGATAGTTTTCTAGTTTGAATTTAACAGCTATAGCAGTTCTCAGATGGCGTAAAGTATATTTTAATAAATGTTCTGACAGAAGAACTAGAGTCTATCTTACAGAATGATACTGCTTTAGCAGAAGAGATCGCCTTTACACACAAGTTTTGATTTTAGCGCAGGAGATAGAGGCGGAATAGATGGGTAAGTATTTAGTATCATATAAGCTACAATAAGAGTATTATATATAGTTTATTCGCGTGGCGAACGTTATCATAGTTGACACTAATGTACTAATAGGAGCATTAATCGGAAAACAATATAGTGCCAATAGAAAACTAATCGAGTTGTGCTTATTAAGAAAATTCCAACCTTTAATCAACGATACTTTATTCCTAGAATACGAGGCTGTTTTTAATAGACAAGAAATAATTGATAAATCTCCATATTCGATTCAAGAATCAAAAGAGTTATTTTCTGCTTTTCTTGTTGTTTGTCAATGGACAAAAATTTATTATTCATGGCGACCTAATTTAGTAGATGAAAATGACAATTATTTAATTGAATTAGCTGTTGCTGGCAATGCGGGAATCATTGTTACTAATAACACCAAAGATTTCAGACAAAGTGAGCTAAAATTTCCCCAAATTCAAATCAAACAACCAAAGGAGGTAATATGGCTGCCATAAATATTAGACTGAGTGACGAAAAACATGAAAGGCTCAAAAAGCTAGCTAAGTCCAAAAACATCAGTGTTAATAAATTAATGGAAGAATTAGCTACTATTGCTTTAACAGAATTTGATACTGAAACTAGGTTTAAGCTTTTGGCTAGTCGTGGTTCTGTGGAAAGAGGACTAGAACTCATTCGCAAAGCACAACAACATTTTGAGGATTGATTGAGCTTTCCCCAGTCGTCGATCTAGTAGTGTGTCAAGATTGGTTTGAGTAATAAGTAATAAGTAATAAGTATTAGTTGGAAAAATTTTGAGCGAAAAACTGAACGCTACTTTTACCAAGCGAATTTAGTCCAAAATATAAATAGGGAAAATAAGACGATTTTTGTGAGCTACAGCGTTTTGCATAACTATTAAGTACATCCATCAGTTGAACTTTTGGAACAGGCAATCAATTTATCTGTGTTGATCTGCGTTCATCTGTGAATATATATTGTCTCAACTTTCCTAAAAAATGTTTTCTAAACTCACGGCATAATGAGTCTTTGAGCTTATCTCGAACACAGGTTAAATATAATCATGGATCGACAAAATTTATAGATGAAAATGACTATTATCTAATTGAATTAGCTGTTACTGGCAATGCGGGAATCATTTATAGTAGTCGAAGCAAAAGTTAAGACATATAATTCGGTTGCTATATCAATTAATTGGCAAATTACTCATTTTTTCTAAATCCAAAACTTGAGCTAATTCTGCTTTACTCATTAAACCTTTTTCCAAGACTATCTCTCGAATAGATTTACCCGTTTCCAAAGACTCTTTAGCTACAGCAGCAGCATTAAGATAGCCGATGTGAGGATTAAGAGCAGTTACTAAAGCCAAACTACCTTCAGCATATGCCAAACATCGATCGCGCCGAGCGGTAATACCATCCAAACAACGCTCACTCAAAGCTTTAATCGTATTACCCAAAATTTCAATGCTATGAATGAGATCGTAGGCAATAAGAGGCATCATTACATTTAATTCTAATTGTCCTGCTTGAGCAGCCAGAGCGATCGCGCTATCATAGCCCATAACCTGAAAACATACCTGGGATGTCATTTCTGCCATGACGGGATTGTATTTTCCTGGCATAATTGAAGAGCCTGGTTGTACGGGTGGTAATTGTATTTCTTTTAAACCTGTTTTTGGGCCAGAATCCATTAAGCGTAGATCGTGGGAAATTTTGACTAAATCTTGGGCTAAATTACGTAATGAACTAGAAACACTTACCATCGGTGACATACTCTGCATTGCTGCCATTAGATGAGGTGCTGGTTGCAAAGGTTTACTAATCAATTCGGCTAGTAATTCGGCCACTCTAGCGCGATAGTTCGGATGGGTATTTAAGCCTGTACCTGCTGCACTTCCCCCTAAACCTAAGTTATATAAGTCTTGTTCGGCGATTTTAATTCTCCGCTGATGATCGCTTAAAATTTGCGACCATGCCCGAAATCCTTCCCCTAATCTAACAGGGACAGCATCTTGCAAATGAGTACGACCAGATTTTACTATATCCTTAAATTCATCTGCTTTAGTTTTTAGAGTATCGATCGCACCATCTAAGGCAGGATACAAAGTATGTTCTAATGCCAGTAAACTACCAATTCTAATAGCAGTAGGAATCACATCGTTGGTAGATTGACCATAATTAACATGGTCGTTAGGACTAACTTCTTTATAGTTACCTTTCTCTTTCCCTAAAATCTCTAAAGCACGGTTAGCCAATACCTCATTCACATTCATATGATGGGATGTACCCGCACCAGCTTGATAAACATCAACAACAAACTGATCCCGAAACTTGCCTTTGAGAATTTCATCCGCAGCGCGAACAATAGCATTACTAAGATCTGAAGGTATACAACCTAATTCGCCATTAGCGATCGCTGTCGCTTTTTTAATTAAAACACAAGCATCAATGTAAGTTGGTAAAGGTTTGATTCCACTGATAGGAAAGTTTTCGATCGCTCTTAAAGTTTGAATTCCATAATAAGCTTCTGCGGGGATTTGTCTTTCTCCCATCGAATCTTTCTCAATACGGTAGTTAGATTGGCTTTGTTCGCTCATGATCTTAATTGATGCTCTTGTTTGTAACAATCATCTCCTAAGTTTCAGCTTAACATCGACAAAAAATTGACTACTATTTACATAAATTTAGATTTTTTAATCAATCAACCTAAATAAATACCGAGCGATCGCGCTGTTGCTACTAGAAAACCATCAGGAGGGACTGGATTAGGACAGACACCTAATTGGTGACACTGCTTGATATGGGCGACAACTTGGTCTAATGGTTGAGTTTGTACTTCGCCATTTTGCCAGACTACAAGCCGATCGTATTTTTCCTCGGCAATTAAATCTATGGCTTTTTTGGCAAAGGCAGCAGCTAACAGGCGATCGTAAGACGAAGGCTGACCACTGCGTTGAATATGACCCAAAACCGTCGAGCGAGTTTCGATGGCATCTAGGTCGCAAAACTCTGGTTTATCGGTCAGACAAAGTTTATGACTTATTTCGTCAATTTGTTGCGCGAGATAATCTGCAATATATTTTTCTTTTTCTCCTGCTTGATTTTTGACACCTTCGGCAATAACAATGAGAGCAAATTTTCGTCCTAACTGACGTAACTGTGCAATGTGAAGACAAATATTATTAATTAAATCGGTATCTATTTTCGGGGTAAGTTCGGGAATCAAAATAATATCTGCACCGCCAGCAATACCAGAATGTAGTGCTAAATGACCTGCATTGCGCCCCATTACTTGGACGATCATCGTGCGATCGTGACTAGCAGCAGTAAAGGTAAGATCGTAGAGAGCAGATGTCACAGTATCTACCGCCGTCCGAAAACCGATCGACCTTTCGGTAAAGGGTACGTCATTATCGATGGTTTTGGGAATACCTACTAAATTCCACTCCCCTTGTTGTGCCAGATCGTAGATAATATCTAAACTGCCATCTCCCCCTACCGCAATTAAAGCATCGAGTTCTAAATCTCGATAACCTTTAATAATAGTCTGGGCGATCTCTTTGTCTTCCGTATTACCTTTACTTAAAGAGCCTAAAACACTACCACTGAGAAATTGCAGAATATCAATGCCATGGAGCAATCCAGGTATATCGTAACCGTGTTCTCTTAATTTTAAATCGTCCGAGCAACATTTTCCCTGTTCTAGTTCGAGAAAACCATCCGTACCGTAGGGAATACCGTATACTTCCCATCCTTTTTGGCTGGCACATTTAACTACAGCACGAATAATTGCATTTAAGCCAGGACAGTCTCCACCACTGGTTAGAATTCCAATTCTTTTGTTCATGTTGACTTGGTTAGTTGTTAGTTGTTAGTTGTTAGTTGTTAGTAGTTAGAATTTTCAGAGACTAATCTCCAATTTGGTTGATAGGTTTGTATCGCTTTGAGATATTGTACTCGTTCAAAAACACTAGGATCGGGACAATTAATTTGACTCAAACTACCTTGTAACTGAGCGATCGAATCGTAGTTTTTGGCTTCTAGCCACTCAACTAGATCTCGTTCGATTTTCTGAAGTTGTTCGATGCCATGACTCAATAGTACACTGACTAACATGGTGACGTTTGCACCTACCATCATCATTTTGACAACATCACGAGCAGTACGAATCCCGCTTGTAGCTGCGAAATCTAGGGGAACAGTGTGATACAAAATAGCAATCCAGCGCATCGGTAAACGCATTTCCCTAGAAGTGCTAAGAAGTAAGTTAGATTCTACTCCTAAGGTTTCTAGATCGATATCGGGTTGATAAAAACGATTAAATAATACTAAGCCACTTACTCCTGTATCGCTTAAGCGTTGTGCCATGTTTGCCAGATTACTAAAAAAGGGACTGAGTTTAACCGCTACAGGAAGATATACAGAGGAAGTGACTGTATTAACAAGATTCAGATATCTTTGTTCCACTTCCGCTCCAGTCATTGCTGGATCTGTAGGTAAATCGTAGATATTTAGCTCCAAGGCATCAGCACCAGCTTGTTCTACTTCCTTGGCATAATTACCCCAGTTACCGCTAGTAGAGATATTGAGACTGGCAATAATAGGAATATCGACAGTTTTTTTAGCGTAACGAATATGATTGAGATAAGCTTCTGAACCGACATGGAATATTTCCCGTTCGGGAAAGTAAGAAATTGCTTTGGGGTAGCTTTCCGTATCGTGAGTAATATTATGATAAAGAGAGTAGCGTTCTTCTAATAGTTGTTCTTCAAAAAAAGAATGTAATACTACTGCGGATGCCCCAACATCTTCGATGCGTTTGATGTTGTCGATATCTTCAGTCAAAGGTGCTGCTGCACCCACTACTAAAGGAGATCTTAATTGTAGTCCTAGATAGGTTGTAGATAAATCGATCGTCATATCCTTCTCTCCTCCCAAGCCCACTGTGCTTATAACACCATTTTTCCAAAATACTTAAATTAAGTTAATTCCAGAACTGGTCTTACTTTAAAATTAGGATAATCTTTTGAGGAAATTGTGAGGAGCAAAAAGCGATGAACTATTTAGCATAATTAACAGCGTCTGAAAGTAAATATTTTCTACAATATAAGTAGAACCGCCATTTATTTACTTGGGGGATCATTATGAACACTAATAAACTCAAGGTGGTTTCTAGTTTCTGCACCTCTTTAGCAATCGCGATCGCCTTGGTAATTGTGGGTAAGATGAATACTGCTCAAGCACAAAATGCTGTTGTACCTCCTAACCTCAATCAATCTAGCGTGAATGGCTTGTTTACACCAACATCAGCCGATAGATTCTTTGAAGAAGGAAGACGTAAATTTGAAAGAGAAATAGAAATTCTCACTCATCCAGAAGATTACTATAACGGAGCTATTCTTCAGATTGAAACCATTGACATGAAGGTAATGGATGAAATGGGAGAAACAAAGACAGTTCCTAACTTTCCCGATGATAGTTTACAACAGTAATTAGACTGAGATTATTTAAGCCAATTGCCCTGGAAATTGCCTTGATTTTGGGAACAGAGGAAGCAGGAAGCATTAGTATCGATAAAAATTATCCCAAGTTATTTATAAATGGGATAATTTTTTTGGGTGGTTGTCTGAAAAAATTAGTTGTCATATAAAATAATTGATGCTTTTGGCTCGATGACCACAACTCGATCGGCAGTTATATTACCCACTGCTACCCCTGCTGCTGCACCACCGAGAATTTCTTCGACATCGGCATCTCCAAAAACTTCACCTATAATTGTTCCTCCAGCAGCCCCAATAGCAGCATCTTCTAAGATTGCGCCCGCCGATATATCTCTGGGGTCTTTAACATCTTCTAGTACTCCAGAACTAGCACTAATCCGATAGCTATATTTACCATAAGTTACGGCTTCAGCTATGTAGCGTAGTCCGCCTTTAGCTGGGACATACTTGCCTACAATAGTTGCACCAGCAGGAATGACAATTTTGTCGATAACTCCTCTCCTCTTCGCAATTAAATTATAAGAATAGGTTCGATCGTTGTTGAGATATAAAGTTTCTCTTTGCGCACTGGTAGCTGTAATCGATCGACTTTGAGTTAATCCTATGCTTGGAGATAATACCACACTACCCAAAATCAAAGCAGCGGTTGTCCAAGTTGAAATATTCAAAAGTGGGTTTGGTTTTCTGTGTTTTACTTTAGACATAGCTAAAATTTGAAACCTCCCTGCGTTATCAAATTAATAAGAGTTTGGTTATTTCTTTGCTTTTAAGGAGTAACCATAATCAAGAATCAAATATATCTCTTGAGAGGAATAGATTCTTTTCTCTTCTCTATCTATAATTATATCCGAATTACATACAACAACAGGGGTTCGGAATCCCGAATCCCCGTTAATAAGATTATTAAATTGTCTGGCGTTGCCAATAAACCTCAGCCTTGTTAAGTTCCCGATGGTGAAACCATTCCTTCTAATTGGTCAAATCGTTTTTGAATGGTTTCTGGTTGAACCGTGCCAGCCCTCGATAGTAACACAGCACCAAAACCAAATAGGTTCAGCATTAAGATAATTAATCCTCCAGCAATAGGAATGAGACTAAGTAAAACTAGAAGTAGCATTCCTATGGAAAAAGGCAGGAATTTAGCATTTTCTCTGCGAGGAAAAATTTTCTTACCAATCCACAATCCAGTGGCGATCGCACCAAGTAAACCAGCCACAGCAAAGGCTAAATTAGCAATGGGAATTAGCAAAAAGCCAAATACACTACCTGAAAATAGAGCAATAAACAGCGTAATCGCTACAATAGCACCTAAACCATACATACCACTCTTAAACGGATGTTGATGCATGGTTGCAGTAATACTTTGAATGTGACCTGGGAGTAGTAAGAGTAAAAATATACCAAAAGCAAAGACAACTATTAAAGAAATTAAAGAAAATACGGCATTGGTTAGATAGAGAGTGCCAAATAAGCCAAAGCGATCGAATAATACTTTAGCATTACTAAACATAGCTACTTCACTACCATCTACTATTGCTCCCTCTTCTTTAACAATTTGTCCGCCAATGGCTACTGCATCCCCGCCAACACGGGTATTAGGCTTGAGAATTACATCACCGCCAATAGCTACTGCATCGTTAGTAACTTGTCCCTCATTAAGAATTGTTACCGAACCACCAATAGCTACTGCATCGCTCATCACTTGTTTTTCGGGAACTATGACATCACTACCCATTTTGACAATGGCGATATCACTCTCATTATTAGCAACAGCAATTCCACTTATAACAATTACTAAAAAAGCTGCAATAAAAGCTATGATGAACGGTCTAATTTTTCGCCAACTCATTTTTTATTCTCCTTTGATTTGACTAAATTAGTCCACTTTGAAGTTAGGTCAAAAGTTTGAGAAAGTTGTGAAGGGGAACGAGCGAGCGGTTCGGGTAATAACTTTTATGCTAAAATTGCCCTAATATCTCGATATATCCGAATCAATCCCACAAAAACGGGAAAAAATTCCAGTCTGCCTAAAAACATTCCGATAATTTCTGTCCAAAGCAAACCTGTTGGGGCATTAGGCGCAGTCACTCCCACTGATAATCCTACCGTACTCAAAGCACTAGCATATTCAAACAAGCTTTCTGGTAGAGAATAGCCATAAGCAGTAATAATTGCGCTACCAGCAAGATAAATTCCTAAATAAAGAAAAACAAACATACTAATCTGGCGTAGCTGGCGATCGCTCAGAAAATGCTGAAATTCTCCCTGCCACAGATCGGGTTCGGTTATGGCATCTTTGGGTAACAATTGCCGTCGCACTTCCCAAATTACGCCCCGATACAAGGCATATATCCGAAATTGCTTTATTCCTCCTGCGGTTGCCCCCGTACCGCCACCCATTAACATCAGGACGATTAACACCAGCCAGCCGATACTGTTCCAATTAGTATAACTAACAGTAGAAAAACCAGATGTAGAAAGAGCGGTAATGGTTTCAAAACAAGCTACCCTTAGAGATCGATCGAAAGTGAGATCGAGTTGACTAGTTACTCCTAAAAACAGAATAATGACAGACAAAGGTATAATAAAAACTTGCAATCTAATTTCACTATTGCGGATAACAGCAGAAAACTTACCCGTCAGTAAAAGATAGCTCGTTAAGAAATTCAACGTTCCCAACAGCATCAAAACCATAATTACCGTTTCGATCGCGGGACTATCCCAATAACCCAGAGAGCTAGCGCGAGTAGAAAATCCGCCTGTGGATAAAGCAGCAAAAGCATGATTGACGGAATCAAACCAATTCATCCCCGCCCATTTTAAAGCTAATATGCCTAGGGCTATATAGCCTGTATAAATGTTTAATACTAACTTAGCGGAGCGTCGGACATTAGGAACTAATTGCTCGCTGCGCCCTTCGGCAAAAGCGATCCCAATACCAGCAGGAGCAATAATCACAGTTAGAGCCAGGATCGCAAATCCCGCACCACCTACTAATTGAATGGTACTGCGGTACAATAACACCAAATGAGATGTCTCAGTGACATCGATAACTGATAAACCCGTTGTCGTCCAACCACTAGTTGATTCAAATATAGCTTGGGTAAAATTTAAACCACCGATGCCGAGTAAGGGAATTGCTCCAAAAGCGATCGCAATTATCCAAGACAGAACCACAATAATCGTTCCATCCTGTATACTCAAGCTGTTTACAGATGCAGGTTTTGTTTGGCACCAGAGCAAGAAACCGACTATAACTAAAAGCAGACCTGGAATTAAAAAGCCCCAAGCTAGCTCGGTTTCTTGAGGATAAGCAATTAAACTAACTAGAGGGCAAAGAATGGTTATACCAGCGAGGGCAGAAATTAAACCTGTATAACCAAAAATCGCTCTATATCTTTGTTTCAGCCAATTGCGATGTTGCACTCTCTACTCTACTTTGCCTACTAATACTTCTAAAAGTTGCTTGTAATCTTCTGGTTGACTAATGAGAATTAAACGATCTCCTATTTGTAAATAACTCCAACCACGGGGAACAAATGCTTTATCTTGTCTGATGATGCAGCCAATTAAAGCTCCTCCAGGTAAATCTAAATTTTGGAGGGTTTTGCCGACAGCAGGACTATCTTTATCGATAATGATCTCGGTAATACTAATTTCACCACGATCGACAGCAAAAAAATTGGCTATATCAGCAAAATCGGCTCTTTTTTCAATAATATTACCTATAATTTTAGTTGCAGAAAAAGCCACAGTAATCCCCATCTGCTCGAAAAAATGTTGATGGGCGGGATCGTTAACCAAAGCAATTGTCCGAGATATACCATAATGCTGTTGAGCAATTTGACAAGCAACTAAATTATCTTCGTCGTGGGCAGTCAAAGCCAAAAGCAGATCGGCAGTTTCGAGATTGGCTTCTTGGAGAATACTTGGGTCTGTACCATCTCCTAAAATTACTGTAGCTTTGATGTGATGGGAAAAATCTTTAGCTTCGGTGGGAGAAGAATTGATTATCGTTAGCTGATGCTTCTCTTCTACAAACTTTTTGCCTAAAAAGTAAGCTAACTTACCATTGCCAATTAAGATAACTCTCATAAAAGGTTCTCCTCTAACTGCTGTTGGAGAGTTTGTAAAAATGCTACTGCTGAAATTTTAGTCGTACTTATAGTAGTTAAACCTAACTGTTGATAGATTTCTTCTTTGTTAGGGTCGAGAATGCGAGTCAAAACAATAGGAACTTGAAAGAGATTTTTAGCTAACTGAGACACCAAAATATTCAAGTTATCTTTCCCCGTTACCGCGATCGCAACTTGAGCTTTGTTTAACTTAGCTGCTTGTAATAAGTTCATTTCGGATGCATCCCCAGTAAGAGAAAAACCACTAAACTCTATTGCCAGGCGAGCAAATGCTGACTTATCTCTGTCGATAACTACTACCTCGTGACCCTGTTGACTCAAATCACTGGCTAAAATCGAGCCGAGACGACCGCAACCAATGACAGCAATATAAAGAGATTTTTTCATAGCTAGTTTTCGAGGAAAAACCTTGAGTTAGGGATCTTTACTGCTATTTCTTCACAAGTTCTTCAATTTATCTATTTATCTTAAAACCAGACAGAAATAATAGTGAGGTCTTTTTTCTCAGTCTCGATCGAGGAGCATATTTCAATCTTTAACTTTGACGAGGTAATTTCTATGAAAGCAGCAGAAATTATGTCTACCAATACAGTCACCATTGATAGTCGGGCAACTATTGAAGAAGCAGCCAGAGTGATTAAACAGCATCAGCTAAAAGCTTTAATAGTCGATCGCCTTTCTGAAGAGGATGCTTATGGGATTATAACCGTAACTGATATCTCCCAAGCAATTGCTAATGCTAAAAATCCCCAACTAACTTATGTTAGCGAAGTAATGACCAAACCTTGCATTGCGCTCAATCCCGATCTGGCTGTAGAACATATTGCTAAATTATTTACCAGAGCCAAAATTCGGATTGCACCAGTTATTAAAGATAAACTACTGGGTATAGTTTCCCTTACCGATGTTTTGACCAAAACCGATTGTTTAAACGCAATTCAAACTACCTCAATACCCCAAAAACAAGCAGAATTAACCGAACTTTTCCCAGCTAAATCGAAGGAAAATGAATGGGAAATTGAGTCTGAGAGCATTTATGAAAATTGGTGTAGTGGATAGCGGTCGATCGATTAAGGAATAAAAAATAAAACAGGCTTGCTTCTCTTTTACCCTTACTGACAACTAATCATTGGAGATAAAAAGTCATGAAAGTAGCAGACATTATGAGCAAAAAAGTTATAACCATTCGCAGCTTTGCCACCGTAGCTCATGCCGTTAAATTAATGCGCGACTATGGTTTGAGTTCTCTAATTGTCGATCGCTTGGATGAATCAGATAGTTATGGCATTATTACCGAAACCGATATTATCTATAAAGTAGCAGCTAAAGGACTCGATCCAGAGCAAATAAGGGTTTGCGAAATTATGACCAAACCTTGTATTGTGGTTAATCCCGATCTAAGTACCAAATCAGTCGCTCAGTTATTTGCAAATACTGGTATTCGTCGCGCTCCGATCATTCGAGACAAACTTTTAGGGGTTATCTCCGTTACCGATTTATTGCTTAGAAGTAATTTTGTCGAACAACCCAGTGCAGTTTTACTCAAAAGTCAAATCGAACAAAAAATTGCCGATGCTCGTAAAATTTGTGCCGAACACGGCTTTGCTTCAAAAGAATGCGCCTCTGCTTGGGATATAGTCGAAGATTTACAGGCAGAAGAGGCACATCAACAAACAGAAACACTCAGACAAACAGCTTTTGACAAATATTGTGAGGAACATCCAGAAGCCAAAGATATTCGTTGGCGATACGATCCCTGGCTTTGCCATTGGCAAGAAGACGAAGAACTAACCGCCTGATAACTAACCCCTAACTATTAATTTTTTGTCGATTTAAAGAGGTAAATAGTCATGGAAACTCAAACCAGTGAAGTTAAAAAGATTGCCAGCCAGTTATTAGCGGGAATGCTCGCTAATCCTCATATCTATCCAATGGTCAGCGATGAATTCGGCAGAGGGCAAAAAGAACAAGACCTAATTATTGCAGCGATCTCGATGGCTGAAAGTTTAATTAAAAAAGCAGAAAAAACAACCTGAGGGATCTTCCAAGTGTAAATTTTTAATCTCGATTAATGCTTGGGCAACACCTTGTTCTCCAATAGATGATAGGCACTCGCCTAATTGAAAATTTACTCCTGGAACTACTAACCACCAAGCTTCAGGACATTTACCATAAAGAGCTTGAGTAAGACTGAGTATAGCACTAGGATCGCTGAAATGACTCCTAATTTCGGTTGAATCGAGCGGGTTTAAAGCCCTTAGCTCGATTTGATCTGCCGTGCTACTTTGGCAAGCATCCACAAAAATAACCAAATCGACTTCAGCTAGATCGGCAGCTAATTCTGGAGTTAATTGCTGTCGAGAAAGCGATCGCACTTCTGGTAGATGCCAACTAGCAACAATTTCAGCTACCCGTACACCAATACCGTCATCACTTCGCAGGGTATTACCGTAACCAATTACTAAACTTTGAGCCACTAATTACTTATCCTGTTTATTTTGTATTTTAGATCTACTAGACCTTCTAATACATCATTACCGCCAAAACCAGAAATAGTATCTGAACCTGTGCTACCAATTAAAACGTCATTATCTTCAGTTCCATCAAGTTGAATACCTGGAGGAATTTGATAAAGATAAATTTCATTTCTTTGGCTCTTCTCTTCATTTATCAAAATTTACGACAGCTAAAATCCTCAATTAATTTGTGGAACGAGGTTTTAAGTTCGTGCAGCCATCGAATTATCAGTAGAGCTTTGTTTTCTCTTATCTTGCTATCGAATCCCATCTGAGAAGCTCATTTTTATAATAAGATCTTAATTTGAGAAAGTTGTGAGGATAAGTGAATTACAGAATACTTCTAATTAACCAATTTCTTTGACTAGCGAAATTACCCAAGCTAAGACAATACTAATTAATACGAAAATTTCTAAAATTTTAAGCAAAGTAAGAGATGAGAGCCATTGCTCGATCGCGTTGATGTTAGAATTAGCATACCAATTAGCAAGATGTTTGCGCCATAAAACAGGACTATCTTGACTGCGAAATTGTCGATCGAGCATCGATAAGATTAAAGATATTCCTCCGACCTTGACACTCATCAATAAATGTAGGGCAATGCAAGCTACTAAAATTAGCCAAGAAATGAGGTGAGCGTAATACCAGGTATGATTTAGTTCTCCTTGCGGTAACCATTTTTCGTCCATCATTTTGCCAGAAAAAACCGCAAAAGTTAAAGCAAAAATACTCAAGGTGTTAATAAGACGATGCAATGTATACCACCAGATGGGTTGACCTAATTGAGTAAGCTTATTAATTGAATCCGACTGAATTAATCTTTTTTTACCCCGATCGAAAGCATAGACAATAAAGAGAGGAAATATCAATAATGTCCATAACCCAAATGTTCCATGAATACCTTCAATTTCTGTAAATTTAGGTAACGGAATTCTGCCCCAACGTCCATCATAAGTATCGTAAGTCCAAAAAGCAGTAATAATTGCTAAGATGGCAAATAAGCCAGTCATTCCGTGGAGAATACGCAGTAAGAGTGGTTGATAAGGCTGAGAAGGTTTACCAGACATATCTCTAAAAAAATTTGATAAATTTGATATGATTCTTATTCTATTAGGCGAGAAGAGCTTCTCAAGACTTGAGTAAAATGTTAAAAAGTGGGGTTATCACCTTACTTCTTTTATTGCTCCTTTATAGTTTGAACCTCAGGAACAATAAAGTTTTTTCCAAATTACAATAACTATGAACAAAGATACCGATTTAACTCCATTTTCGCCTATATCTCCTAAAATACAGAAAATATCAACTAATTTAAAACAATTAGGACGTATAGGCTTTTGGTTACAAACCGTTTTGGGTGTCATCTCTGGAGTACTATTATTAATTGCTGGAGCTGCTGTCTTAAGTGGTCAAGATAAAACTCCTGGAATTGAGTTAGGTATTTTTTGTGCTTTTTGTGGTGTAATACTACTAGGTTTAGGGGTAATTTTTTCTTTTCGCTACATTAAAATTGCCAGAAAAATTCAAAGTGTCGAGCCTGCCAAACGTCCTACAAAAGCAAGTACTCTCAAGTTGATTCGCTATGGACTCATAGTTAATTTAGTCGGAATGTTACTATCAATTTTGGGAGCAGAAGCTTTAGCTGGCATCGTTCTAGTTAAAGTCCTAACTCTGCCTCAAGTTACCCTTGGCTCCGATCCTAATAGATTTGTCAATTCAGTAGACCTTTTAATCGTGCAAGCTAATACTAATACGATCGCTGCTCACTTTGCTGGTATCGTTACTTCTTTGATACTTCTCGATCGCATTACTAAGTAAAAATAGTCGTAAATCAACAATTACTAGTCTTGACATCCTCCCAACGCCAAATCAGAGATTATAGCGGGGGATTCCAAAGACTCACGACTTTGGTTTCTGTTTCTTTCTCTTTCGAGCCTTTCGCAACTGCCCTTTAGAACTATGTCTATCAGGTCTTACGTCCGCTCCACAGACTGTCACTGCGAGTCCCGCAGCCAAAATATTTTTTCCAGCATTGATGTCACGATCGATGCCCTCTGTGCCACAGCTAGGACAATCCCAACTGCGAAGATCAAGAGGCAGTTTTTCAACTACAAAACCACAATGGTTACATCGTTTACTGCTCGGAAAAAATCGGTCAATTTTGACCAGTTTTCGCCCGTACCATTCACACTTGTATTCCAGTTGACGAAACAACTCACCCCAAGCAGCATCGCTGATACTTCGGGCAAGCTTGTGGTTTTTGACCATATTTGTAATCGAAAGGTCTTCGATAGCAATCAAGCTATTCTCTTGAACCAAGCGAGTAGTCAACTTATGCAGAAAATCGGTACGAGCATCTTTAATTTTGACGTGGATCTTGGCTACTTTAAGTCGTGCTTTATGTCGGTTACTAGAGCCTTTGGTTTTCCGACTCAGTTCCTTTTGCGCTACTTTAAGCTTTTGATACAGCCGATTAAAATACTTAGGATTGGCTATTTTTTTCCCGTCGCTGGTACTAATCAAACTGGTTACACCAGCGTCAATACCAATCTGTTTAGATGTTGGTGGCAGCGTCTCAACAGTGTAATCATCTACCAGCAACGAGACAAACCAGCGTCCAGAAGGTTCGAGTTTGACTGTAACTGTAGATGGTTGGCAACCTTGAGGCAAAATTCTAGACCAAACCAGATTCAACGGCTCTTTGCATTTAGCAAGCCAAAGCTTACCCCCATCTCTTGGCAAGTCATCTCGGTACTTAAAAGCCGACTTGGTAAATTCAGCACTACCACCATTTCTCTTTTTCTTGAACCGAGGATATTTAGCCCGTTTCCCCCAGAAATTGGCAAACGCTTTTTGCAGATGCCTAAGACATTGCTGCAAAGGCACACAACTAACTTCATTGAGAAAATCCAGTTCTTCGGTCTTTTTCCAACTGGTCAACAAGCTAGAAGTTTGTTTGTAGTCAATCCTCTCTGGCCTTTCGTACCAGGCGATTGTTCTGGCATCCAGAGCTTTGTTGTAAACTAGGCGCACACAGCCCATTGTCCGTCACAAAAGATTTTCTTGTTCGGAAGTGGGGAAAAATCGGTATTTGTAAGCTCTTTCAACCATAGCTCACATTTTACCATATTAAATGTAAACAATCTAATTGGAGGTCGGCGTTTCCTCCCATCGGTAAAACCGAGGGTCTCCACGCCGAAGAAAAGATGAAAATCGCGATCGCTCAACTCAACCCTACCATCGGTGACATTACTCACAATGCAGGACAAATAATAGCATCGGCAAAACAAGCAGCAAGGCAAAATGTACGTTTATTGCTAACACCAGAGTTATCTTTATGTGGGTATCCTCCTAGAGACTTGCTATTTTATCCTCGTTTTATCGACTCGATGCAACAAGAGTTATTAGCGATCGCCCGACAAATACCTCCAGAAATAGCTATTTTAGTGGGTACAGTAGAAGCTAACCCTCATGCGGGGGAAAAAGGACAAAAACCTCTGTTTAATAGTATGGCGTTACTGGAAGGAGGCAAAATACAACAAATTTTTCATAAACGCCTTTTACCCACTTACGATGTTTTTGATGAAGATAGATATTTTGCTTCGGGATATCAGAGTAATTGGTTTGTCCTCGCTCGAACTAAAATTGGAGTTACTATCTGCGAAGATTTGTGGAATGACGAACAATTTTGGGGCAAAAGAAGTTATGAAATCAATCCGATCGCAGATTTAGCCGAGTTAAAAGTAGATGTGGTAATAAATCTGTCTGCCTCTCCCTATTCTGTTAGTAAGCAAAAACTGCGGGAAAAAATGTTGCACCATGCTGCAACTCGATACCAAATACCAGTTTTATACGCAAACCAAGTAGGGGCAAATGACGATCTCATCTTTGATGGTTATAGTGTAGCTTTTAATGCCCAAGGGGAAGTAGTTGCTCGTGCTAAAGGGTTTGAGTCAGATTTAGTAGTAGTGGAATTAGATGACAAGAAAAATTTACAATCTCTCCCCGATCGAGAAAAGGAAGTCATTGCAAAAACAGAAGAAGCAGAAATATTTTCTGCATTGGTTTTGGGAGTAAAAGATTACGCTCGTAAATGTGGTTTTTCTAAAGTAATATTGGGTTTAAGTGGTGGGATTGATTCATCTCTAGTCGCTGCGATCGCTTCTTCTGCTATGGGGGCAGATAATGTTTTAGGGGTATTGATGCCTTCTCCCTATAGCTCAGACCATTCTATTAATGATGCTGTTGCTTTAGTTAAAAATTTAGGAATCAATAGCCAGCAAATATCTATAGGTGAAGCGATGAAAGCCTATGATGATTTACTCGCTCCTTTATTTGCAGGGACAGAATTTGGTGTAGCAGAAGAAAATATCCAGTCACGGATACGGGGTAATTTATTAATGGCGATCGCTAATAAGTTTGGTCATTTACTCCTCTCTACAGGAAATAAATCAGAAATGGCTGTAGGTTACTGTACTCTCTACGGCGATATGAATGGCGGTTTGGCAGTAATTGCCGATGTACCCAAAACTAGAGTATTTTCTCTATGTCGTTGGCTAAATCGTCACACAGAGGTGATTCCCACTAATGTAATTAATAAACCTCCCAGTGCCGAGTTAAAACCAGGGCAATTAGATAAAGATTCTTTACCCGAATATGAAATCTTAGATGATATTCTCGATCGCCTGATCCATCAACATCAAGCAGAATTAGAAATAGTTAGCGCGGGACATAAACCAGAAATAGTGAAAAAAGTAATGAAATTGGTCGCTCGTGCCGAATTCAAACGCCGTCAAGCACCCCCAGGACTAAAAATTACCGATCGCGCTTTTGGTACTGGTTGGCGTATGCCCATCGCTAGCAAATGGCTTAAATAAAGGGCTTCGCCCTAGCTTTTAGCTGTTAGCTCTTAGCTATTAGCTCTAATCAAATAGGTACTATCGCAGTACGTTAATTGGTTAGGACAAGTTTACTTACTTGCTCGTAGTAATCAGTAATCAGTAATCAGTAACAAATGTCCTAATATAAGTACGTATTCCTATATATTATTTATGGGTTCGATGGTCGATCCTGGATAAATTAAAATAGCTCAAAAAAAAAGAATGAAAATTGCAGTGATTGGCTGTGGTTATGTAGGTAGTAAGATAGCTCGTTTCTGGCACGATCGAGGTCATACTGTTACAGTGACAACAACAACCCCAGATAAGGTTAATGATTTGTCAGCTATTGCCGATCGAGTAGTAGTTACCCAAGGAGATGATTTAGTTAAGCTCCAAGAAATATTAGCAAACCAAGAAGTAATTTTACTCTCTGTTGGCGCAAAAAAACGCGATCGCGCAACTTACGAACGAGCTTATCTGGAAACGGCTAAAAATATAGTCTCGGTAGCAAAAGATATTTCTAGCATTAAACAAATTATTTATACTAGTACTCATGCTGTTTTAGGCGATCGTCAGGGAAAATGGGCTGATGAAGAATGTCCCGTCGCCCCAGCTAATGAAAACAGCGAAATTTTGGCTGAGACAGCAGAAACACTATTATCTGCCCAAAATAATAATTTAAAAGTTTGTATTCTTCGTTTAGCGGGTATTTATGGTGAAAATCGTGAATTAATTAATATTTTTCGGAGTTGGGCTGGTACTACTCGACCTGGTAATGGGGAAAATTATATTAACTGGATACATCTAGATGATATTGTCAATGCCCTAGAATTTTTACGTCAAAAAGAATTAACGGGAATATATCATCTCAGTAGTGATGAAACTTTAACTAGAAAAGAGTTTTTCGAGCGTCTGTTTCGTACCCATAATTTACCTGGTATTGACTGGGATAATTCTACTCTCGATCGGCGTTCTCTTAATGTCCGACTGGATAATAGCAAGATTAAAGCGGAAGGTTTTGAATTAACTCATCCTTATATTAGTTATTAGTGGTTAGTGGTTAGTGGTTAGTTATTAGTTGTTAGTTGTTAGTTATTAGACTGTGTTCAAACTGGTATTTTCAGTTCGGGCAAAGTCCAGCTATGCTGACCTCAAAATTGAGTCAGATCTTAAATTTAACGTCTTACTGTTTCTTTACTCCATTTCAAATGTTGATAGGCAATATCAGAAATTTTTTGAATCAATTCTTTTGCTTTAGGATCGTTATCGGGGCGTTTAACTAAAACAGAAATAACATAACGCTTCCCATTAGGCATATCTACTATACCAGCATCACCTAAAACAGAACGAATATCTCCTGTTTTATGAGCAATGGTTGCCTCTTTTTCTAAGCCTTCGGGCAATAAAGTATTAGTACGAGTACCCCGCATAATTTCTAATAATCGATCGCGGGATCTTAAAGAAATTAATTTTCCTTCTTCTACAGCAATAAGCAAATTACTTAAATCTTCTGGACTGGTTTTATTAGTTCCTGTTAGATCGGGCAAGGGATTATTGATAATTGTTGCAGCTAAACCCCATTCTAAAAATCTTTGATTTAAAACATCAGCACCGCCCAATCTTTCGATTAGCATATTAGTAGCAGTATTATCACTAATAACAATCATTTTGGTGGCAGTTTCTAAAACAGAATATTGCTTGCCTGGTTCTTCGTATTGCATATTACCAGAACCTCCTGCAATGAGATTTTCTCTCATTACTAACATTTCATCTAAGCTAACTTTGCCTCGATCGATGTTTTGAAATAAAGCTACTAAAATAGGTACTTTTATGGTACTAGCAGAAGCAAAAGGACTGCCCGATCTAATATTTACATAATTATTATTGTCTAAATCTACTAAAAATACTCCAGGTTCTAATTGACTATAAGTAGATGCCAAATCATTAATTTTATTTTCCAAAGCAGCTATTTTTTGATTTAAAGCTACCCCAGAAAAAAAAGTATCTAAATGGGGTTCTGCTCGTGTTTCTTCTGGAGGCTCGATATTTTGATTTTCTTCAACTAAAGAACTATTATAATTATTAACAATCGATAAGCTAGTTCCTAAAATAGTACTAATACCAACAACAATTACTAGGGTACGAACTAGAAGAAGTAAGATAACAAATAAAGGTCTAAGCTGATAAAATAAACCACGTTTCTTAGTTTTAGTTTTTCTTTTTCGCGGTCTACTCTTAGGAGAAGTAGTAGTATAGTTCTTAATTTTAGTTGGCTGACTATTTAAGGATTTATTCATCTATCACCTATTACCTATTTATTGCCCACATAACTTGACGCAGTATTCCCCGTAACATTGCTACTTCTCGCTCGCTAAGATTGGCTTTATTATATAAACGACGAAATTTCTCCATTTTCGCTGGGGTTGTATGGGGATAAAGATAACCGATCTCTAGTAATACCTGTTCTAAATGTTGATAATATTGTTCTAAGGTATCTAAATTAGCTTGCTTTTGAGCAGTAACAGAAGAATCGTTATTTTCTTCTTTCGGTAACTTAACATAGCTTTCGCTAGTGTCAAGACTTCGATCGCAGTCCGCTTGGTATAGTTCATAACTACAAATAGCCACTGCTTGTGCTAAATTAAGGGACGGATAGGCAGGATTGGCAGGAATACAAACAAATCTCTGAGCGTAGTTCAGTTCGATATTACTCAATCCTCTTTCTTCTGGCCCAAAAATAAGGGCAGAATTAACATTTTCTGTTAATAACCAGGGTAAGGCTTCTTTAGGAGATTCTAAGGTAGTAGGGATACTGCGGGAACGGGCAGTAGTGGCGATCGCTTTTTGGCATCCTTGCAGGGCTTCTGGTAAAGAAGATACTATCCGCGCTTTTTCTAATACATCTATACCATGAACGGCCATTCTTCTCGCTTCATCGGAGTCGCGATCGCATTGAGGATTAACGAGTATTAATTCCTCTAGCTGCATATTCTTCATCACTCGTGCTATCGAACCTACATTTATAGCCCCTGCTGGTTCGACTAGAATAATTCTAGGCTTAGACATTTACTTAGAGATATAGTTTAAAAATACTTACGGAGAAATAGACGGACTAAGATCGCGACGGAGATTTTCAGCTTCCCCCAAATAGCAATGATGGATTTCTGATTGAGGTTTATTTGTATTAATCTGAATTAAAATCCGAATACAAAATTTTAAATCCCATTCTACGTGCATTTGCTGCAAATCTAATAAAGGAACATACTGCCATTGAGGACGGATTTTTCTGGCTGCTTTAGCGGGAAAAGTAGTATCGAGGTCTTGTGTGGCTGTAAAAAAGATACAGACAATATCTTCTGGTTCAAATTGATTTTGGGTTTCAATTGCCTCAAGGAGTTGTCTGACTGCTTTATCGATCGCCTCTTCTGTATTAGCTTTGGCAGTAATTGCCCCACGAATTCCTCGTACTTTCCACTCCACTGATTTATCCTCCGCTACTTGTTGTTAAATTTTAGTTTTAGGGTTTATATAACCATAAGGGTTGACCACTTGTAGCTAGTTCAAATTCTACCCAATCTATCGCTGCACCAATACCAGATTTTGTTTTACTTCTTCCTGGGATAAACCTATTAAACCAGGGTTTGGGTTCTTCAATGTTGTAACATTCAGTTTTATCGGGGTCGAGTCCTGCTAATTGGGCTGCCCATACCCTGGCATCTTCTTCTGTTCCCAGGCGATCGACAATTCCTAATTTTAAGGCTTGTTCTCCCGTAAAAATTCTGCCATCGGCAAAAGTTTTCACGGTTTCGGGTTCTAAGTTACGTCCTTGGGCTACGGTATTCACAAATTGTTGATAGCTAGTATCGATTAATTCTTGTAAGATTCTTTCTTCTTCTGGAGTCAACTGGCGATCGAATGCCAAAATATCTTTATAAGGGCCAGATTTAATTACTTTAAAAGAAACTCCCACTTTATCTAGTAAGCGTTCGAGGTTATTGCCCCGCAAAATTACCCCAATACTACCAGTAATCGTACCTGGATTAGCAACTATATGTTCTGCCCCAACGCCAATATAAACCCCTCCAGAAGCGGAAATATTGCCAAAACTAGCTACAACTTTAACTTCTTTTTCTTGTTGCAAGCGTCTTAAGGCTGTATATATTTCTTGAGAATCTCCTACTGTACCCCCAGGAGAGTCAATTCTTAGTAATAAGGCAGGAAATTTTTTTTCCTCGATCGTTTTAAAAGCTTTAAGAACGTGCTTGCGAGTTTCTGAAGCGATCGCCCCTGTAATTTCAATGCGCGCTATCTGTTTGCGAGTTTTCTTGCTAAAAGGCCAAATCATAAACAATTATCGATATAGTGTTATTTGATTATCCAGGATTAATTTGTTTTACCTTAATCCCTCCGATCTAGTTTGCCTGATTTGAGTAAAAAAACTCCATATTCCCTTGAGTAATTTCTAATTCAAGTTAACAAAACTACAAACTTGACTAAAATTAGATAATGCAATCTTGTCAATTTTTAACTTAAATGGAACTAAGCTACAACAAAACATCTTTTTCTTGGATATCTATTTTATTAATTGCCCCGTTTTTTCTGTGGGGAACGGCTATGGTAGCCATGAAAGGGGTAATTCCCGAAACAACACCCCTATTTATGGCAGGAATTCGTTTAGTTCCCGCAGGTTTTTTAGTTTTAATTGTGGCAGCTATTACCAAACGTCCACAACCAAAAACAGCCAAAGCATGGTTATGGATTTTATTATTTGCCATAATCGATGGGGCAATGTTTCAAGGTTTTCTCGGTGAAGGCTTAGTTAGGACTTCTGCTGGTTTGGGTTCGGTGATGATTGATTCTCAACCCCTAGCAGTGGCAGTAATGTCCAAATTTTTATTTAAAGAGGTGATTGGTTGGTGGGGTTGGCTTGGTTTAATAATTGGTATTGGCGGTATTAGTTTAATTGGTATCCCAGATCATTGGATTTATAGCGTAGTGCAAGGTAATCCTGGACTAATTAATATCGATTGGCATAATCTAGCTAGTAATGGAGAATGGCTGATGTTGCTGGCTTCTCTCTCTATGGCAGTAGGTACGGTGATGATTCCTTTTATCAGTCGTCATGTCGATCCCGTTGTGGCTACAGGTTGGCATATGATTCTGGGGGGACTACCTTTATTTGGTTTGTCTTGGTGGTATGAAACAGAACAATGGGCAAATCTTAATTGGCAACATTGGCTATCTTTAGGTTATGCAACGGTATTTGGTAGCGCGATCGCTTATGGTTTATTTTTCTACTTAGCATCTAAAGGAAATTTAACTAGTCTCAGTGCTTTGACTTTTCTCACTCCAGTTTTTGCTTTATTTTTTGGCAGTATAATTCTGGAAGAAATTCTCAGTCCGCTACAGTCTGTGGGGGTATGTCTGACTTTAGTTAGTATTTATCTAATTAACCAAAGAGAAAAGATAGCGGAGTATTTTGCTAATCGTTTTGTAGACCAGAAGAAAAATAAGGTTTAAACTATGATTAGATTAAACTAATTTTAGCCAACACGATCGTCCATTTACAAACATTCCGAAATATCTATGGTTTTTACACCAGTATTAGAAAAAATTTTAGCTTTATTTTGGTCTGCGAGTTGAACATCATAATGGGCAAAGAAACAATCTCCAGGACCTCCCGCTTTAAAACAACCTTTAACAAATGCTTGTTTGTTCTCTCCTATTATTTGAATATGTAGATAAGATCCTTCACTAGGACCTACAAAATCCCAAACTTCATAATTATTTCCCTCAAATAGTGCAATATTTTTAATTTCTCCAATTTCATTGTTAATTAACTGACAATTAGAAAGCTTGTTAATTGCTGCTTTATATCTAGACTCACTGTTGACAAAAATATTATGATTTCCTAAATTAGCATTAGCTCTTAGATTAGGTGAAATAATCAAACCTGGAAGATGATAAAATTTCATAATCCCAATAAAGCCAAATATTATTAATGCCAAGAGCGGAATTCCTAAGAATACTCTTTTGACTGGAGATGATTTTTTTCTAGATTCTTTAATCTAAAATCTGAAAATATATCCGTGCAAAATTAAACAGCTTTTCATCATAGTCTGTAAAGATAAAATTACTTGGATAAACAATGGCAGTACCTGAAGAGCAATACGGGCAAAAGTTTCAAGCTCACTATCTAGAAATTTACAAAATGTATGTTGAATCGGCTAATAAAATTAGCGATCGCCGTCAAGCAGCTAACTCTTTTTTTCTATCGATCGATACTGCGATCGTTGGTTTAGTTGGTTATGTTTAATCTGATTCTAGTCAAAAAACTTTTCTCTTAAAAATTCTAATAGAGGTAACTTAATTGAGAAATACCGAAGATCTCAGTAGCACTATAGCTCAAAGATTTTATGATTGATATGCTAGCTAATAATTATTTAGTTTAATTTTTATTAAGTAGCTAAAGGATTTTCTGATGAAACGATACTTCCAGGTTCTCATCTTATTTTGGACTACCGCGATCGCAGCAGAATTAGAATATCGTCTTAATTTTTTGATTGCTGGTGGAACTAGTATTGCTAATCTTGCTGGCAGTATCTTTGGTCTATTTTTGTTTTATCGTAATGACTATACTTTTCAGGGTTGGAGTTGGCAAGAAGCGATTATTGTTTTAGGTATTTTTACTATCTTGCAAGGTTTTTCTACAACTTTTTTAGTACCTAATCTCAATCGGATTGTAGAACAAGTAGAACAAGGAACTTTAGATTTTGTTTTACTTAAACCAATTAGCAGTCAGTTTTGGTTATCGATGCGGGTAGTTTCTCCTTGGGGAATACCAGATATCTTATTTGGCATCATTTTAATTATTTATGCAGGAGTTCCTTTAGGATTAACATTTAGTGATTATTTAGCTAGCATTATTCCTATTTTTTTTGGAGTTTTGATTCTTTATAGTCTCTGGTTTATGTTGGGGGCAACTAGTATTTGGTTTGTCAAAATTTATAATGTTACTGAAGTTTTGCGGGGATTATTAGAAGCGGGAAGATACCCTATGGTGGCATATCCTGCTGTTTATCGTTTCTTTTTTACCTTTATTATTCCCGTAGCTTTTTTGACTACTGTTCCTGCTGAAGCTATGCTCGATCGAAGTCAATTTGGTTGGATTATTGGCTCTGGTATCTTAGCAATAATTTTATTAATTATTTCTATGTTTTTCTGGCGTTTTGCTTTGCGTTTTTATACTAGTGCTTCAAGTTAATTGACTTTTGACTATATCGTTCTGCTTTCGAGAAATGTTATTAAATTCTATCCGATACCACAATGGCAAATCAACTAGATTGATTTCCGCAAATAGAGGCTTTTTGTTAATTAATGTAAAGAAACTGCATAATATTCACAGTCTTAACTGAAAGATGAATAATACAACTATTAATGAGTAGTTTGGGTGAGAAGAGCGAAAAATGGTTAAAGCAAAGAAAGGTAATTTTGGCGATCGCCAAAAAATAGCCAAAAAAACTAATGGTATATTAAGATTTTTCCAGTTTGGGAAATCTAATAAAGTCGAACATAAAAAATCAAACAATAACGCTCATAAAAATTTTATCTCTAATAATTTTAGTAACGACATATTTATCAGCAGATCTGGACTAGCTAAAATAAATAACTTAGATAGCTGTCTCAAGTTAGTTAGTAGCGATTTTATTATCTTTTAAATTTAGCGTTAAAAGATAAAGAAATTAACAATTGCTACTGTTTTTGAAGCAAATTTTTTAAATTAGAAGCAGTTTCTTTGGGTTTGCCAGAAAGAGGAAAAACTAAAATACTATCAACTGACTGATTCTCAATCAATTTTGGCAAACGATGAAACTGTTTATCTGTGATTGCCACCCCATCGTACTTTTTAACATAATCTAACTCGGAAACGAAAATTCTCTTCATTGTAAGCTTGAATAAAAACGCGATCGACACCCCATTATTTCCAGTCTGCAGCGAAATAACGTTTTGCCCAATAGGGATTATGATGGCAAATATCAAAACTAACCTTGGGGTTTGCTTCTTTCATCGCCTCAATCATTTGTCGTACAAACTTGGTTAAACTCAATCTGCGATCGACTGTCCCTGGTAAATCTGCATGATAGCCAAGATAATCATCCCATTGCACCGCATCGATCTGGGGATATTTCCGAACAAATTCGACTAAGATATCTCTAAAAAAATTAGCAACTTCAGGAACTTCAACATCGAGTAAGTAATGCTCGACTCCAGAGTAAGTACGATCGACTCCAGGAATAATCCATTTTTGAGCGATAGCAAAATCAAAAAGAGGACTGTTTTTATCTATTTTAATACCCTTCTCAAAATAGGCATGAACTTCCATACCTTGTTGATGTGCTTCATCAATCAACCAATCTAACC
Organism: Xenococcaceae cyanobacterium; assembly: GCA_051439545.1. Lineage (GTDB taxonomy): Bacteria > Cyanobacteriota > Cyanobacteriia > Cyanobacteriales > Xenococcaceae > JASJDJ01. Next base: position 20,587 of record JBFRWK010000325.1, on the reverse strand, counting down.
AGCGATCTTGAAACTTATTGGGACAACTTCGATCGCCTAAAGTTTGCTGCATTACCTGACTGTTGTACATGGTACAAGCATTGCCCCAAACGCCATGAATGATTGTGTTGATTCCTTGAGATTTATAGTAACGAACTCGATCGCGAATAGTTTGTTCGCTAGCATTATTGGTAATTTGGTAACGACGTGACATCCTCCCGACGCTGAATCAAAGATTACAGCACGGGCTTTCCAACATCACTGTTAGGCATTGCTACCCCACGCCACTTAAGTACTTATTTGAAGATCCGACCCAATTGCTACAACAGCAAACCACTTGCGCGCTTTTTTGAGTACCCGTACTTGCTTGACCACAAAACCATCAGGGATTGGTCGATGTAGATTGATAGGTATTAGCCCTAGTTTCGGCAATTTGATTTGCCACCCAGTTATGGGATTAGCTTTGAACTGAGGAAATAACAATGATTTCATCTGTCCACACTTTTTGAATCTGGGAAAGCCATAACGGTAAACCGATCTAATTATCTGTGAACCAACTATCGACACCAAAACCCACAGCGCGATCGCGATTACCTAATTCTACTGCTAATTGTAAGGCAGATTGACGACCGATTTCGGTTTCAAATACAGAAGAAAATACTAAATCCAGAGAATGCTGATGACAAAAATGACGTAGACGGCTGGGTTTACCGAATATCGCTGCTTTAATTATAAAAATTCCCTGCCATCCTCGATCGACACATTCTTTTAATCGATCGAGATTAGCTACTGACTCGTCTAAAGCCAAAGCTGTAGAGTAATCTTGACTGAGAGCTAGCATTTCTGTAAATTGTTGAGGCGGTAAAGGCTGCTCGATAAATTCTATTTTCTTAGTTTGTTCTGCTAATTCTAACCAATGTTTGGCTTGCCGAATATCTAAACCACCATTGGCATCTAATCTTAACTTAGCGTGAGGGGGTAAAAGTTCCAGTAATTTTTGTGCGATCCTAATTTCTTCTTTTAGAGAGTCAACACCAATTTTCCATTTAAAAGTAATTTGAGCATTGAGATTATTTTGGCTTGTTTTAGTTTGCCAAGCGGTTAAAACAGATTCTCCTGCTGGTAGTAAATAAGCATGAGATAGAGATGAATATTTAGTTTCATCTAGGAAATTATGCTCTAAAGAATTTGTTAATGCGGATTCAAAAGCAAATTGACAAGCAGGTAAGCGATCGGGAATATTTTTAATATTGTCTTTGGTAACGAGATTGCCTAATTGTTGACAAAATTCTAATGCTTCTTCTAGGGTTTCCGAACCAAACCAAGGTAGAGGGGCAATTTCCCCTTTCCCTATCTGGTTTAAAGGATCGGTAATTTCAATAATAATTCCCTCCCGTACGCGCCAAATACCATGACTAGTATGTAAGGGACGACGAAAGGGACGCTGATAGGATTTAAATTTTAATTGGTAGAAGGAATGATCGATACTCATCTAAAGTGTCAAAAGTTATTAGTTTTTTGTCCTGTAAAAACTAACAAATAACTAACAACTAACCACTAACAACTTACTCCTTTTTATGTCCATGAAAACGAATACCCAAAAAAATATCATATAGAAAAGTCCAGAAATTTTTCCATTCCAGCAAACCTAAAGACTGATCGCAACCTTTAGCATCTAGGAGAGGTTTAGTAGCATAGTAAGCTGGCTGATATTTATACCAAGGAATAGAAGGCCAAAGATGATGAACTAGATGATAATTTTGTCCTAATATTAGTAAATTGACAATAGCACTGGGATATACTCTGGCATTTTTCCAGCGATCTCGCTCTTTAAAAGGACGATGGGGTAAATAATCGAAAAATAAGCCTAAAGCAATTCCTACTACTAAAGCTGGTACAAACCAGAAATTCATAATATAACCGATAAAACCATAATGGATACCGAGCATAATAATTACAGCCAGAAATAAGCGACTGAGAAACCATTCTAATAATTCATATTTGCGCCATAAACGCCGTTTAAAGAAAAATATTTCGTGATAAAAAAAACGAGCAGCAATGAGCCACAAAGGACCACCTGTAGAAACAAAGTGATCGGGGTCATTTTCGGGATCGTTAACATGAGCGTGATGCTGGAGGTGAACCCTTGTAAATACAGGAAAAGCAAACCCTAACATTAAAGCACTACCATGTCCTAAAATCGCGTTAAGGATACGATTGCTATGGGCGCTATTATGGGATGCATCGTGAATTACTGTTCCCGATAAATGTAATGCTAGAACATTTGCCAAAAAACAACACCATCCTGGTAGGACTCCGCCAAAATAACCCCAAGTCGATGAAAATATCAGCATCAGTGCTGCCATAAACATTAATACGTTAGGGTTTATGCCACCAGGAGGTTGTAGAAACTCTTTGGGTACTGTTCGCAGCGTCTGAGCCGACTGCATTTTGTGTTTTTGCTCCTTCTTGTTTTTAATATATCTACCCTGAGGTAGTGTACACTACTATTGGTCTGTGGTAAAGATTTGTAACGTAATCTAATTTAATCTTTTTTTGGTAGATAGTAATAAATTAATTATGATTAGAATACCCTTAAATGCTCAAAATCTTGTAAAACCAGGCTTCAAATCTTTCTCCTAAGGCTTTTAGGGAGTATTCTCGTTCTGCCTGTTGACGGCAATTCTTTCGCTCGATTTGGTCTATGTTCTCAATTGCCTCTACTAAACCAGATATACTATCTGGCTCGACTAAAAAACCTGTTTGGTTGTCTCGAATAATTTCTGCGGGCCCACCTCGACGATAAGCAATTACGGGTACACCACAAGCCAAAGCTTCGATCGCCACATTCCCAAAAGCCTCTAACCAACGGGGTGTCATTAGTAAGGCGCGGGATTTACCCAGGTACTCTTGTAACTTTTCCGTCTGAAAAAATCCCATATATTCTATGGGTGCTTCAGGGAAATCTTGTTGAATTTGCTGCCAATAATCTCCCTCTTGGATTTTGCCAAAAATTTTCAAAGGTATGCCCGTAATTTTACTAGCTGCTACGGCATCTTCTAAAGCCTTTTCGGGGGCAATTCTGCCCAACCAGGCTAAATAATTTTGGGGTTGAGGACAAAATTGATAAAGAGATAAATCCAAACCACTACCTAAAATATGACAAAGATCGGCAAAGGGAAAACTAGCTGCTTGAGATTTAGTATAGACACCAATAGTATTTGGATATTTTTGCGCCACTTTATTCATAATTCGATCGCTAGCTTCGGTCATCGAACCCATACTAATAAAATGAGCGATAGGTCGAGCGAAAAAAGGTGTCAAGTAAAAAGGTAGCCAATCAAAGGCAAAATTGACAATTAGATCGTAGTTATTTTGGACTTGACGGGCATATTCCCACATATTGGCTAAAACCGAATTAGTTGGTAAACATATCGGCACATCTCTTGTTTGAGTTTGCACGGCAATTTGATGATTACCTTCAACTGTTTTTACTTTAATTCCCTTTAAAATCGAATTTTGCGGAGCAACGACTTCTAGTAGATGTCCCCTTTTCTGTAACTCTTGAGCAACATTTTGGATAGTAAGTTCTACTCCACCCCCTTGACCAGAACCCAAAGAACCCACAGGAGTAGAAAGAAATAACAGTTTAAGCATTATGTAAATTTAGTGCGGTAAGGTCTAAAAGTTATTGTGATTGTTCCAAGGATTATTAGGCATTTGATTTAGTTGTTTTAATGCCCATTTAGCAGTCTCTTGTACCTCTTCATCAGAATCGTTTACGGCTTGTGATAATCTTTGAGTTACTTGAGACATTAATTCGTATACTCTGGTTAGGTCGCGAATTGCATTTTGGCGTACTTGAGAGTTGACATCTTCTAGAGAAAGACTCAATGCTTTATTCATAGGTTTGAGGGTACGACTGGCAATCTGGGTCATAGCTTCTAAGATCAAACTACGCTCTTGAGAATCTACTTTCACCATCAATTCCACCAAAGGTTTCATTGCCCTAGAATCGCCCCTTTGTGCTAATTCCCAGATAGATTTTCTTCTAAGATTGCGATCCCTTTGTTGCAAATCCTCAATCAATTCAGGGACGATATCTAGTTTAGTAATTTGAGAAGGGGAGGAGGAAGTCAAATAAGACGGTGTTTGACTCAAATTTTGTTGTTCGATGGGCTTGAGTTGACTACCATTGGTTTCTGTCGTAAATATTTGCGTTTTTTGTTCTCCCTCTACAACATTATGCTTAGTAGTTGTAATAATTTGTGGTTCGGGATTTGGGAATGGTAGTTTTACCTCTGTATAAGTAGGATTAGCAGGTAGATCGGGTTCTATTTCATCTTCTTTTTCAGGATTAGGGAGGGATTCTTCGGCAAGCTCTGGCTCGTTATTATTATTGCCCGAGAACAGAAGATACAATATTCCTCCCGCTACACTAATAGCCAAAAATAAAGCCAAAAACAATAACCAAGAACTAACGGGAGAATCTTCTGATGAATCGGTCAATTCTGTGCTGGCAATTTCAGTGGTTGCTAAATATGTACTAACATTGTGGATAGCTTGTTGGGCATAGAAAGAATTGGGTTTGAGATCGTTGGCTTGTCTAAAATATTTTAGAGCAGCTTGATAATCTCTTAATTTATCTGCTTGATAACCAGCTTGCATTAGAGAATCAAAGGCATAGCTAGTTGCATTACGGATGGCTTTTTTAGCCAAAGAATCTTCAGGACGTAAAGCTAAAGCGTTTTTAAAATTTGCTAAAGCAGTTAGATAGTCTTTATTTCGATCTGCTTTGTAGCCAGCTTGCATATATTTTTCATAATTTAAACTTTCTGCTGTTGAATTGGAGGGCAAAGCAGAAGATTTTACTTGATTTTCCCCATCTCTCGGTATAGATGGATTTGAAGCAGAATTAGTTTCGATCGCTTCTGCCTTAGCTATAGATATAATTGGATGATAGTTTTTTCCTTTATAAGTGAAGGAAAAGCCCTCACTAACCAATCCCAAACAAGTAAAGCTAACAGCTAAAAATACTGAGAAGCGGGCATAAATAATATACATATTCAATACTAGTTTGATTTTTCACATTCCCTAACTTATTCCTGACTTTTTTGTCAAGGACTGATTAATTATAGCCAGTTCAAGTTAATAGTTTTTTGAAAATAATTGGTTGAATGACCACAACTGTAGCACGAGTAAAGATTAAAAATAACATCACTTTGTCAATCGAGTTTATTTACTGCTTTTTCTTTGCCCAACCATCCTAATCTTGTTGGTTGTTGATAAATCTTTTTAAGAGTATTAATATCTCTAGCAGAAATAGGTGGAAAGTTACGAACTTGAGAAAAATAGAGAGCATCATTTCGATCGAGACTATGACCCCAAATTCCTAAAGCATGACCGAGTTCATGACGAGTAGCAGCTAAAATTGCTAGTTTACTTAAATTAGGAGAAACTTGAATATCCATACGATGATAGAGAACTTTGTTTTCTTGCCAATAAAATTGATAGGTAGTTCGGGCGGTTATGGCACGAGGAAGATCGTAAAGTCCTGTTTCTGGGTTTATTTTAACTTCTCTAGTTGGAGTCGATCGCGTCACAATAATATTAGCTAATTCTGGATTATCTATTTCTTGTAAAGGAAGATACCTATCCCATTCGGCGATCGCTTTTCTGACTGCTTCTAACCATTGCTTTTGACGTTTATTCTCGGCAGAATTAGGGAGTGATGGTTTAGATTTTTCGAGGTAAATTTTTACGGGAAATCGCGACCAAATTAAATAACCATTAGGAGATGGTTTTATTTGTTTAAAGTAATCTTCTTTATTGTTTGGTTCTGTCCAGTTGGCTAGAGAAATGGGTAAAGGATGGCTCTGGGGAATCGGTAAAAGTTTATCATCTGAAAGTATCATAGAACTAGCAAAATCTTGAAAAGATGATTGGCTAATTGTACTTACAATAGTTGAGGAGATAGGAGTAGCGTCCTGACGAAAATGGCGAGTGCTAGATGCTTTTCCTGTTGTCAACCAGGAATGGTTTAATAGTATAACTAACAAAAAAGCTGCGATGATTATAAGTTTTCTTTTTGCTACCTTGTTTCCCATAGAACTTTAACTACCTGGCTTTTTCCACTAATAACTATTAATAATAAGAAGTTCGGATAAGTTGATGTCAAACTGGGATTTTAGTTCACCTCCAGAATCAGATTTGGGCGATCGCGAAGTACCTTTAGAAGGTTATCATCTTCACCATCAACGTATTGCCCTCTTAGTAACTGGTAGTATTGCAGCGATGAAAGCTCCATTTATTGCCCGCGCTTTACGTCGTCAGGGAGCAGAAGTAGTAGCTTTCGTCTCGTCAGAAGCATTGCGTTATACTACAATTGATACTTTAGAATGGAGTACAACTAATCCCGTAGTTACTAAATTAACTCCTGCTGCGGAACATTTAAGCGATGCTCATCCTTTTGCTGCTTATTTAGTTGCTCCTGCTACTTATAACACTATCAATAAGATGGCTTTAGGGATTGCTGATGGGGTAATCACCTCTACCTTAGGTTCGGCAATTGGACAAATGGAAAGAGGGAGAACCCAAATTTTGGTCGCTCCGACTATGCATGGTAGTTTACATAATTCGATTCTGACGAATTCTCTTCAAAAATTACACCACCTAGGCGTAAGGATTATTAAGCCTCGTATCGATTATGGGAAGAATAATTTACCCTCAGAAACAAAAATTACATCCGAAGTCTCTCGTGCTTTAAGTCGATCGCCCCTTAAAGGAGTGTATATGCTGGTAACGGGGGGGGCTACTCCTGTCGCCATTGACAATGTTCGCCATATCACTAATCGTTTTACTGGCAGATTGGGTATAGAAATTGCTCGTGAACTATATCTTCGGGGAGCAAATGTTTGTTTAATTCGGGGAGAAAGTAGTTATTTACCGCCAGACTATCTACCCGATCGAACTATTAATACTTATCAAGAATATCGTACCAAGGTAATAGAAGAGCTACAAAATCATCCCTATCGTTTTGGTATTTTTTCTGCTGCTGTTGCCGATTATCAACCAAAGCAAGTTTTTCCTGGCAAAATTTCTAGTGGCGGAGCATTAAAATCGATTCAGCTTGTACCTACTGCCAAAGTAATTCGGCAAGTTAAAGATAATTTTCCCCAATTGTATATGGTGACTTTTAAATATCAAGAAAATATTAGTCACGAAGAGTTAATTCGTATAGCACGAGAGAGATTACAACAAGGATATCCCTTAGTCGTAGCCAATCGAGGCGAGGAAAAAGGAATCGACGGAGAACAAGTTGCTTATTTAGTTACAAAAGAAGAAAAACCGCAGCGAGTAGTTAGTAAAAAACAGATTGCGATCGAGCTATCTAATTATTTGGAAAAGGTTAGTTGTTAGTTGTTAGTCATTAGTTGTTAGTTTAAATTAAATGGGGCTAAAGTACCCGATCTTTCAATCTTTATCGATTAAAACTAAAAGCTAAAAACTAAAAACTCAAGATAACTACTAGATCGCTCAAACTATTTTTTCATTCATAGATACTAAAAAACAACCATGAATACACCAACTATAATCTTGTTTTTGTTTCATAATATAAACAGCCTGTACTAAATTTCCTCGTTCGTCCATTAAAACTACTATTTGTGCGGGATAATAATCGATACTAGTAAAACCGCGAAACATAACCGATCTAGGACGATATACGGCTGGATAATTTTCTTTTACCATCTCCATAAAGTTATCTGGGTTTTCAAACTGTTTTTGGATAGCTTCACTGGCGATCGCAAAAGCTGCTGTTGCATCATCTCTTTGAAAAGCTTTAATCTGCTCTTCTATTATTTTTCTGATAGCTACCTTATCGTTTTCTGTAATGTACATAATTTTCACCCACGTACTCTCAATTAATTTAGCAGTTTAAGGTAGAGATTTTCTTGAAGATATCTTCAAGAAAAAATGAATTAAAGAAGTTGATAATTTTTAGTTCTTAACTTTAATTATATAGATTAGTTTAAACGATTTGACTTTTTAGAGATACGGTATCTACAATTACATAACTAGTTAAAATTTTTTTAGCTAGTTATTTCTTTTTTTACTGTATATTTTTTGACAAGATCGACTAAAAATAAAGTAATAAACTGAACTAATCCCTCTTATAGGCTGGCACACCTTCAGCTTTAACCTTTGACAGCACCAGCGGTTAATCCTTGGACGATACGACGCTGGAATATTAAAACTAACATAACTAAAGGTAAGGTTGCCAAAATTGTTGCAGCAGCGATCGGCCCATAAGGAATTTCAAAAAGCGTAGCACCCCCTAATTGCGCTGTGGCTACGGGAATAGTTTTCATTACATCTCTAGTAATAAAAGTCAGAGCAAAAATATATTCATTCCAAGCAAAAATAAAAGTCAAAATTCCCGTAGTTACTAAAGCTGGTATGGTCATTGGCAGTAAAATATTTAGCAGCATAGAAATTGTTTTGTATCCGTCAATTTTGGCTGCATCTTCTAAATCTTTAGGTAGCTGTTGAAAAAAACTCCGCATGACCAAAATAGTTAGAGGAAGATTAATCGCAGTGTAAGGAATAATTAGGGCAAGATAGTTATTACCCAAACCGATCGCTTTAATTATTTCTAATAATCCTAAAAATAGTAAAACATAAGGAAACAAAGTAACTATTAAAATTCCCGCCAAAACGATATTTTCTCCAGGTAATTTTAATCTAGCCAAAGCATAAGCTGCGGGAGAACCAATAGTCAAACATAATAGCGTAGAAACAATAGAAACTAAAGCACTATTGAAAATATAAAGTAAAAAGGGGCGACGGGCGAATAATTCTGCGTAATGACTTAAAGTAAAACGAGTAGGAAAATAAATTGTCGGGAGAGCAGAAATATCTTGATTGACTTTCACAGAAGTCAGGACTTGCCAGAGAATAGGAGCAAGGAAAAAAATAACTATAAAAAATATACTAATCCAGAGGATAATACTTTTGATATTTATACTCGCTCTTGGATAGGAGCGAGCGCGCAATATTGCCATAATATTTTAATTATCGGTTCTCAAAAAAATATTTACTTTTACCGCTCAACTGGCTTTTAGCTTTTTGAGTAATAAAGAGGTGATAGCTACTACTATTATTAGTAGCAAAAATGTAACCACAATCAAAGCTGCACCATAACCAAAATCTAAATAGCGCATCACTGTAGCATATATATATATAGAAACGGTTTCAGTTGCGCCTGCGGGTCCTCCCCCAGTCATTACCTGTACTAGATCGAAAATGCCAAAAGCCTGAGCAAATCTAAATAATAAAGCAATTAAAATTTGAGGCAATAAAAGAGGTAAAGTAATTTGATAAAAACTTTGCCAAGCATTAGCCCCATCCATAGCATGAGCTTCGTAGAGGTCTTGAGGAATAGATTGCAACCCCGCCAATAAAATAATACTAATAAAAGGGGTTGTTTTCCAAACATCGGCGACAATTAAGGCTACCATAGCTAAAGTAGGAGAACCGAGCCAATTGATCCCAAGATCGATCGCTCCTAACCGTTGCAGAAGATCGTTAATCACACCATATTGATCGTTGAAAATCCACGCCCAACCCAAACCCATGACGGCAGTAGGTAAAGCCCAAGGAATAATCGCGATCGTTCTTACTATCCCTCTGCCACGGAAAGTTTGATTTAAAACTAAGGCAATACCCAGACCTAAAATTAGTTCCAAAAAAACGCTAATAACGGTAAAAATAGCCGTATTACCCATACTCTGCCAAAACCTTCCATCTCCTAGCATTCGCGAGTAGTTACTTAAGCCAGAAAAGACTGGTTGTAATTGAGTACCCAAGTTTTCTGTAAATAAACTCAACCAAAAAGCACGAACAATAGGATAAATAAAGACTAGAGATAGTACTATCAAAGCAGGAATGACTAACAACCACCCCGTAAATTTTTCCCTTGAGACTAGATTATTTTTGTTCATTTCGATCTAGAACATCGTTTAGTTTATAAACTAAAGGATAATTCCGTCTATTTTCTGCAAGCTCGTTATTATTATTAACAAAAAAATTAATATTGGCTGATTTTTTACTGGTTTTTGCCCCCCTAGCCCCCCAACTCTGGGGAAAAAAAAAGAGTAAATGGTGATTAAAAGTCCCCCAAGCTTGGGGGATTTAGGGGGCTAGCTCACACAGTTTATAAATTTAGTCTGCGAACATCAAGAAAATTAACATACTTGATGGCAATGTTCAAAATAATTTCGTTACTATTGGAGAAATTGTCCAAACACAACTTGAAACATTTGAGCTTAAATGAGTATGGAATTATTGGCTGCGGGAAAGCTGCTAGAGATCGCTTTAAGCGCAATTGTTGGCGATGCTGCTAGTGAAGGAGCAAAACTTCTGTGGCAAAAAATCAAAAATCGCTTACTGAAAAATCAGCCTTTTATTGAAGGTGAGATAGTTGAACTGAAACAAAATCCAACTCAGGAAAATTTAAAACAGCTAGAACCCTTTCTGCACGTTGAAATGCGGAACGATCCAAATTTTGCAGAAGAGATTAGCAAGTTAGGTAAAGAAATTGCTAATGCGAGTGCTGGTGATACTATCACTACAGACGAAATCAAAGCCGAAACTGGCGGAGTTGCTGCTGGTAAAATAGACGCGCTTAATTCCAGAATTGGAGGTTCGGATACTAATATTACTTTGGGAAAGAACTAAGCCCAGAAGAAATTGTAGAAGTTGCTAATAAAATTAGACAGACGAACTCTCAAGTTGCTACTTCTACCAACCTGAATACTATACCGCCAAATCTCGATAACTGGGTAGAGAGAAAAGAAGAAATAGAGATTATAAAAGCCTGGCTGAATAATCCGCAAGTTAGTACTGTGGGGATTACTCAAGCTAATACTCTGGGAATTCAAGGCTTAGGTGGGGTAGGCAAATCTACTCTAGCTGCTTATTTTTATCATTACCTTGATTTTGAGGCGAAATTTTGGGCAGATGTCAGCGGAAAACCTGATTTTACAGTCTTTGCAGAAAAGATAATTCTGGCTTTGGGTGGAAAGGTTAATCAACCTATCGATATTACGGAGTTAATCAATAACTTACTTTCTCTACTCAGTCAGCGTCGCTGTTTGTTGGTAGTGGATAATTTAGAAACTCTGCTGGATGAAGAAAGAAATTGGCGAGATGAATATTATCAAGACTTTTTTAGTCGTTGGCAGCAACAGGGAACGAATAGTACTTTATTTATAACAACTCAAGATAAACCCAAGTTATTCCAAGCTTTACAGCATTGGTATACTTTGGGAGGGATGAAGATTGAGGAAGGAATTGCTTTATTAACTAAGTTAGCTATACAGGGAACAGAAGCAGAATTAAAAGCCTTTGTAGAATATGTCAATGGACATCCTTTGACAATAAAATTAGTAGCAGGATATTTAAGAGAGTATTGCGATCGTCAGTTAAGCCAAGTTGAAAAATTAGGATTAGAAAAATTTGATTTAGCTTACCAAGAAGCGGAAGGATTACACCGCAATAAACAAGATGCTCGTTTATCTTGGATTATTGAACGGCATTTAGATAGGTTAAGTGCTGAACAAAAACAATTTCTAACTAATTTAAGTGTATATCGACTGCCTTTTAACCGTGAAGCAGCAAATTATCAGTGGATAGGCAAAAAGGTAAAACCTATAGTAATTCAGAAAAAGCTTCAAGAATTCTCTAATCGTTCTCTATTAATTAAAACTCAAGAAAACAAATTTCAATTTGAATCTTTAGTACAGAAATATGTTTTACAGCAAGCAAATAGTTTAAATAATGCCCATCAGCAAGCTATTGAATATTATTGTACTAATTTGAAAGAAGAAGAATCTTGGCAAGTTTTAGATGATGTTAGTGAATATCTAGAAATTATCGATCATCGCTGCGAATTAAAACAATATGCCTCAGCTAATGAGAGTTTAAATATCTGTTATGGTTTTTTAAATTTACGTGGTTATTTTAGGGTTTTAGTAGAAATATCTGAAAAATTAGTTCAAGGATGGCAATTAAACCTGCAACCAGAAGATAAATCAGATTATGCTAAATCTTTAAAGAATTTAGGCAATGCTTACGGTTCTCAAGGAGAATATCAACAGGCAATTGATTTCTATCAACAGTCAAAAGAGATTACACGAGAAATAGGCGATCGCTCTGGTGTAGCTAATTCTTTAGGTAATTTAGGCAATGCTTACGATTTCCTAGGAGAATATCAACAGGCAATTAATTACTATCAACAGTCAAAAGAGATTAAACAACAAATAGGCGATCGCTCTGGTGTAGCTAATTGTTTAATTGGTTTAGGCAATGTTTACCATTCCCTAGGAGAATATCCACGGGCAATTAAGTGCCTTAAACAGTCAAAAGAGATTAAACAACAAATAGGCGATCGCTCTGGTGTAGCTGATTCTTTAATTGGTTTAGGTAATGCTTACTATTTCCTAGGAGAATATCCACGGGTAATAGATTACTATCAACAATCTTTAGAGATTAAACGAGAAATAGGCGATCGCTCTGGTGTAGCTAATTCTTTAAATAATTTAGGCAATGCTTACAATTCCCAAGGAGAATATCAACAGGCAATAGATTACTATCAACAGTCAAAAGAGATTACAGGAGAGATAGGCGATCGCAGTGGTGTAGCTAATTCTTTAATTGGTTTAGGCAATGCTTACAATTCTCTAGGAGAATATCAACAGGCAATAGATTACCTTCAAGAGTCTTTAGGGATTACACAAGAAATAGGCGATCGCAGTGGTGTAGCTTATTCTTTAAATAATTTAGGCAATGCTTACAACTCTCAGGGAGATTATCAACAGGCAATAGATTACTATCAAAAATCTTTAAAGATTAAACGAGAAATAGGCGATCGCAATGGAGTAGCTAATTCTTTAAATAATTTAGGCGATGCTTACAATAACCTGGGAGAATATCAACGGGCAATAGATAACCTTCAACAGTCGTTAGAGATTAGTCAACAAATAGGTACTCGCGATATTGAAGCTGAATCTTGGTTTAATTTGGGAGATACTCGGAAAAACTTACAGCAAAAGTCTGAAGCTAAAACAGCTTACGAAAATTCCAGAAAACTATATCAAGCAATGAAATTAGATAAAAAGGTAGCCGAATGCGATAAGGCGATTCCAGATTTAGAACATGACGATATGGGAGCTTAATCTAATAAAGAATAACATTAGCCAGACAGCCAGAGAATAAATTCTCTGTCTGATAGTTTAAGTCCTATAAGGCGGACTTTAGTTATAAGCCAAGAAATTTATTTCTTGGTTAACTAAGGTTTAGCTTAGACTACAAGATTTTTATGGCGAAGGTTAAGGCGATCGATCCTGATAAGAGAGGTAATACTCTATACAAACACGATCGAGATGGTGAAGAAAGATAAAGCTTGGCGCAAAGAACAAATTTCGCTCGATCGACTAGAAAACTCGATCGCTCAAGGTAGTAGAGCGTCAAGATACAATAGGACTAAATAGGGATAAGCAAATGGATAACAACTTTAAATACGATCCTCAAGCTCGTCCTATCTGGGAAATCGCAGCAGAAATTAGCGCACAGATACCAGATTCAGAATGGGGAAAAGTACCAACGGATCTATCTAAAAACTTCGATAAATATCAAAATAATAAATAAGTATAGATTAGCTACAGCAACAAAAAACATAAATCTTTTATGCTGGTATTTTTCAAGGATTAGCAGACGTAGCCTTAAATAAGGTAAGCATCACACGCTATGCAAAAAACTCATTACTCAATGACGAGTTACTTATTACTTGCGCCTAAAGGTACTAATGCGTAACCTCAGTTTTATAACTATAATTAGCGATCGCTGGCTAAATGACCTAGAGCTAAAGTCTATATATTGCGATAAGTTTACCTTGCTCTAAACAATTCATTAAGAATAGCTACCATCGTCTAGATTACCCTCGATCATAAAAAGAGAGAAAATCGAAATAAGTATAACTACTCGATAATAACCGCATATTCAAATATGGAACATTTTCCTTGGCTAACAGCCATTATTCTCTTTCCCATTGTTGCTGCCTTTTTTATCCCGCTCATTCCCGATAAAGATGGCAAAACTGTGCGATGGTACTCTTTAATCATTGGCCTAATTGACTTTATTCTCATTGTTTATGCTTTCTACGCTGGTTACGATCTCGCTAATCCAGATTTACAACTGGTAGAAAGTTATACTTGGATACCGCAAATAGACCTTAAATGGTCTTTAGGGGTTGATGGATTATCCATGCCTTTGGTCATGCTGACTGGGTTTGTCACCACCTTAGCAATTATGGCAGCTTGGCCCGTCACTTTAAAACCAAAGTTATTTTATTTTCTCATGCTGCTCATGTATGGCGGACAGATTGCCGTCTTTGCCGTACAAGATATGCTGCTGTTTTTCTTAGTGTGGGAATTAGAGTTAGTCCCTGTCTATCTAATTTTATCGATTTGGGGTGGTAAAAAACGCCTCTATGCTGCGACTAAGTTTATTCTTTATACCGCAGGAGGTTCGCTGTTTATCCTGATTGCTGCTTTGACTATGGCATTCTACGGAGATACAGTAACTTTCGATATGAGTGCAGTAGCAGCTAAGGATTATAGTTTTAATCTGCAATTATTACTCTATGGCGGTCTTTTGATTGCTTATGGTGTAAAACTACCAATTTTCCCCCTCCACACTTGGCTACCCGATGCCCACGGTGAAGCTACAGCCCCCGCCCATATGTTACTAGCAGGTATTCTCTTAAAAATGGGTGGTTATGCCTTGCTACGGATGAATGTAGGAATGCTACCCGATGCTCATGCTTTCTTTGCTCCTATTTTAGTTATCTTAGGGGTAGTCAATATCATTTATGCAGCATTTACTTCTTTCGCCCAACGCAACCTCAAACGGAAAATTGCCTATTCTTCTATATCTCACATGGGTTTTGTGTTGATTGGGATTGGTTCTTTTACCAATTTAGGTGTTAGTGGCGCAATGCTACAAATGATTTCCCATGGTTTGATCGGAGCTAGTCTCTTCTTCATGGTAGGTTGTACCTACGATCGCACTCATACCCTCATGTTGGATGAAATGGGCGGTATCGGTAAAAAAATGAAGAAAGCTTTTGCGATGTGGACTACTTGTTCTCTGGCATCTCTCGCTTTACCAGGAATGAGTGGTTTTGTCGCAGAATTGATGGTTTTTGTCGGTTTTGCTACCAGTGATGCCTACAATTCCACGTTTAAAATCATGGTTGTTTGTTTAGCAGCAGTGGGTGTAATTCTCACTCCTATCTATCTGCTTTCTATGCTTAGAGAAATGCTCTATGGCCCTGAAAATAAAGAATTGGTAGAACATACTAAACTAATTGATGCAGAACCTAGAGAAGTATTTATCATTGCTTCTTTGTTAGTACCTATTATTGGTATTGGTTTATATCCTAAAGTAGCTACACAAATTTATGATTCTACAACTAATCAATTAACAACATTGATGCGGGCATCTATTCCTAGCTTAGTCCAAGAAGCATCTGGCCCATCTAGTCTTTATGGGCTAATTTATGCTGACGCACCAGAAATACCATCTATTGACAGTAAATAGGTAAGTAGGTAAATAGATTTTATTTATAAAAAAAGCTTAATCTTACGACTAATATCAAGATTGAGCTTTTTTTTGATTTTTGTAACATTTTCTGAGACTGACAACAATTACGGAAAATAATAGGGTTTGAATACTTGAGACGGTAGATCGATCGACTAAAATTTATCTAAAAATATTACCTACTTAACTGATGGTACAAAATTCTAGCCAAACAACTCTAAACTTACCCAATCTGCTACAACAATTACTCGATGGACAATCTCTTTCTCAAACTCAAGCAGCCCAACTAATGGAAGGATGGCTAAAGGAAGAAATACCCGATGTAATGTCAGGAGCAATTTTAGCAGCTATTCAGGCAAAAGGAGTATCTGCAACAGAATTAGCAGGAATGGCAGAAGTTCTCAAGTCTCAATCGCAACAACAAAAAACTATCCAACATAATGCCCCTGTAATTGATACTTGTGGTACGGGAGGAGATGGGGCTTCTACTTTTAATATTTCTACAGCAGTTGCTTTTGTGGCAGCAGCAGCAGGGGTTAAAGTCGCCAAACACGGTAATCGTTCTGCTTCTAGTAAAGTTGGTTCTGCTGATGTTTTAGAATATTTAGGAGTAAAGCTGTCTGCACCATCAGACCGAGTACATTCTGCCTTAGATGAAGTAGGAATTACCTTTCTGTTTGCCCCTGGTTGGCATCCAGCTATGAAAAGCGTCGTTCCCCTCAGACGCACACTCAAAGTAAGAACCGTATTTAATTTATTAGGGCCTTTAGTCAATCCTTTATCCCCTACAGGACAAGTGATTGGGGTTTATGATGATAAATTTTTGTCTAGTATGGCTTCTGCTTTAAATAAACTAGGCACGCCAAAAGCTATAGTTTTACACGGACGAGAAAAGCTAGATGAAGCTGGTTTAGGAGATAGCACCGATTTAGTTGTTGTAAATGATGGTCACGTTAGTTTTACTAGTATTCATCCTCAGGAATTAGGTTTAAATTCAGCTAATATTCAAGAACTAAGAGGCGGTGAAGTAGAGGAAAATGCAGCTATTTTACGAAATGTTCTGCAAGGTAAAGGAACTGAAGCTCAAACAAACGCCGTAGCTTTAAATACTTCTTTAGCTTTGCAAGTAGGCGATTTTGTTCCTTTTGGTAATCATCTTCAAGGGATAGAAAAAGCTAAAACAATTCTGGCGAGTGGTGCAGCTTGGACAAAGTTAGAAGAGTTAGTTAAATTTTTAGGCTAAAATCCCCCAAGCAACTCGATCGCTTTTTACCAAGTAGGTGAGTTTTAGTCTAGTGTAATTATAAAATAGCGAGTTGTTTGACTAAGGACTAACGACTAACCACATTCCAACCATTACCGATAAAACTGCGGAAATTAATTGAAATAACTATAAGTTTAATTTGACGGCTTGACATGATATTATGTATATGGTGGAAAAGGTGTCACCCTAAAAACCCGTTTTCCAAGTGAAGCTTTGTGGCAAAAAGGAATAACAAAGGAAATTTTTAAAAATTAGGTAGTAAAAATATATTAGTTAATTGTTTTAGAAGCTATGTTTAACCGCGGTAACTTCGAGAAGCTAATTAACTGTTTAGAAGGTTTAACTTATTGCGATCGCCTTTCTGAAATAATTAAACTAGGCAAACAGGAAAGAGAAGAGCCGAAAGTAGTTAGTCTCATCGATACTTTACAAGCTTATGCAGCAAAATCTACAGGGAAAGATTGGCGATTTGTAGCGTATTTTAATACTGTTATATCTAGACTAGCGGAATTACATTTACGATAGATGCTAAAAACTTAAATACGATTACTATATCAACTATTAACCATCAACAAAAACCAGGATGATTTTTATGGCTTTTGCTCTGTCATTTCAACCGATTAGCGATCCTGTAGCTGTTTTTTTTGCTAATTTTGGCGATAATGTTGATTGCACCTCTCTTATTCGAGCGATTGCGCCTTCCTGGTATTGTAGGCTTGATTTTAGCTGGAGTAATTGTAGGTCCTTCAGGGCTAGGATTGTTAGAACGAGGTAGTAATATTATCTTGTTGGGTACGATTGGCTTGTTGTTTTTGATGTTTATGGCGGGTTTGGAAACTAGCCTAGATGACCTGAAAAACAATGGAGATAAAGCAATTATTTTTGGTATGGCTACTTTTCTTGCCCCGATGATTCTGGGTACTGTTGCCATGATGCTCTTGGGATATGGTGTCTTAGCTGCGGTGTTGGTGGCTTCTTGTTTTGCTTCTCATACTTTGTTGGCTCTTCCAGTCCTCAGCAAGCTAGGTATTATGAGAGCTTCGGCAGTTAATATTACTTTGGGAGGAACTTTAATTACCAATGTTTTAGCTTTGTTGGTATTAGCGGTAGTAGTAAAAGCCTATGAGGGTGAACTTACTTTAGGTTTTTGGTTGTTTCTGATTCCTGCTTTAACTATTTATACTCTCGCTACCCTGTGGGGTGTACCCAAAATTGGACGCTGGTTTTTTCATAAATTCGGACATGATGAGAGTGCCGAATTTATTTTTGTCTTGGCGACTTTATTTGTAGTTTCTTATATTGCAGGATTAATTGAAGTTGAGCCAATTATTGGGGCATTTTTAGCGGGAATTGCCCTCACTCCCCTGATTCCCCAATTAAGTCCTTTGATGAATCGCATCCAGTTTATTGGCAATACTTTATTCGTGCCATTCTTTCTCATTTCGGTAGGAATGCTCATCGATCCTCTAATTTTAATCCACGAACCAAAATCTTGAGTAATCGCTGCGGTGATGATTTTGGCTGAATTAATTAGTAAATTTGTTGCTGCTTGGATTTCGGGAAAATGGTTTGGTTATAAATTTCCTAGCGTTATGGTGATGTTTGGTTTATCCATAGCCCAAGCTGCTTCTACCTTAGCTGCTATTACTGTTGCTTACGAAATTGAATTAGTCGATCGCACTACGGTTAATGGTATTGTGGCAATGATTTTATTTACTTGTATTGCTTCCCCTCTAGTCACAGAAAAATGGGGACAACAAATTACTACTGCCGAAAAAACTCCTAGTAAAGTCAATAAATCTAAATTTTTGGCACAACGAGTCTTAGTTCCCGTCGCAAATCCTAATAACGAAGATAATTTGTTAAATTTGGCTCTAATTTTGGCAAAAACTGCTGATGGAACTTTATTACCTTTGAATGTTTTAAGCGATCGCGATTTTCCCGTATCCCCAGAAGCGAGAATGCAGCAAATACAGCTATTAGAAACAGCCGAAACCCTCGCTCATGCTGCTAATGCTAAAGTAGAAACCATTGCCAGAGTAGATGATGAGATCGATCGCGGTATCGTGCGCACGGCGATCGAAAGGAATGCTAGTTTGGTAATCTGCGGTTGGAAAGGATATTCTTCTTATCAGGATAATTTTTTTGGCAGTACCATCGATAACGTTGCTTTACAATTATCTATCCCTGTTTTGATTGCTCGCTTTGTCCAACCTATTGCCAATACAGCTAGAGTTTTTTTAGCCGTTACTAAAAGACAGGCAATTTCTGCCGAATTCGAGCAAACTCTAACCATTGCTAAATTGTTAAGCTTAGGCGCACTAAAGTTTCCTAGCTGCATCTTTCTCCAGAAGGCTTTCACGGCTTTGATAATGCAATGTAAATGCGTCTAAGCTTAGCAACAGAACTTAAAACTACCCTGCAAGTATTATTAATTATTAGTAAAAAACAAACTATCTTGTCTCCCCAAGAACTATCTAGTCTTAGTTCAAATATTTTTATCGCTCAAGCTCAGGGCAATCTTATTAAAGAAGTATCCCAAAGAATTCATCGTAACGACTTATTACTTTTACCAGTTAAAACCGCAGAAGGGAGAATCCGCAATCGTTCAGCCGTCGGTACTATTCCAGAAGCGATCGCCCGTTCCCATCTCGATATCTCTGTTTTAGTAATTCATTTTCCTTAGTCGATCTGAATGCGAGATAATAGTTCTGGTTTTCCCTTAATCTTCATTGGCAATTGACTAAATTGATAAGATATTGTAGCTTGCAAACGCGATCGCTTAAAACATAGTTCAAGTCATTTTTCCTGCCCAATACTTCTCGTTTAACAAATTCTTCTTTTTACTGTATCTAAACAGGATTTAATATAATTACCTCGCTCTTCCCTTATCTTCCTTGTCTTCCCTCTCTCCCTTGCCTTACCCAACCAGGATTTATGAACATTGAATCGATATTCTAGGGCTGGTTTGAGTCAAGAAAGCCTTGAATTCTGGGTGTTGAAAGGAGTTTGGCTGCGTCTGCTAATAAAAGTTTGCCCCAGAGATTTTCTTTGAGATATTCTAACTCCCCATACTCTCTATCCAACTTCAAGGCTGCTTCCGCCATTTTAAAGGCTTTTTCTTGCTCTCCCCTAACATACAAAGCTACAGCAAGTGCTAGTTTGGGTTCTGCGGAGTCAGGGTCAATATTAACTGCCTGCTGCCATTGTCCAATTGCTTCGTCTTGTAAACCCCTTTCGTAGTTGATTAAGCCAATGTTGATAATAGCTGGCAAGTCTTTTTCCTTCTTGTCTAGCACCTGTTGATAATTGTCAAGTGCAGCAGTATAGTTCCCTTGCTTGTGGTAAGCATTTCCTCGGTTGTTGTATGCATCGGCATATTGGGGATTGATTTCCAGGGCTTTATTATAGTCAGAGATAGCTTGCTGGTACTTCCCCTGGTAAGAGTGAGCATTTCCTCGGTTGTAGTATGCCTGGGCTAATTGGGGATTGATTTCAATGGCTTTATTATAGTCAGAGATAGCTTGCTGGTAGTTCCTCTGGTCGGAGTGAGCTAATCCTCGGTTGTAGTATGCCTGGGCTAATTGGGGATCGATTTCAATGGCTTTATTATAGTCAGAGATAGCTTGCTGGTAGTTCCCCTGGTAAGAGTGAGCATTTCCTCGGTTGTAGTATGCCTGGGCT
>JBFRWK010000324.1:0-34205 GCA_051439545.1 Xenococcaceae cyanobacterium | reverse complement strand
AAGGCAATCAAGATATGGTAACCTCTTTAGATTTTAGTCCTGACCAACAATTGATTGTGAATGGTTCTTATGATGGTAGTATCAAATTGTGGCAGCTAAATTCACCAGAGTCACCACGTTCTTTTGCTGGTCACTTCAACCCCGTCTATGAAGTACTATTTGCCCCTAACGGTAAAATGATTGCTAGTAGCAGTGGTGACAATACCATTAAATTATGGGAATTATCTACAGGGCGCATAGTCTATGCCTTCAATGGTCATACAGATACAGTAAAAGACATTGCTTTCAGTGGCGATGGAAATATTCTGGCTAGCACCAGTACAGATAAAACTGTCAAAATATGGAATGTGGCTACTGGCGAAATGATCAATAGCCTATCGGGAAATTTTGTCACAGCATTAGAAATTACTCCTAACGATCGCTTTTTAGTTACTGGCGACCAAGATGGTCAAGTTCAAGTTTGGCAAGTAGAGCAACTACCAGAATAAAAGCTATTATGGAAATCTTGCTCCTCATGGATTATCTATCGTCAGTCAATCTGTTTTATACTCATCACAGCTAATGAATCTTAGCTGATGAGCAAAGTCACAATGATCACCACCACCATCAGAAAAAAACTTTTAACCATAATCTTTACAGGTATTTTGGCTAGTTTGGGAACTATGAACCTTAAACCCAAACCAAGTTTTGGTGCAGAGCGCATTAGTTTTTCCCTGCCTGTTCTGGGGGAGTTTTACATTTCCGTAAATTCTTTGGAGTTGTATGCCAGAGAAGGAATAATAACTCCCGAATTGGAATTTTATACTAAACGTTTTAAACCTGAAACTGTCAAGCGATTGCGTCAGGCATTACAAAAACAGTTTGATGTCAATCCTACTGATGTGTATCGGATGACCAATATTCCAATGGGAAAGAGAGTTCTCAGGCAACTGGGGGAAGTCGTATCTACTCATCGAGAACGTAATGGTCTGTACGCGATCCGCTCTGCTCTTATTTTGGCAGCAGCAGACTCAGAAGGTTTGAACTTAATTAATTTTCTGCGTTACTTTCCGACTCAGGAAATTCGACTCAACACAAAGTCGATCTTCTCTTTACTCGATGAGGTCAGGAATTTTTTTACCTATAAGCAATCTACAGTAGAAGCGATCGCCGAACAAGCAAGTAGGGAAGCAGTGGCACAATCGGAGGTAGATTTTGAGCAGATGCCCAATCTACTGGAAACTGGTTCTTATGCTGTGGAACGCAAAACTATGACCTTTGCGATCGAGCGGGTACGTCAAACTCGATTAGGTCTTTCCCTTGATTATCGTCTCAAAGCTGATATCTATCTGCCACAAAATTTAAGGCAATCAGCTCCTCTAGTAGTCATCAGTCACGGATTTACTTCAGGTCGCTCCAATTTTGATTATCTGGCAAAACATTTGGCTTCTCACGGCTACATCATAGTAGTACCAGAACACATTGGCAGCAATAGCAAGTTTACAGAAGCTGTTTTACGTGGCGAACTGCGCGTTGATGTTAGCCCGTTTGAGTATTATAGCCGACCGCTGGATATTACTCTGCTCCTCAACCAAATCGAAAATCAGGCAGAATTCCAAGGACTAATTAATTGGTCACAAGTAGGCATTCTGGGTCACTCTTTTGGTGGTAATACTGCTTTAGTTATGTCTGGCGCACCTCTGAACTTAGCAAGAATTAGCCAAGTATGTCAGCAAAATAAACTTACTCTCAATACTTCGATACTGCTTCAGTGTCGTGCAAGCCATTTGCCTCCAGGAGAATATAATCATAGCGATCCTCGTATCAAAGCGGTAGCTGTAGTTAATCCTGTGACCAGTTCGATTTTGGGACCAGAAAGCATGAGTAAAATTGCTATTCCCACTATGATTTTAGGCGGTAGTGAAGATATCATTACTCCTTTTATTGAAGAACAGGCTCATCCCTTTCTGTGGTTAACGACAAAACACAAATACTTAGGGGTGATGGTGGGGGGTTCTCATAACTCCAGCAGCAGTGCTACTGGAGTTGCTAACTTGCCCAAATTATTAAAAGGAGTACGTCCCGATTTGGGTAGAAGCTATCTCAAGGCAATGAGTTTAGCTTTTTTTGAAGTTCATTTACGCGAGCGCGTCTCCTCAGATCGACCCGAACCGGTTGACTACCAATCCTATCTCAGTGCTGCCTATGCTCAAACCATCAGTACGGAAAAACTGCCCTTCTACTTGATTAAATCCTTAACTCCAGAACAACTAGCCCAAGCCTATGGCAAGACTCCTCCTACACCGCCCATTCCTGAACCAGTAGTTGCCATTGCCCCCAGCAAAAACGCGAATATCTTGGCTGAAATCAAACAAACCAAAGCCCTAAAAATAGCCATGAGAAGTGATGCTCCTCCTTTTGGGTATATAGATACCCAGGAAAACTTATGGACTGGTTATTGCGAGGATTTGGCTGATTCTTTAGGGGGATATTTAGCCCAAAAACTTAATATTGCTTCTGGAGTCGAAGTTATCAAATTACCATCTAGCCTAGAAAATCGTTTTGAACTGGTACGGCAGAATGCAGTTCACCTTGAATGTGGACCCAATACCATCAGGACAGACTTGGAAGATGTTAGCTTTTCCGATCTCTTTTTTGCTAGTGGTACTCGTTTTCTAGTTACCAAGAACAAGGCAGCTAAAGTTAATCTGGAAGGTAGTTTAGAGGGAATAAAAACAGGAGTTCTCCCAGGTAGTACTACCGAACAATTTCTCCAAGCAACTTATCCTCAAACAGAAATAGTTTATTTTGAAGGGGCAAAAGGAAGAAGCGCGGGAGTTAAAGCAATTGCGGATGGCAGCATCGATGCTTTTGTTAGTGATGGAGTTTTACTTTCAGGAGAAATCGAGCGACAAAATTTAGTGCGAGACAATTACCAACTGATTCCAGAACAACCTTTAACTTGTGATTTCTATGGCTTGATTTTGCCCCAAGGAGATTCGCAATGGCGGGATACAGTCAATACTTTTCTCAGAACTGTCCAACAAAGACAAAAGCGAGTTGAATGGCTTGGGGACTATTTTCCACAAGCTCTGTCTGATGCAGATTATTGTCTGAATCAGTGAATCAGAAATACTGGCGTTTCTGAATCGAGTTATGAATCTGATAGTCTTGAGTACTCCCCTGGCTAAAGCCGAGGGGATTCTAATAGGATGTCTTCGGAATGGCTCAAGCCATATCCTACGACGTTATTCTTATTAACTGACCACAGTTTAATCCTGTGGGGATGACTCAAAACACCCCTAGACAGTCGGGTTAAGGTCTAACCCTAACGTTCTGCTTACTTTTCTCAATATATTTGCTGCGCCATTACAGTCAGCATTTAGATACCATTGTCCGTACCCAACACGATACAAACCACGCTTCGTTCTTCTTCCTGATGGTTTCCAATCTTTGGGTTTTTCACCATAAGTAGGCAGATAGTCACCATCTAAGAAACTAGCTTTACTGGTATAGCTTTCTTCAGTTTCGATAAACCGAATCCCATATTGCTCGCAAAGTTGAGCAATTCTATCCTTGAGTCGTGCGGTAGGGATAGGCACGAACTCAGAATTATTTTTCTGGCCAATATTGATTGAATCTTTGTTGCGTTTATTCCAACCAAATATCACAGTACCAATGCTATTTTTTAGGCAATGATTAATTACTATCCTCGCTGCTTTATTGATTCCATCCTTAACTTGTCTATTTCGTTTTTCGGTTATGGCAGCTAACTTATTATTCCAAAACCCTTGAGGTTTATTTTCTTTAATGGTCGATACCTGTTTGTTGTACCAGCGATTCATTGATTTGATATGTAACCCGTCAATAATAAAGCTAGTACCTACGTTGGATACACAAGTCAGCCAATTAACTAAGCCTGGGTCAATTCCTAAAACATTATTTGGGTTTAATTTAGTTGACTCTGTTGGCTTTTTATAAACAAATTCAAAATAAAAACATTTATTTCTTGGGAGTATTCTTAACTCTTTAATATCAGCAAAATTAAGATTACTTGGCATGGGGATATAAAAACTATCTAGTCCAAACCAACGCTTACAAGTCTTGCCAAGTGGAACTCTTATGCCTTGCTCTTTTAATTTTAATGCTTGTTTGGGATAACTAACTGTTGCCTTACCACCTTTCTTCCTATAGTTGGGTATTCTCGGTCTATCAGTTATTCTACCTGCTTTATAAGCCTTGACTAAGCCATAATAAGACTTGAATGATTCTGCTACAGTTCTTAATATTTGTTGAGCAGCTTGAGAATGCAAAATTTTGTAGTGATAACTCGCTTTGTATTCTTTTTCTAGGTCATATTTACCAATGCCTTTTTGGGCTTTAAAATATAGTTGTCTGGCATAATATATCCCCATGTTGGTGAGCTTGTGAGACTCTTCGCACAAGAATGTTAATATATTAATCAAGTCTTTATTTTGACTTACTAAAACTTGCTGACAACCGTACATTCCGACCTTTTTAGACTTAAAAAATTATACCATGTTTCGAGACAGTTAAAACTGTCTTAGCTAAACGCTTCGTACCTTATATCCCCCGCATGAATGACGAGGGCTTTACGGCACTATTCGGTAACTTTTTGGAGAGATTAACACATCTGGGTCATCAGTTAATCTTTCGAGAGAGGGAGGAGATAGGCGATCGGCAACGGGTTGATAAACTTGTTGAGCGAAAACATTTTGCACAATAAACAACGAGACAAAGGAAATAAGAGCAGCAATAACAGGTGTGGTTACCCAGCCAGAAGCAATGCCTCCTAAAACACCCCATTTGACTTGTCTAACTCCTTTTAGTCCTTGCAAAAAAGCAATTCCAATAACTGCCCCTACTACTGCTTGGGAGCTAGATACAGGAATGAGAGGGATAGGCGGTAAACCTAAACTACCCACAAAACTAGATAATTCTTGAGAAGAAAAAACAAATAATACCAAAGAACTTGCCATGACAACTACTAAAGCACCAGTAGGAGATAAGGTCATGAGGCTACCTCCCACAGTCATCATTACTCGCTTAGAATAAGTATAAACTCCCACAGCAATAGCGATCGCTCCTAATAAAAATAATTGTTCAACCGCAGAAATATCGAAGATGCCAGTTTTAATATTCTCAAACGGGGAAGAGGGCACAAACACCCCCATCACATTCCCAATATTATTAGCACCCAAAGTATACGAGCCAAATGCGCCCACAACAAGTAAAGCTAAACGAATATTTCTGTCTAAACTTAAGAGATGAGGTTTAGTGTTTTCAATGAAGAGGACGACAAATTTGTAGATAAAAGCCGAGAAAATTGCTGCCAAAATAGGACAAGCAACCCAGGTACTGACAATTTTGGCCAACTCGTTGATGTCTGTGGCAGAACCGCTAAACCAATTCCAGCCCACAATCGCTCCCACGACTGCTTGAGAAGTAGAAACAGGAAGCCCTAACTTAGTCATAAACAAAACCGTGATCGCTGCTGCTAAAGCAACTGTAAATGAACCGGCTAAGGCATTAACTGCACCTAATTTTCCTAATCCACCTGCTGCCCCTGCACCTGCTGTTACTGAACCAATTATGATAAAAACACTACAAATGAACGCTGCGGTAGAAAAACGTACCATGCGACTACCGACAGCCGTACCAAATACATTAGAAGCATCATTAGCTCCTAATGACCATCCTAAAAATAAGCCACTGGATAGGAAAATTAAAGTAGCAATTAATTCCATAAGTAAATATATTCAAAAATTCAGCATTTTGTATCTATAGCGTGCGTTGAATCGCATAGATAGCCAATTCATCTGCTACATCTTCTGCTTTATCGGCGATCGCGTCAATAGCGTCAAGTGTATCTCGTAAATTAATTTTTTCTGAGAATTTTAAATCGCTGCTAAAGATTACTTTTTTTAAACTAATGGTAATTTTATCCGCTTCAGATTCATACACTCTAACTTGATAGATATGATCTCTTACCGATCTAGGATCGCGGAAAAAAGCACGAGCAGCAATAATTACTGTTTCTACACTTTTCACTACTACTTGTACCAAGTCCAAAAATCTTTTTATATTTAATGACGTTTCTCTTTGCGATGCTTCTCTTTGCGATGCTTCTGTTTGCGGTACATAGCTATATTCGATCATTATTCCTTGAAAGTTATTGCCCATTGCATCGAGAAGAGAATACAAATCTGTCAGCAAGCGCAGAACATCGGCTCGAAAATCAGGAATTAACATTTCACTATAAAGAACATTGACAATAGAACGTCGTAACTCTTTACATCTTTCTTTAAGATCGATAATTTGTGATAATTTTTCCTCGCAAATTTCCAAATTTCTTGCTTCAGGGATTTTTCTGTCTTCAATATCTTCAAGATAGGCTGTAATTCCTCGTTCAAAATAAATTGCTCCTTCTGCAACTTTATCGAGAAATTCATCAATTTGCCCTTCCAATAATCTTGTTTTGCCAAATAGAGGAGGTGTTTCTTTGGACATGATTCATACCAATTAATTAAAATCAACGTGTTGAACAAAAAATAATATCTATGAGCTTGATTAAGGCCTCCGCTTCAGCATAGGACAGAGGATATCCTTGAAATCAAAACAAAATAAGAAGTCTTAACTTGCTCTTAACCTACATACAACTATACAGGGATTTGCACCTTAGAACAAATAGATAACTTGGCAGTAATGTCACACTTAGACAGCTGATTGCTATGTGCAATCAACAATTAACAAAGCGATGGGCGACTATCCCTCCTCCCTTTACAAGAACTGGGTTTCCCGCCGCTTTTTTGAGTTACTGTGCGATCGCCAGATCTGCTAATCTTCGGTGGTAAATTTTGTTTTGTCTAAAAGTTCTTTTTTGGAGAGTTTAAGCTGTTGCCAAGATTTTTCAATCTCTTGATAGGCATCTTCAGAAGTCATTTCGCCATTAGTTGCTAAATTGCCAAGATAAGCTACTTCTTGGGCAAACAGTTGCAGATTGGCATTAAAAACTAATTTCCCAGGGGTGAACTCACCGTAATATTTGCCAATGGGATATAAAAAAGGTTTTTTGCTGTATGGTGATTCTTCTGTCATTATTCAGGAATTTAGTATTTTTGGGGAATAAAATGCTTCCCTTCTGGTGAAAGTACATCGTCATACTTGTTTTCCATGTTGCGATCGCCTAATTTAACTTCTTCTTTGGGTAAATCTTCATAAGGAATCATACTCAGGAAATGGGAAATGCAATTAAGTCGGGCGCGTTTTTTGTCATTGGCTGGGACGATATACCAAGGTGCGTAATCAGTATCTGTGGCAATTAACATATCATCCCTTGCTTGGGAATAATCGTACCAACGCCGATAAGATTCTACATCCATAGGGCTTAATTTCCAGATTTTACGTGGATCTTTAATTCGGTCTTTAAAACGCCGTTCTTGCTCTTCCATACTGGTATCTAACCAATACTTAATCAGCATAATATCTGAATCGATAATCCCCCGTTCAAAAACAGGTGTGTACTGAAGAAAGCGCACATATTCTTTCCTAGTACAAAAACCCATAACTCTTTCCACTCCCGCACGATTGTACCAACTGCGATCGAAGATTACGACTTCACCAGCAGCAGGAAAATGTTGAACATAGCGTTGTAAATACATTTGAGTTTTCTCGCGCTCTGAAGGTGTAGGTAAAGCAACGACACGGAACACCCTTGGACTAACTCTTTCGGTAATTCGTTTAATTACACCTCCTTTTCCTGCTGCATCTCGCCCTTCAAAGACAACAATAACTTTTAGTCCTTCAGCTTGAACCCAGTATTGTAATTTAACCAGTTCAGCGTGGAGTTTAGTTATTTCAGCTTCGTATTCTTTATTTGATAATTTTGGAGGCTTATCTACAAGTTTTTTTTTATCTTTTCCCATTTGTTTACCTCTAAACTGAATTCAGGTAACAGCAGAATTATCATCCCTGATACCAATTCACAAAATCAACGCTGTGTATGAGGTAATTTCCGCCTATGTTGCTAGTAAATTTATCTTTAGCAAAACTACAGTCGGTTGGTAATAGATATCTGAGATGTTGCTACTAGAGAATTAATATATAGCTTACCAGAAAACTGAGTCATAATGATAGCGATCGTCTATCGACAAATGTCTACTAAATTTGCCAGAATACTTACTGAGTAAATCGTGAAATGGATACATCAGCCACCCAAACTATACCTGCGATCCTGAGTCTTAAAACCAATGATGCGGCGGAAATGAGTGAGTTCCAGCGGGGCTGGGATCAAGATTATGTGCAACTCCAGAGAGGAAAATTTTCCTGGAAAATCGATATCATTCAAATTGATGAATTACAGATTTTTGAGGAAGTGCTGGGTGGAAAAACGTTGGCTAAAGGCTTAGTACCGAAAGGCGATTGATTACCAAAGATAGTTCTGTTGCAAAAATATAAGTAGAGTCATAAATTCCAGTGTATCCCAAGGAAGTTATGCAATTATAAAATTTAATCGCTCCTTAGGGACTAATCTTGTTTGCTTGTAGTTCCAATTATCGATCGAGTTGATAATTGTTTAATTGCAGTATTTCTGCAAACTTTAATGACTGAAGCTGGGTTAAATGTTCTTGGACTTCCTGAAACAACTCTAGTAGTTCGCCAAAGGTTCGGTGAAAAATTTCTTGTCCTAATGATTTTCCTCTGTCACTACCCACAACTAACCGATCGTCTAACATTCTAGTAATTAACAAGGTGCTGCCCAGATTGGGATGAACTAAATCACAAAACAATTCATACAAAGGAATAATCGACTGATTTTCTTTTCTCCACTTTTCCAGACAAGTCAGAATATTAACTTGAGTTGGTTTAACCGCTGATTCTGGTTTTAATCCTTCGATTTGCGACAAATAATCGACCAAAAAATTATTCCAATCAAATCTGCGTCCAGCTAAATGCTTATCTAGCCACTGAATTAGTGATTCAAGTTCGGCTTCAGTTACTTTGCCATCAGCAATAACTTCTTGAGCCAATGGTAACATTTTACTGGTGACATAGTAGCGGAGAACAGCAGTATGTTCGATTATGGCTCGTCCAATTAATCCATAGAGCAAGTAATTTTCTTCATTCAGAACTTGAATTAGACATTGAGAAAAAACTGAATATTTGTGCAGATAGACTACTAATAAAGTATCTAGGTAATGATCCAGCAAATCCTGTAAATTGTCTGGGGGTTGCCAAATCACTTCCCCTGGGTTTCTATCTGCCAAGTTCAGAGAAAGCTCTTCAAACTCATCTAATAGTGGAGTAATTTGTTGCCTAACTTGCTGGCGGAACTCCTGGGAAAATTTTGGCACAGAGTTTTGTGGTTTCAAGAGGCTAAATTCTCCGATCGCTTTTGATTATCTTATATTGTACTAGGCACTAAATAGTTGCCTTGAAGACATTATCGATCCTTGGGGTTAATATTGCGGATATGTAAATCTCTTTGAGGAAAAGGATGCCAGATTAACAATCGACCATGGGATTCCTCTTGGAATCTCGGCTGAATAAGATTACATCCAGAAATAGATAAAGTACAGGCGATCGCCAAAAACCAAAAACTACAAAAACGTTGATACATTACCAGTATTTATTGAATTCTTGCGCTCTGCGACTCGATCTAAAAAATGGTAAGATTAAGCCTATATCAAATGTAACTGATTAATCTTAGGTAAATTTGAAAATTTCTAGCGTTTGCCGAGCTACTCAGCTGATACCCCTTGCACTTTCTATTTGCCTGCTGGTCTTGACGCTGAATCTAGCCTGGGAATTGCCTAGTTTAGGGCAATCTCTTCCTGGTCTAAGCATATCAGATGATGAGATTACCTCCGAGTCTTATGTCCCAGTCTTCACGAGGGGAAATCTTGATATAGCTCCCATATTTCTCGACGGAAAAATTGTCGCCGGTGTCACCTCATTCATTGAATTAGAGTCAGACAAGAACGGCAGTCGAGCTAATTCCTATAATGCGGCAACCCGTTCCCACTTGATTCACAGCAAGTTACAAAAAATCCTGAATAATATGAGTAGCTATTCTCAGGAGGTTCTCCTTAACCAAGGAATATCCCAATTAGAAGCACAAGAAACAGAACTGAGAAAGCAGCTAGTCACCAAGATCTCCGAAGAAAAGGGAACTGTGTTTATGTCAGTGACTTTTCCTCAAGACGACGTACCAGAAATAATTTACACGGTTACCCAAGCAGACGTTGCAAGACCCCGATTCGGTGAATCGCAACCCTTAAAAATCGCCACAGATGCAGCCAAGATTGCTGAAACTAGTCTCATTCAAGCCTGGAAAGAACGTCAAGCTCCTCATCTACAAGCTCAAGGTCAACATGCGCTGCTTGTGCTGTTTGCTTTGATTATTTCTAGCCTGAGCCTAGGATGGGCGCAGAAAAGACTCGCACTTGTCAATCTCAAGCTCGAAAATATTTTATCCAATTCAGAGACTGTTCAACTTCAAGATAATTGGATTTCTGGCTTCTCAAAGATCACGGAAAGATTGGCAACAATTGCTCCTAGTCTTAAGAAACTTTCTCTGAGACAAAGTTATAGTTTCAACGCTTTCTACCGAACGATATTATTTTGGACTCAGTGGCTAGTTTGGATGCTCGGGATTGGCTATCTGACTAGCTTGTTTTATTGGACTCGTCCCGCGAGCAATTGGATAATAGGGGTAACGGTTCGTGGTGTTCGAGCTGAGACGATTGTTTTGGGCTGGCCTCCAGCAGATTGGTTTTTCAGTTTCGGACGGGAGGCAAACTTGGGAACTCCACTGTCAGTGTTACTGTTCTTACTGGTGACTCGTTTGACGATCAAAGGTGGGGATGTCCTTTGTGACTTTCTGACTCGGCATTGGAGCGAGCAAAAATCAATCCAACGCCAGGCTTTACGTGCTCGCACCTTGGCTAAAGCCTCTAAAGGCTGGCTGAGAGCGATCGTCTACCTGATATTGGGAGTGGTAATCGCCTATCATTTGCATCAGTTAGGCACTATTACCCGACTAATCGCAGTTGTCCTGGGTTTTTTCAGTTTTGCCCTTTCTCTCGCCTCTCAGAACTTGCTCAAAGATTTGCTCGCTGGTCTGCTCATTTTATGGGAAGACCAGTATGCCGTGGGAGACGTGATCTTTATTGGCGAGCAAGGTGGTCTTGTCGAAAGTATCTCCCTACGAGTCACTAAATTGCGGAATCTTGAGGGCGAGCTAATTACTATTCCCAATGGTTCAATTGACATGGTGCGAAATCTTTCCAGTGAGTGGTCGCGGGTGAATTATGCTATTGAGGTTAGCTATGATGCGGATGTAGATCACGTCCTCCAGGTATTAGAAGCGATCGCCAAAAAAATGTATCACGATCCTCAATGGCAAGAGCAGATCTTAGAACCCCCAGAAATCTTGGGCATCGATCGTATTTCCCATCAGGGCATTTTGATTCGAGTGATTATTAAGACTCAACCGTTACAACAATGGCCAGTGGGTCGAGAATTTCGTCTTCGTCTGAAGAAGACATTTGATGAGCAGGGTATTGAAATCGGTATTCCAAAACAAATCGAGATGCATCTTACTGAGCCTTGCACCAAAGAGTAGGGTGGGCAAAACCTAGCTTGAGGCTCAATAAAATAGTTTGCAAACCAATTTGCCCACCTTACAGGTTTTTGTTGGATAAATGATAACTCCGAACTCCGTTCGCGCAGCGTGCCCGTAGGGCATACTCCGAACTCCGAACTTATCATCTGCTAACTTTGGGATTTCACTATATCTAATAGCTCTATAAGCTGTAAACGTACCGATTCATGGGTGTATTCATCCTCTGGATGTGGGGGTTGACCTGGTTGCTGAAAATAAGGACGTTCGTCATATATCTGACCCCACTTGCGATCGACTTGTTTCACAAATTCATGGAGTAAATTTTGGTTATCAAGCAGTGAGGATAGCATTTGATTTAAAGCAGTTAGTGGAGAATTTAGATGTTGACCCACCCTAGAATCTGTCTTAACCCAAACGTATAAAACTGCTTGTAATGCTCCCGATGAATCTGACAAGTTTTGGTTGATGAACATTTGTAGTTCGGCGATCGCCTGTGCCAATTTAGGTACAGGTGAATCTCCTTTCATAAAGCCACCCCCTTCTCTACCTATGGCTTCAGCTAGTGAAAATTGCCGACCAGAGAGAATTTCTCGCTGGATAGCTAGATCGCGATCATTATCTTTGTCACCTTGGTTGGATCTCATAGTCCCTTCTCCCAACAATTTTTATTGTACGTTTTCCGATCGATTTCTTTCTCATGCGCCTCATTAATTGTAATATTGGAGCAGTTTGAAGTTGTTCCCACTCGCTGTTGTGACCATGTTGAAATCTAGCGGTCAACTCCCATTTCTATACTAGGAGAATTCTTCTATGACGAGTTTATTAACTTCCAGTATTGCGATCGCTCGAAGCAATCCCCTGTTAAATTTTCTTGACCTAATCTGGTCTGAATTTCAGACTGCGACGGACAATAGTTTGCTGCTAGATGTCCTAGTGATGTTTACTACCGCTATTATTCTGGTTCCCATCTTTAAGAAAGTTGGTTTGGGTTCTGTTTTAGGTTATATTTTTGCTGGAATCATTGTCGGACCATCTTTGTTACAGGTAACTAATGATATTGAAGGCGTTCGGGAATTTGCCGAGTATGGAGTGGTATTGCTGATGTTTCTGATTGGGTTGGAACTCAAGCCTGCTAAACTCTGGGCTTTACGAAATATGGTGTTTGGCTTGGGGCTGTTCCAAATTTTGCTTACTGGACTATGTATTGGTGGTGTTTTCTTCTTTTTGAATTCCTATCTCGATCAAGCTGATTATTCTTCATTTAAAGTCTATTTATTGACAGGTGTTGCCCTGGCTCTTTCCTCCACAGCGATCGCTTTACCAATCCTCGAAGAAGCAGGAGAAATGCCAACTGAACAGGGACAAGCTGCCTTTAGCATTATGTTAATGCAAGATATTGCTGCGGTACCTTTGCTGGCAATTGTCCCCTTGATGGCGGAAAATACTGCTGGTCAAACTGTAGGCGAACCCTTCTATATCACTTTACTTAAGATAGGAGGAGTGCTTGCCTTGATGTTGCTTACTATTCGTGTTCTGTTACCCCTTGTGGCTCTGATTTTAAGTGACACTAAATTATATGAGTTGGGTTTTGCCCTGATAATTGTGATTATTTTTGGGTCAGGGTGGTTGATGGAGGAAGTAGGGTTATCTATGACTCTAGGCGCATTCATTGCAGGTTTGATGTTATCAGACTCGGATTACCGTCGCACAATTGAAGCGGAACTTTTGCAACATCGAGATCTGCTGTTGGGACTATTTTTTATGGCAGTGGGAATGTCAATAGACTTCACGCTAATTCGCGACAATGCTCTGTTATTGTTCCGAGATGCTTTCCTGGTTCTGCTTATTAAAATGGCGGTTTTATATGGAATCTGTCGCATTTTTCAAAAGAGTCACCAAGCTTCTGTTCGCGTAGCCTTGATACTTTCTCAATGTGGAGAATTTTGTTTTGTTGTAGCGGGGATTTGTCTCAGTAGCGGAATTTACAATGATTATGTTTATAGATTTGTCTTGGTAACAGTAGCTTTAACTATGGCTGCAACACCCTTACTAATTTTGGCAGCCGAGAAATTGACGTTTGCTACGGCAGGTTCAGTTGAGAGTGATTTACAAACGAAACTGGCTACTGCTGAAGAAGGGCAAAACAATCACATCATTATTGTTGGTTTTGGTCGCATTGGGACAACTGTTGCCAATATGTTGATCAAAGCAAATATTTCCTATCTGGCATTGGAAAGAGACCCAAATCGCCTGAAGCAAGCTCGCCAGGAGGGCTACAAAGTCTATTACGCTGCTGTCATCAATGGTAAGATACTCAGAACAGCGGGAGTGAGTGAAGCGAAGGCAGCAATCATTACTATTAGTGACCCTGATGCTTGTAACGAAGTTTTGGCAACAATTCGAGAAATTAACCCTAATTTACCAGTTAGTTGTCGGGCGCGGGATCTAGAACATAGTTATCAGCTACAGGAACTTGGAGCGACGGAAATTATCTTAGAAACGCTCGAAGCCAGTCTCCAACTCGGTCGCACTGCTCTTGATTATGCAACTACCCAACCAGATGAGATTGAGAAGATCGTAGAATCTTTTCGGGAAGATGATTACGCTCTAACTCTTCAGTAAAATAAGAGTGCCACTAGTTTCTCTTACTAGGGACTAGTTACAGCAGCGGACTTACTCTCGATTACTCTACCTTGACTGACAAAAGATATGCCTTGTTGTGAACTAGTACTAACCATCAAGGCCTCTACAACGGGTTCATAGACTTCTGTTTTAGCAACCCACTCTACAAGGAAGTTAGCACCTGAGCCACCCATCCGATCATTTTGGTTAACTATAAAATCAGTTGAAGCCAGTGGAGCCAGTTGCAAGGAATTTTCTAGATGTTCTCTAACTAAGTTACCATCCGAATTATAGTATTTCACAGAGGTAATGATAATAGGATGTTGAGGATCTGTGTTACGTACACTAAGGGTGGCAGCTAATTGTAGAGTCTTACTTTTATCAAAGTAATAAATTTCGGAATAGATCGGAACATAAATCGTTTGGCCTGTGGCAATTTTCAATGTTTCATCTACTTTTATTTCCTGAGTCGAAATCTGAGAGGAAGTAGCAGAATTTGTTTGTTGAGAGGGTATTTGAGCGGTTGGCGACGAAGTACAGCCGATCAGAAAAATTAGACAAATTCCCAAAAAATTAGACAATAAATTCATTTTTCTGCTAACAATCAATATTATTAAAATATTATTCAATCCTGGCTATAACTAATTTGCAGCTAACATGAAGCCCAGAATAGCTATTTCAATTCTTCAATGACTCGACCAGAAGTTATAAACGTATATCCTTGTGTTCCCGAAGTAGCAACCATGACGGTCTCAACAACTGGATCACTAACAGATTTTTCGGCTACCCACTCTACGATGAAATTTGCCCCCGGTCCCCCACTATCATCTTGTCGGGTAATGCCAAATTGTGTAGTTGCCATGGGAGATAAAATGGAATGGCTGCCCTCAAGACATTTTTTGACTAACTTACCACTGGTGTTAAAGTAACCCACTTTTGTAACTCGGATTTTGTCGGTTTCAGAGGTATTGTGAATGCTGAGTGTGCCAGATAAATCGAGACGGCTAAAACCTTCTGGTTGATAAATTTGGGAATAGAATGGAACAAAAATTTTTTGTCCCCTAAAGATATTAGAAGGATTTAAGGTTTCTCGGGGAACTGAGGTAACCCCTTCATTTAGATTGGGAGAATATTGAAGGCAACTTTCAGTGGGTTGTGATGGAGTTTTTTGAGCGGTATTTTGATCATTAAAGGATTGACATCCAGTAAGTAGCAAAATAGCGATTACCAGACAAATGGTTGGACGCACTTTCCTTAAAATATCTTGCATATGCTAATTTTGGGATTTCACTATATCTAGTAATCATTTGGAGTTCGGCGATCGCTTGTGCCAATTTAGGTACAGGTGAATCTCCTTTCATAAAGCCTCCACCTTCTCGACCGATTGCTTCTGCCAGAGAGAATTTACGACCAGAAAGAATTGCTCGCTGGATAGCTAGATCGCGATCATTATCTTGGTCACCTTGGTTGGATATCATAGTCTTTTCTCCCAACAATACCTTATTTTAAAGTAATCCTATACCTAAGATCTAGTCGCTATGATTTAATATAAAACAAGCGAGCTTCACATCAGGCACAAATCATTTTGCTTGATGTCTAAAAGTTAAGGAGCTTTATCTAAATTATTAATTATTGCTGTGGCACATATTGATCGCATTATTCGAGCTAATAATATTCAATGATATTTTTGGGCTT
Source organism: Xenococcaceae cyanobacterium (assembly GCA_051439545.1). GTDB lineage: Bacteria > Cyanobacteriota > Cyanobacteriia > Cyanobacteriales > Xenococcaceae > JASJDJ01. The sequence continues at coordinate 18,262 of JBFRWK010000324.1, read as the reverse complement.
AAATATAGAAGAAACACTCAATTTTTTCTACAGGAGACTATATCAATCCAGTTTCCCCAACTATGTTATCTTCCTGATCTTTGTTGTTCTGGCAATTGGCATCGGACAAATCTTTCCTAGCTTGTTGAAGTTAATTCTTTATTTGGGCGATCGCCAACAGCAGAAAGATCTCTATAATTTATTTGTCAAGCCAATTCAACTATCTATTAAGATTTGTAGTACTTTAATACTTAGTTATTGGGCTGCTGAGTTATGGCTTAAGGACTATCAAGGAGTCTCCCAATTTCTAGAGCCATTAATCGAGTTGGTGTTTTTGCTCGCTATTGCCTGGATAACTTCCCGTATCCTGAGGCAATTTATCCGCGTCTATGGAATTAAGTTTTTACGCCAGTCAGGATTAGCAGTCAATGAAATGCTGCTGGTATTTGAAACCTTAGCTAATATTGCGATCGGCTTGATCACTGTTGTTATTTATGCTGAAATCCGCAATTTTTCCTGGTTAAGTTTGTTCGCGGGTATATCCCTTGGTGGAGCAGCTCTCGGTTTGGCAGCATCTAAAACTGCTGATGATTTTTTAGGTACTATATTACTTTATTTAGACCGTCGTTTTCTGCCAGGAGAATATATTCGCTTACCCACCCTGAATTCAGGTAGAGCCGAAGAAATATTTGGTCGGGTTGAGTCTATTGGTTGGCGTTCAACAACTATTCGTGTAGCTGGGAAAAATACACTGTATATCGTATCTAATGCCATATTGGCGCGGGATGAACTGGAAAATGTCAGCCGTGGCAAAAAAGTAATGGTTTTAATTTATCTCGACTTTATTAGGCAGTTAAAAGAGCGAGAACAAGCATTAATAGAACAGGTGATTATCGAGAGTACAGAAAAATTATTTGGTATTGCTCCCAACAGTACTAGTGTTAATTTTACTCAGCAGTTAGATCGTGGTAATTCTAAAGCTATGGTTACTTTTTCCATTTTGGGCTCAACCGAAAATTCGATCGAGTTAAGAAAGAATATTTTAGAGTCTACCTACGAAGAAATATCGGCTAAATTAAGGGGTTTTGGCATTGAATTTGTGGCGCAAGAACCCAGTATTTATGTTGAAGCACCGATTACAATCTAACTCAAATTAGCCAATTTAAGTTTCTAACCTCATCCTAACTATGTATTTAATTTTCTGGTTCATAGAATTCGGGTTTAAAAGAGCGATCGTAAATATAGCCCAAGTCTTCATGAGTACCCAAAGTCTGACGCACCACATTCATCGTTCTAGCCAAAAGATAATTAGACTGTTTGGTAATAGCTGCGGGCATATAATTAAAACCCAATTTAATGACATTATCGATTAAGCCTATGAGCTTGCCCAATAACTTTTTATTTTCGGCAAAAAAGCGCACCTCATAATCAACAAATATGGGCTGCCAACTAATTTTATGGTTGTCATCATATTTTTGATAACGTTCGATCGAGACAGGTAAATGATCTCGATGTTGTTCGATCCTCGCAATTGCTTCCTCGGAATTTTGGGGAGCAAAATACTTTTTCACAACATTCTGAGCAAATGCACTCACGGCATCTTGTCGAGAAAAGGTTGAAAAATAGAGGTTAGAGTTAGATTTTTTTAGGGCATAGCCAGAACCTAAATAAAGAGTTGCCTGTCCGCTAACATAACTCTCAATCCATCCTCCAGCTACACCCATGCGAGCATTAAGGGATTTGTCTTCTTGACGCCAACTTAGAGTACTAGGTATCAATTGAAACTGGGGTTGAGAATTCCAGTTTTTTTCGGCTCGCGGTTGGTAGAAATGACTTATTCCTGCTGCTAGATCTTCAGTTGTCTCTTCGAGGAATGGTGATAGACGGTAAACCCCTGGTGGCATCAGATCTGGCTCTCTGACTGCTTGCAGAATCATGGTGTAATAATCAGGCACGACGCAAATTACATATTGCCCTACATAAGGATCGTTTTGGCTAACTTGAGCCTTATAGAAAGGCGATCTAATAATCGTTTTGGCTGTTGCTTCATTGGCAAAAACAAAAGGGACAAGATTCTCTACTGGGGGAGCTTGCGATCGCATTTTCTTGTAATCTGCCGTTGATTCAGTAAAGGCTAATTCGGCATAAGTTAAGGCTAAAATTCCATCGGCGGGTTGTTGTGTTAAAGCCTGACGCACCGGATGTTGGGGGTTCTCTCGAAAATCATCTCGATCTTTTTGTCTCTCCTTTCTCTGAAAATTAGCATCTTGATAAAGTCGATCCAGAATAGACTGGGATTGCTGCCAGATGTCAAAAGTAACCTGACGGTATTGCTTGCGAATTTCTCGATCTTTAGCTGCGGTTTCTAATTCTTCCAGAGTTCGATAGCGAACAAATCGATCTAGCTTTTCCACCTGGTTCACATCTGCCTGAGAAATATGCTGCGCTAACATAACTCTAGTACCAAAGTCGAGAATTACTCTCTCTTGGCTAAACTGCGATTTCCACCATTGAGGATTCGATTGAGAATTACCATCAGGGGAGGTATAAAACTTGGCTACTTGAGGACTAAAATCCGCAGCCAGTGCCATATATAAAAGGGCATTAGCTAAAATTTCCCCTTCTTCTTTGGTCATACTTTGGGGATTAAAATCTGTTCGATTGAATAATTGTTTGTTTTGTAACAAAGAGCCATAAGTAGCTACAAAAGCACTACCCGAGCTAGATCCCGAAACACAGGCAACATTTAATCTGGCATGATCGGCAATCTTACTGGTTGCATTTCTCACCATTTCCGCAGCCCAAGTTAGAGTAGAAGCCCAATTATAACCATTCCCAGAAGCAGAAAGACAAACGATTTCTGCTTCTGCATCAATTTGACCTTCAAATTGAGTCTCTTGAGCCTTTATAGGTTGAACAGGGGCAACGATCGCCGCTAAACTGCCAACCCACAAAAGTTTAAGTAACGCTTTTTGTAATACTTTCCCTATAAACACTTTGGTTGGCGAATTGTCATGATGGCTTGAATAGGCAAACTTAACCATAGAACATAACTTACCATTCTGTTTGAGTCAGAGTCAAAATTTCACAGCCCTAATAACAACTTAGCAATATTAAGATAAATGAGGATTCCTAAAATATCTACTACCGTAGTTATAAAAGGTGCTGACATCAAAGCAGGGTCTAAGCCAAAAAAATGAAACAAAAAAGGGAGTGCTGCACCACTCGTAGCTGCAATTAAGGTAATACTGAGCAAACTCAGACCAACAGTCAAACCAATTCCCCCTTGCCCTAAAAACAGAAAAATCGCTGTATTTCTAAATTCAAATCTTCATAAACTGCAATCGCTTTGGCTTTATCCAGTAACCGAAATGCTATAACTTGCATGGCTTCTGGCAAAATTGCGATCGCTTCAGCAATATCTACTGGTTGTACGGGAATTAGTAAGGCCTTGACTCCTTCATAGTTTTTTTGTTCTAGTAAAATGTGTAGCTGGGAGCTAACAATATTTCTTAGTTGACTTCGCGAACCTGTAGACAAGATGGTACTATTTTGACTCAAGGAAAGCTCCTTTCCACTAGCGGAAGTTAACTAGTGCTGAAGTTGAATATTATTGAAACTGGAAATTTATTTAATTATCCAGTTAGTTTTTAGTGATTTGCGTGGTCTAAAGATTTATTTAATTTGACATAGTTTCGATCGACTTGGTTAGCGCGATCGCTTTTGGATAAAAACTTCATTCACATAACAAAAATTTCGGTGATTTTTTCTCGGTTCTTTATCCTAAGTGATAGTCTAAAAGACAACAATAAGATAGCATCAAAACGAAAGGGGTTACAATGCTCGTTTCTGACTCTTTTCAGTGGTATTTGGTTATTCCCTTTGATATTCTCGAAGTTGAAGTTTTAGATGAGAAAAGAGGTTCAGTTTCAGGGAAAAAATGATATTTTAAAAACACCTAATTAAAGGTGTGAGGAATAATTTATATGTCAACTATATTCTCTTCATCAGCTTGGCTAAGGCTGTTGACCTTGGGTTCGGTTTCTTTCTTAGCTAATCTATTGGGAACAACAGTTGTTTGGGGACAATCTGCTGCTAGTTCAGCTTTAACTGGACAAACTTCCCCAATCTCAAAACAGACACAACCTAGTTCAATTCCACAACTCCATCAACTCGATCGACCTTCTACTAATGCTGCTGATTTACTTCTTACTTGTGACACTGACTTGTCAAAGATTAGCAGCACCGATTTTAAATCTTATTGTCAAGCTCAAACTGATTCTACAACCGAGAGCAAAGACGACAAAAGTAATCTTCTACAACCGACCAAGGATAGACTGAGAATTAACTTTGGAGACAAAGATCCCCGCGCTTTTACCTTTGGCTTTGGCTCGCGGATTGGCGAACCGACAGCTTTGCAGGGAGGAACTCGAAGAAAAGTTGTCTCAACATCAGCCCAAAGACTTGCTGCTTTTCCCGTTGCAGTTAACTTCGAGCAAGGATTAGGACCTAATCAGAGACTGTTATTAGAGGTTACTGGGGATGTTCAAGCGTTTGGGCTTGACTTTAGTTACACTATCGCCCCAGAAACTATACCAGGAACATTGTCAGTCAATGCTATGACTCAACGCTCTTTTGTGGGGGTTTTTGAGGAAGGAGATGATGTAGACTTACCAGGAGGAGCCGATCCCTGGGTTCATCGTAATGGTGGTGGAGTCGAGTACTATATACCCTTTTCCTCCCAATTTAGCCTTGCCAGTGGTTTTAACTATCAGGCAGTTTCCGTCCGCCCTGGTGCTTTCACTAATCGAGTCGAATCCAGAGATGAAGAGGGTAATCGGGTAACTGTTAGCGATGATGGTCAAGATACTTTACTGACGTTTAACCTAGCTGGCTTATTGGCAACAGTAGACGACCTTGGCTTCCCCACCAAAGGCTCTAAATTAAGGTTGGGGATCGATACTTCCATCCCTATTGGCGATGCCAGTATTGCCTTTGGTCGTTTTGCTGGTAACTTTAGTCAGTTTATTCCCTTTAATCTTTTCGGCTTCAGTGAAGGTGCGAGGACGCTAATTTTGAATCTCCAAGCAGGTACTATAGTAGGTGATGTCCCACCCTATGAAGCATTTTCTATGGGTGGGAGTCGCTCTGTTCGTGGGTATAGCGGTGGCGAGGTTGGTTCGGGCAGTAGTTTTTTGGTTGCCTCGGCTGAGTATCGTTTTCCCATAGTCAATGATTTACATATACTCGTAGATTTTGACCTACAGGGTGCTTTGTTCTTTGATTACGGCACCGATCTAGATACAGCAGACGAAGTAATCGGTGAACCAGCCATCGTGCGAAATAAAGAAGGTGATGGATTTGGTTATGGTTTGGGATTGCACGCTAAAACAGGCTTTGGTCTGGTGCGGGGAGAATTTGCTTTTAACGACGAAGGAGATTTTACTGCTCACTTTACAGTAGGCGATCGCTATTAAATTTAATTTATTTACTAATTTATTTACTCATTTTAGTTTTCAGACAACTAATCAACTATAATCGCTTTAGCCAAGTGCAAAATTTGCATCTTTTAGAGGAATCAATATGCCTAAAAAATTGGCTGTAAACCCGATGATTGGACTGAAAACCATCAAGAATTTACTGCCTGTTACTTTTACTACTACCCTAAGTCTGATTTTGACTCTATTTTTACCCCGTTCTTCTTTAGCAGAAACCGTAATCGAAAAAGTGGCACGGACGGGAGTACTAACGGTAGGGACGCGCATAGACATAATTCCCTATGCTTATGTTAACGATCGACAGCAATTAGTCGGTTACTCTGTTGATATAATTAATCTCATCAAAGAAGAATTAGGAAAACAACTAGATCAAGAAATTACGATCCAAACGGTTGTAGAAGAGAACTTTGAAGACCGCATTCCGCAAATCGTTAATGGTGAAGTCGATATTGCTTGCAGTACAGCGTTTACTTGGGAACGAGATAAATCCGTTGATTTTTCAGTCAGCTATGGTATCTCTGGTATTCGGGTACTAGCCAAACGAGATAGTGAAATCGACGACTCGACAGAATCTCTATTAGGCAAACGGATTGGTATTGCTCCTTACACTATTTCTGAGTCAACCATGAAGTTTATACAACCTCAAGCAACCCTAGTTCCCATTGAAGATGTCGATGGAGGATTCAAAGCTTTGCAAACAGGAGAAATTGACGCGATCGCAGGAGATACTGTGGTTCTAGCTGGCATAATTCAAAGAGATAATCCTGCTAACTATAAATTAGAACCATTTCAGCCTTATGCTCGCTATGGAATCGCCTGTATGGTGCCAGAAGATGATTCTAGTTTTCTCGATTTGGTCAACTACTCTTTAGTCAAATTCATGCAAGGTTATGTAACTGAAGAACAATCCTCTGTAGAGTTAGTCGAACGCTGGTTTGGTCAAGCAGGAATTGTGGAATTACCTTCTGAATTAATTCGCAGTTTTTTCCAAAGTATTATTCTTACTCGCGAGCAGATTCTTTGGGAAAATGACCAATAAAGGTAATTATGAATTATTGACGCTCGATTTTTGCATGAACCAACAAGATTTATATTTATACAGGAGACAAGGTAATTGAATATCAATACAAAAACTAGTTTAGTAGGCTTTTTGCTTGCCCTAGCTACTTTAAATAATCCTTCAACAGCTACAACGATCGGTGAAGTAGGTAAATCTGCATCTAAACCATCGATCGAACAACGTTTAAACCGCCTGAATTCAGCTATTCGAGCCAGAGAAGAACAATTACCAGAATTATCTCAAAGCCACAATAGTTTTACTGTAGCTGGAGGCTGGGCTGATGGACGCGATCGCGAATGGGTTAATGCACGGCGTGGTGGTTGGGCTGATGGTTATCGTGGAAGCTGGGGTAATGTTAATCCCTGGCGTAATGGTTGGTCGGATAGGGGCAGTTTCTACAATTACAATCCTTGGCGTAATGGTGCAGGCTGGGTTGATAGAAGCGGTGGCGGAGGTTTTGTTAATGTCCGTTGAATCAGTTATCAGTTATCAGTTATCAGTATGACTCTAGCAAAAGATAATAATTTAGAAAGGCAAACTTTAGTTGATTCAGAGCTTGATATCTCGCACTTTGGCCCGATTAATTTGGTAGTGATACAACCCACACCTTTTTGTAACCTAGACTGTGATTATTGCTATTTGCCGAATCGCCAGTTAAAAAAACAATTATCTCTAGATTTAATCGAACCAATTTTTAAAACTATCTTTACTAGTCCTTTTGTCAATCGCTATTTTACAGTTTGCTGGCACGCAGGAGAGCCTTTAACTGTTCCTATTTCTTTTTATAAAGCTGTTTTTAAACGGATTAGTCAAGCAGAGTCTAAGTACAATCAGCAATCCTGTCAGGTATACCATTCTTTTCAAACCAACGCTACCTTAATTAATCAAGCTTGGTGTGATTTTTTTCGGCAACATCCCATTCATGTAGGTGTTAGTATAGATGGCCCTGCTTTTATCCACGATGCCCATCGTAAGACTCGTAAGGGATTAGGTAGCCACGCTAGTACTATGCGCGGGATTAAGTTCTTACAAAAAAATAATATTAATTTTAATGTCATTGCAGTTATTACCGAAGATTCCTTGGATTATGCCGATGAGATCTTTAACTTCTTTGTAGATAACGGCATCACCGATGTTGGTTTTAATATGGAAGAAACAGAAGGAATAAACTCTTGTTCTTCCCTCGATCGCAGTGGTGTAGAAGAACGTTATCGAAGGTTTATCCAGCGTTTCTGGGAACTAGCAGCAAAAACTGATGGCGAATTCAAAGTACGGGAATTTGAAGTAATTTGTAGCCTCATTTATGATAATTTCCGTCAAGAAAAAACTGATATGAACCATCCTTGGGCGATCGTCAATTTTGATTACCAAGGTAACTTTTCTACCTTCGATCCAGAATTACTATCGGTGAAAACAGAACGCTATGGAGATTTTATTCTCGGTAACGTACTGCATGACTCCTTAGAATCAGTTTGTTATACAGATAAATTTCAGCGCATTTATCGAGATCTGACTACTGGGGTTGACTTATGCCGTAATCACTGCGAATATTTTAACGTTTGTGGCGGTGGTGCTGGTAGCAATAAGTTCTGGGAAAACGGTACTTTTGCTTCGACAGAAACCAGTGCCTGTAAATATCGAATCAAGCTGGTAACAGAAATTGTTTTGGCAGAGTTAGAAAATTCATTATTGTAAGATAGGGATTTTTGACGAGTGTATCATGATATCCAACAATTTTATGCTGGGAACTTCTATTTTTGTCCTTGCTTTTATTTTTGCTAGTTTTCTAGAGTATTGGCTTCATCGCTTAATGCATATCTCTAGTTGGTTTGGCAACAAGATCGACTCTCATTATATTCATCATAATAGAAATCAAGCTACGGGGATTCTCTGGGAGTTTAGAAACTACTCTATGGCTGTGCTAATTTTGTGTCCAGCCTTTTTTATTTCTAGTTCGGTAGGCATTATCGTGGTGTCTGGTGGTTTCACTTATGCAGCTTTTGCAGCCTATGCCCATCAAATACAGCATGATAATCCCACTAAATGTTTCTGGATGAAAATGCCCGTACATGACATTCACCACAAGCACAATCAATGGCATCATAATTTTGGCATAGGAGTAGATTGGTGGGATCGTATATTTGCCACCTACAAATTGGTAGAATGGCCAACACAAGAGGAGTTAACTCAAGCAGAGCAAAGACTTTTGCAGGTAAAGTGGTGGTAAGATAAAAGCCCTTAGCTGTTAGTTTTAGTTATTGGTTAGCCGAATAACTAAAACTAACAGCTATTTGGTAATTTTTGCCAACCCATGTATATGATTACCTAATAAGCAACACCAAAAATTGAATCTACTTTTTTAGCTACCAGATTATGCCTTTAAAAGATACAAACTCTTCGTTTGCCAATAGTTGGTTTCGTGTCGCTACTAGCCAAGAACTATCGCCCAAACAAGTTATTACTCTTCGTTACTTCGGTAAAGATTTAGTGTTATTTCGTACTGAAAAAGGCATACCCTGTATTCTAGATGCTCATTGTCCTCATTTAGGTGCCCATCTGGGATATGGAGGTACAGTGAAAGATAATACTATTCGCTGTCCTTATCATGGTTGGCTTTGGGACGATCGGGGCTATTGTGCTGGCATTCCCTATAGTGAAAAACATCCCCAGGTTAAAATCACCCATTATCCGGTTATGGAAGTTAATGGATTAATCTTGATGTACTATCACCAGGAGAATAAATTTCCCACTTGGCAAATCCCTAAAATTCCTGAATGTGATTCACAACAATGGACTCCACTGCGTCTTGTTCGTAGATGGACGGCTCGTACCAATCTTAAAGATTATTTAGATAATAGTATCGATGTTGCCCACTTACATCAGGTTCATAGTCAAACTTTTAAAGCTGCCAAGTCCGATTTAGTGGAAATTGATGGTCCTGTTTTGACTCATAAAATGTCCCAGAAGTATAATTTATCTTCTCTGTCTTCTGGAGGTTTGATCTCAGAGGATGGTTCGGTAACAACAACTTATTACGGGCCAGGATACGATGTTAGCTTTTATTGGACCAAGGGAAAATTTGAACTTGGTTTATTACAAATTTTTACAGGAACGCCAATAGACAGCGATCGTCTCGATATTCAAATATTTTTTAGTGTTAAAAAAGTCCTCCCCAACCCCCTTAATCACATTGTAGCTGCAATGCTCAAAAAGGATACAGCAATGACTTTTGAGCAGGATATTCCCATTTTAGAAAACAAAATTTATCAGTCTCATCCTCTACTTCTCGAAGAAGATGGGCCTATAGGGCAGTGTCGTCAATGGGCCAATCAATTCTATCAGTAGTTGAATCGGATAAGGATAAACGACTAATATTACCAAATGCAGAAAATGCAGACTAAATACTCAATTATCAGACAACTTGCCTCCACTTACGCAAAAATTGCACTTGTCACTATTCTTGCCCTAGAATTTATAGATTTAATCTTCGATAGCCGTGATATCTTATATGGCGATGACAAAATTATTGATGGCATAACAATTGCTTTTCCAATCATAGGAATTTTACTCAGCAGCAAGATACTGTTAGAATCAACAAGGAGCTTTTGGATACCGTATTTGCCACTCTTTGCCCTCAATTTGCTACTGTTATTTGAAGAAACCTCTTTCGGTCAAGAAATCTTCGGATTTCCTTCTCTCAAAATTGGAGATGTCTATTTCAATGCTTTTCATGATATATTTTCTTTACTGTACCAATATCTCGGCACCTATATCTTAATTCTTGGTTTAATTGTTATTTATATATTCATCAAAAAATATCGCCAACTAGTCGAGCCAAACTTAGTCAAATATCCTCCATACTGGTTCGTTTTGCTAGCATTGAGCTTGCTGGGATTGTCACTTATTTTCGATCTGAATATAATTTATCATCCACCAGCAGAAGAGTATTTAGAAATGCTAGGGACTTTGGCTGTTCTCTTTTCAGAAATAGCAGTTCTACGTATTTTTGATTATAAAAAACGATCTATTTTATCTTCCTGTAGCAGAAGATCCTCTTTTAAATGAGGGATGAATGCGTATATACCTCGAAAAAAATAACAGACATCCAACAAAATCGGGCGTTTGAAGCTTGTTTTGTCCTATTAGTTCGGCAATACTTGGAGTATGGAAAGAAAGCAAGCAGCAATTCTCATTTTGGCGCTCGCCGGATGAAATTGGCGCTCGCGATCTGAAACGGGCGATCGCTTGGGGGCAGTATTCGATTAAATTATAAAGATAGGTCAGTAGATTCTGTACTACATGAAGAAAAAAGCTGTTACTATCTCTCCATCAAAGTTAATCGGATTTTTAGACGAAGAATTAAAGGAATTACCAGATAATCGAAAAGGAGATAATAAGAAATATATGGTGAAGGATGCATTAAAGGCAGCTTTTTCTGTATTTTTTACTCAATCACCTTCTTTTTTACAATATCAACGTTTGATGAAGCAAAAAAAAGGAAAAGATAATGGTCAAAGTTCTTAGATTTAGTCAATGATATGTACCAAAAAGTCCGACAAAGCTTAGGTACAAGAAAGAGATTTTTTAATGAGCTTAGGGCTTTGTTAAACTATATATGGTTTCAGAGTTGGAATGATTTACTCATATTTATTTTAACAGAAGGAGAATCAAGAGAACCTGTTAATACAAGTTAAAAAAATCAGAATAAAAGTGAATAATAACTCGAAAAATTTAAATATTAATCGCCAAAAATGCCCCTAATTTTTATCAAGCAGAATAATTAGGTTGGTATGAAGTGCTTGTTTTCTCGAAGCCTTTATGTAATCCAAAAAAACAGAGCTTAAATAAGAAATTTAAAAGCAAAAGTCGAGTAAGTTCTCTATGTATAAAAGAGAACTTAAGTTGTATTCTTCTTCAAAATGAGAATTGCTGTGTCTCTTCTAAGATTTACTCTCAATTTAAAAGGCTAATAGCTACGGGCGATAATCTTATGTACGACATTATTTAATCAGCAACGCCAGAACAACAAGATGCGATCGAAGTTTAAAATCTTTAACAAAGAATCTAAATTTTAGCTTGTCTCCAACTAAGATTACTTTAGGTTAAACAGAAGAGCTTGCTAAGATTTCTTCATCTAAAGCAAAATCAAGATCCGCTCGCTCTCTTCCTGAAGCAAGATAGTCATTTTGAAAAGAATCTTTTAACCCAGAAACCAGATCGTATTTTGGTTGCCAATTTAATTCAGTTATAGCTTTGTTGACATCTGCAAAAAAATGCTGAAGACGTACGGGAAAAGCTTTGCGCTTACCGAAATTAAACTTATGAGGATCGTAATGAATAATCTTAACTTCTTCGGGGGATTTGCCCATAGCTTCAGCACAAGCCAAAGCCAGACCATTAAAAGTAATATAGCGATCGCCAGAAACATTGTAAATTTGACCGATAGCTTGAGGATTATCTAAGACTGCTGCCATGGCATAAGCCAAATCTCGAACATGACCAAACTGGGTGATATGCAAACCTTCACCAGGTATTAAAATAGGGCGATTTCTGACAAGGCGATCGAAAAACCAAGCTTCTAGATCGTTATAGTTTTTTGGCCCATAAATATAGGTAGGACGAATAGAAGTCCAGGGAAGAGAAGATTTAGCTAAATAAGCTTCTGTGTGATGTTTACCCTTATGACGACTATTAGGATCGACTGGATCGCCTTCTCGGTGAGGCATTTGCTCTGATTTTAGATAAACTCCCGCGGAACTAACATAAACAAAATGTTTGACTTGATCTTGGAAAATTTCTGCTAAAGGTTGAGTATCGCTTAATTCACGACCATTATTATCGAAAATGGCATCAAAACTTTCTCCCGATAACTTAGTTTTAAGTAGATCGACATCTTTACGATCGCCTGTTATTTGACTTACTCCTTCTACTGGTACGGGATGATTACCGCGATTGAACAAAACTACTTCATGACCTTGTTCGACTAAAACTTCAGTCAGATAAACCCCGATAAAACGGGTTCCTCCCATCACGAGAATACGCATCTTTTCCTTAATTTTTTAGCTTAAAATCTTAATATAATTAAGCTTCTCATAATTTGGCAGCAAGGGACAACAAAGAGGAAGAATCGAGCCTATATATATCAACGCGATCGAAAAAATTCCCCTTCGTAGTAGTGTATCGCTGACTTCTATTAATTTTGCCGACAACCTAATCGAGCCATAGCTTTAATAGCAGCAGGAAAATTAGGAGTTACTCGCATAACTTGTCTATAGGTATTACAAGCCTCGTTATATTTTTGTGCTTTTTCTAAAGCTATAGCTTCGTTGATCCAAACAAAAGGGTCTTTGGGTTGAATTTCTTGAGCGCGATCGAAAGTAACTAAAGATTCTTCTAATCTACCTAAAGAAGATAAAGCAATACCTTGCCCAACCCAACTTTTATAATCTTGAGATTTTAGGGCAATAGCTCGTCTAAAAGAGCGAATTGCTTCATAATACTGCCGATCTTGAATTAGTGCAAAACCCCGATCGCGCCAAGCTGGATAAAAGTTAGGATTAATCGAAATTGCTCGATCGTAAGCATCGATTGCTGCTGATATATTTTTTAGTCCATCTCTTAAAAAAGAGCCTTGATTATGCCAAGTAATATAAGAATCTGGCTTAATATCCAGTGCTTTTTCGATCGCCGATAAAGCTTCTTGATTTCTTCCTAACACAAATAGAGCATTACCCTTACCTACCCAAGCTAAATGGGAATTTGGTTTAATTTTAATCGCCCGCTCATAAGAAGCTAGTGCATCTTCAGGACGTTGTAATTTACTTAAGACATTACCCCGATCGATCCAGGCGATCGCATTGTTGGGTCGATTTTTTACGACTCGATCGTAGGTTTTTACTGCTTCTTGGTAAACGCTATTTGCCTCTTGGGGGCGACCGAGATATTGTAGAGCTAAAGCCTTATTTAACCATAATTGAGGGTCTAGCGGTTCAATAGTTTGAGCTTGATTAAAAGCTGTTAAAGCTTCTTGATATTGACCTAATCCAATCAACGCCGTTCCCAAATCGCTTAAATATTGAGGATTATCTGGATCGATGGCTAAAGCTTCTTCTTGTGCTTGCAAAGCAGCATTATAACGTTCTAGTTTATATAAAGCTCTACCTTTGCGATTAAAAGTAGCTGCATTTTTTGGTTCTAACTGCAATGCTTTTTCGTAAGCTGCTAAAGCTGCTTGAAAACGTTCCAAACGATAAAGAGAATCCCCTCTTCCTTTCCAAGCTTGGGCATTATTCGAGTTTAATTGTATTGCTTCTTCATAAGCTGCCAGAGCTTCTGTAAAATTCTCTAAACGGAAAAGAGCATCTCCTCTACCGCGCCAGGAGCGAGCTTGTTTTGGTTGAATGTCAATAGCTTGCTGAAAATTCTGCAAAGCTATTTCAGGATTTTTGCTTAATACTTGCTGACCCTCAAACCAGTAATAGAAAGGTCTGAGAGTAGGAGAGAAAAACTCCAAACTAGCTATTAGAGAAAGCATACCCGCGATCGCGATCGCGATATGAATTGTCTCAAATTTTTTCTCTTTGACTGGGGGAAATTCTTCCCCATTAATGATTCGAGAATTACTTCTCCCCTCATAATAGTTAGTCGGTTCGATAGGAGTATAAGTAATGGAGTTAGAACTGAGTTTATTTAGTTCCTCAAGAATTAATTCAGCAGATTGATACCGTTTCCCCATATCTAGGGCAACCATTTTATCTAGTATCTTGGCTAATTTACGATTAATTTCTAATCCTTCACGCCAATTTATTTCTCCTGTTTGCTCATTTATTGGTAGTTCTTTTGGTTGTTTTCCTGTTAAAGCCTCAATTGCTGTAAGTCCTAAAGCATAAAGATCGCTACTAATATTTGGTCTGCCAGCAATTTGTTCTGGTGGCAGATAAGCTTTCGTTGTTTCTGGTTCAAATGTAGTTGTTGTTGTTAGAGAAGCAATATCTTGAAGTATACCAAAATCTATTAAAACTACTTTTTCATCTGTATGACGAATAATTAAGTTAGAGGGTTTGAGGTTACGGTGAATTACATGATGTTGGTGGATGAAAGCTAAAACAGAAAGAGTGTTTTGAAGAATGTTAATTACTGTTTCTTCTTTTAGGCGATGATGTTGCTTTAATTTTTGCTCTAAGCTCTCTCCATTAATATATTCTTGAACTAGATAAAATTTTTCGTTAGCTTCAAAATGATCCCAGAGTTGGGGAATCTGGTCGTGATAGCCTAATCTTTCTAAGATTGGTAATTCACTAGAAAAACGACGCTCTGCTTCCTGTAAAGTACTAGGATTACCAGTTTGTAATTTGACTTGTTTGAGGATACAAGGAGATTGATATTGTCGCCATAAATTTTCAGCTAAATAAGTATCTATTCTTGATTTTCCGCCTAGATAACGAATTAACCGATAGCGTTCTCCTATAGTTTGCCCGATTTTGGTTAGAGGCTGAAGATCGTAGATAACTTCCATCGCCGAATGATAGCGATCGATCGCTTTAATGGCGATCATTTGATTAATAATTGTTGCTAGGTTGGAGCTAATTTGACAATAATTTTGCCAGTTTGGCTGTACTCCCGTTTCATCTTCTTCCCAAGCTAAGGGAGATTGTCCTGTCAGTGTATAAATAGCTGTTTGTCCTAAAGCATAAATATCGCTACTAAAATTAGGTCTTCCCCTAATTTGTTCTGGGGGCATATAACCACGAGTACCAATTGTTTGGGTTAAGATAGTTCTGCCTAATTCATCGGTTATTAATGTGTCGATTTCTTTTACCGCACCAAAATCAATGAGAACAAACTTTTCATCACTGTAACGGCGAATTATATTAGACGGCTTGATGTCACGATGAATCACATCATTTTTATGAACAAAAACTAATACTCGTAAAATATCCTGTAACAAAGCAATAACATCAGTTTCATCAAAAAGTTGTTGGCGAATTACCTGCTTTAACTCTTCCCCGTCAACAAATTCCTGAATTAAATAAAACTCCTGTTCTTCGGCAAAATAAGCTAAAATTTGCGGTATTTGACCATGATTGCCCAATCTTTGCTGTACAGAAGCTTCCTTGGCGAATCTTTTTTTGGCTTCTTGCCAGGCTTTAGGCTGAGTTAATTTGGGTTTAAGTTGTTTGATTACACATCTAGGACTTCCTGAAATTTTGAGATCTTGTGCCAGATAGGTTTGACCAAATCCGCCTCTACCCAAATGTTGAATAATTTGATAACGTTCGCCAATTATCGTGCCAGGATTGTGCATTCTTATTTCGAGATTGTAACCTGCATTGACAGAATTAATCTAATTCCGTTTTGGATAAAGCTTGATTTATCTTAACGTCAGTTCGGATTATCTTAGCGAATTAAGTCTTAGGTGATGGCTAAGAACAGTTAAAGACATCTTTTGCTTTTGTTAAAAATCTACATATCTGAATTGTTTATTTATTTTTCTAAAAAATAACTGTATATATCCTTAGTATTGAACATACATATCTAATATAGCTCTTTGCATTTAATCTATTGACTTGTTTTCGCAAAACCAATGAAACCACAAAATCTACTCCTAAAATTAGCTGGTAGTCTTATTACCATTGCTATGACTATAGGCTGGCTCAGTCAATCCTCGAAAGCTCAAGAATTTTATCATTTTCCTGCTAGTTTTTTTAATCCAGTAGCTAATTTTTACCAATCTGAAGATAATCCAAACATTATCGACTTGCTGGCAAATCATGACGAGTTTGAAATTATTACTTTTCTGTTAAAAAACGAGCCAAATTTGGCTTCTCTTAAGCAAAATAAAGTTACTTTTCTCGCGCCTACGGACAAAGCTTTTCAGGCTTTACCTTCAGATATTCGTGCTAAGTTATTCCAACCTGAAAATTTAAGTAAATTGCTTAGATATCATATCATTGCCCAAACAATTCAAGAAGAAGATATTAAAAATCGTGAGGTGAAAACTATATCAGGTGATGCTGTAACTATCACTGGTTTTCCTTTAGGTAACAAATTTGGGGTAAAACTTAATGAAGCGATCGCGAGCGAGCCTCTACCTGCTAGTAATGGGGTTATAGTGCCGATCGATCGGGTTCTGTTGCCTCCTGGATTTTAGTAAGCAACAATTCCTACAGCTAATTATCGACTGAGTTTTTGCCTATTTTTCCTCATAGGTATTACTTCAGTTTGACTATTCTCTCTGGCTACTCTAATTAATAATCCTGTTAAGAGAAAACTAGCAATCATAGAATTAGTACCATAACTGAAAAAAGGTAAAGGCAAACCCGTGGTTGGTAATGCTCCTGTTGCCACCCCAATATTAATTAAGGATTGTCCCGTCATAAAGACCATTACCCCAATAGCAATTAATCTAGAGATAGGATGGCGAGATTTTACAGCTACTCTCAAAGCCAAAGTGCCATAGCCAATTATCAGTAATAATAGTAGCAAACAACCAATTAAACCAAATTCTTCGGCATAAACAGCAAAAATAAAATCCGTAGAACGAATGGGTAAATAAGATAATTTCTGTTGGGATAATCCAAATCCCGTACCCGAAAATCCTCCCGAGGCGATCGCCAGTAAACTTTGAATTAACTGAAAACCTTTACCCTGAGGATCTTGCCAAGGGTTGAGGAAAAAGACGATGCGATCCCATTGATAGGGATTCAAGCGAATACTTAATGTAGCCAGACTCAAACCACCTATGGCAGTAATTAATAGTTGATTCCAAGGCAACTCCGCAGCCAAAGCAATTAACCACAAACTCATGCCACATAAAGCGGTGGTACTTAAGTTAGGCTGTTTTAAAATTCCGAGTAAAACTAAAGCAAAAACTAGTAGCCAAGTTACACGAATATTCACATCTAACTTTTTCCATTTGGCAAATAAATAGGCAGATTGTAAAACTAAAAATGGTTTAATTAGTTCTGAAGGTTGTAAAGAAAATGGTCCAATACCAATCCAACGACTTGCACCCATAGTTGTTTTACCCAAACCAGGTACTAAGGTCAGTATAATTAACAGCAAAAAGATTAAAACCAACCAAGGAGAAAATTTTAAAGTTTTTTTGAGGGGTTGGCGGATTGAAATATAGAAGCCGATAGTGCCAACTACTACCCCTGCTAGTTGCCGTTTTAATAAATAAAATCCGTCGTTATTGTTAATAATCCCTTCTGGATAAGAAGCAGAAACTAAGGTGACGAGTCCTATAAACAGCCACAAAAAAGTTAACCAATGTAATAGACGAGCTTCTATTGTCCAAGAGTTTACTTCTAAATTTACTAAAGATATGAGGTTTTTTAGCGATCGCTGCACAATTGCCCCTACTAAAATTATTGCCATCGAGCGGTTACATTTTAGCTGAGTTTAGTATCTACAACTGCCAATTTTAAATAATTTCCCAACAAGTCCAAGATTTAACTTAAACAAATATAATACTAAATCCTGTTTACGTACAACACTTAAAAGTCAGGTTGAGGTAGTAGGTAGTAGGTAGTAGGTAGTAGGGTTTAAGTTAATTTTGTGCTTTTAATTTATAGTACTTTTTGTCAATCGGATTTCGGTTAGAGTCGATGTCCCCATTACTGGGGAGCACCTCTCCTTCAAAACGTAGCGTGCAAGCTTTCCCCGCACTACGCTCCTGGCGACTGTGGGCAACTAAGCACCAATAATGATGCTTTAAAATCCC
>JBFRWK010000323.1:0-10159 GCA_051439545.1 Xenococcaceae cyanobacterium | reverse complement strand
TGCTTGGACTTGGAGGAAATTCGTTGGAACTTCCGATGAAGAGTCAACCCACCGACGGGGTTTAACTCCTGTAGGAATCCTCGCACCAACGCGACGTTCAGGAGCGAAGGTGGAGGAGGAAGTCAATTATAATACTTATGCTGCCTGGTTTAAAGTAGAGTTTTTCACCAATTTACCATCTTCCATATGCACGATGCGATCGGCAATATCTAAAATACGGTTATCGTGAGTAACCATTAAAATAGTACTACCTTGTTCTCTGGCTAGTTTTTGCATTAAATTAACTACATCTCGCCCAGATTTACTATCTAACGCTGCGGTAGGTTCATCTGCTAAAACGATCGCGGGATGAGATACTAAAGCACGAGCGATCGCAACTCTTTGTTTTTGTCCCCCTGATAAGTTATCGGGATAATATTCCAGTCGATCGCCTAAACCTACTTCTTCTAACATAGCAGCAGATCGATCGCGCATTTCAGATTTATTATATTTACCATGTACTTCTAAACCCATCTGCACATTTTGAATTGCAGTTAGGCTTTTATGCAGGTTATGCGCCTGAAAAATATAACCGTTGTTACGTCTTGCTTTAACTAATTCATTTTGACTCGCGCCACATAGCTCTTTTCCTAATATGTTTAAACTACCAGATTGAGGCGATCGCAGTCCACTTACTAGGGTTAATAAAGTAGTTTTACCAGAACCAGAAGGGCCTGTCATCAAGACAATTTCTCCGCTATTTATATCTAAGTTTATATCAAATAAAACTTTTTTTCGGAGTTGTCCTTCTCCAAAATAATAGTCAAGGTTTTTAACATCGATTACAGTTTTTTTTGTTGTTCGATCGTTTTTCATTTTAAGTTTTCTCCTAGTTAATTTTAATTTGTTTAAGCGAGATTAGTTTAGTAGTTTGAATTACTTTAACAACGAGTCATAACTGATAATATTAATGAAATTTTTACTCGAAGATTTAATTATGTTTGGCACACAAAATCTTTCGGTTTTTTTTGTAGCAGCAATCTCTCTCATTTTATTACCTGGCTCTGATACTTTGTATATTATCGCTCGTAGCATAGCCCAAGGAAAAAAAGCTGGTATTGTATCAGTTTTAGGTATAAGTACTGGAGTATTATTGCACACGACTGCTGCTGCCTTTGGACTATCGGCAATCTTAGCCACTTCAGCCATGGCATTTACTATTATCAAATGGATTGGTGCTATATATTTGATATATTTAGGTATCCAAATGTTCATTAGCGATAATTACTCAGAAGATATTGATGTAACAACAGAAAATAAAAGTTTGTGGAAAATTTATTATCAAGGATTTTTAACTAATATTCTTAATCCAAAAGTTGCTTTATTTTTTTTGGCATTTTTACCTCAATTTGTTGCTCCAGATAGTAGCAATCGAGTGTTTTCATTCTTGTTTTTGGGTTGTTTATTTGTTACTCTTGGGACTTTATGGTGTATGGTTGTTGCTTTATTATCTGCTAAAGCTTCTCTTGTTGTTCGTTCTAAAAATCGATTGATAAATATTACTAGAAAAATATCAGGAGTCATTTTTGTTGGTTTGGGAATTAAGCTAGCTACGGAACAAGCAAAGTGAATTATCTAGTAATTTCATTTGATAGCAATAAATCATAAAGCTAGGACAGAATATTTAACATAGAGGCGATTTGCGAATCACCCTTACTCAAATAGCAAAAAATATGGTGTTATCCTCAGACATAATTCTTGAAACCGATCGATGTAAACTTAGGCAAATCAAAAAAGAAGATATTCCGTTCATTTTCTCAGCAACTAGATATAAAGGTTTTAATGATGGACTATTATGGGATGCACCAGAAAACGAAGATGAATTAATCGAAGGGTATGAAGAAAGAGTAATCAAAACATGGAATGAAGGAAAATCATACGCATTTATTATTTGTTTGAAAGAAAAAGACAAAGCCTTAGGAAGTATTAGTATTAGAAAAGAATTCGATCGCGTTTGGACTACAGGATTTTGGCTACATCCCCAAGCACAAAGAAAAGGATATATGACAGAATCAGTTAAAGCCATTTTTCAACTTGGTTTTGAGATATTAGGTGCAGAAAAAATTGAATCATATCATGCCTTATGGAATAACAAGAGTGAGAAAGTTTTAAAAAATGTGGGAATGAAATTCATAGAGTATATACCTCAAGGATTTATGAAAAAGGGTAAATGGGTAGAAGAAAATAAATTAGGAATTACTAAAGAAGAATGGCAGAAATTAAGTTACAGTAGTTTTCAAGTGAATAGAATACGCTTATAGTTAACTGGTTTTTAGCGATCGGCTATCAGTTATTTAGGTTTAATCTATATGGTGTACTCAAACCAAAAGCGCAGTAATTTAAAATAATTGCTACTAAGTTTGGATATCTTAAGTTACTTACAGTAATTTTTATTTTGATTTGAGATAATAAAATGTCCACAAATAAACACAGATGAACCTAGATAACTCATGGAAAGAACGCCGAATATTATTTGGTCTTACGAAGGAAAACCCGATTTAGCTGTAGGTACTCAAGCAACAACTACAGAAAAAATCCTTGGTTGGACTGCGGGTTTTATAGGCGTAGTATTTGTTAGTTTCCTTTATTGGAACAATGACTTTAATTGGACGATTTGGCAATATATTATTACAGTAATTATTGCTTTCGATCTTGTTGGTGGTGCAGTAGCAAATTCTCTTAATTCTTGTAAGCGTTTCTATCATTCTTCTCTCCAAACATTTGAACCTAGTTATGTAAAGCTAGCTAAAAACCATTTATTTTTTTCTCTTATTCATATCCATCCTTTAATAGTTAGTCTTGTATTTTCTTCTGCTATTTGGTTTTATGGATTTTTTTGGTATTTAATTTTGCAGATTTCAGTTTTAACTGTGATTAAGACACCTCTTTATCTACAACGTCCAATTTCAATGCTTATTATCGTTACAGCTTTATTAATAAATGGCTATTTTATAAGTTCACCTACTGGATTTAATTGGCTCATTCCTGTTTTATTTCTCAAAATTGTCTACGGTCATACTGTTAAAGAAGAGCCTTATAGACCCGAAACCGAAAAGAATATTTAACGAAAATAGACAAACTTTTTAATACAAGCAACTACGATACAAAGAATTATCATCTTTCATATCTTCGTAAAGCCAAACCATGCGATCGATAAACCATAATTTACCCATATTGACCAGAATTATACCCATTAGAGTTGGGTAAATTTCCAGATTAACTAAACCCAAAATTAAAAAAGGTATACCTAAAGCAGAAATTATACTAAGTATATTTGGTACTCTTTGATGATGTTTGGGTACGGGAATAGAATCGCGATTAAGCCAAACTCTTTCTCCTAATACTCCTTTAGAAATCCAGTTATTTGTTGTTTGTGGTTTTGAAAATAAGCGAGGATTTAACCACATCCAAAGTAAAGATATAGCAATCGGTAAAATCGATAACCACCCAAGCCAAACACGACTCCAAATAGCCAAAATAAGTAATGGTAAAACAGTGAAACGAGTCCATCCACTCCAAGGATTGGCATGACGTATCCAAGTTCGATCGTCCATTTGGAATGAATTAGCAATTTTTTGTTCGAGAGTCATAATTTTATACCTCTTACTTTTTCTGTTTTTGATTGTTAATCTTTGTTTTAAGCCGATTAACTATATCTGGAGTTAATTCTGGTTCGGGTTGAACAACTTCTCTTTGCGATAATACTTTTTCAGTTTCTTTTGCCCCGGTTTTTCCTAATTGCGCTAATAAATCATCAAAATTCTTTTGTTGCTGTTGCCGATCTGCTTCTGGAATAACTTGAACTGTATAAGCAGATAAGACTTGGCGCGTTAACGCATAAACAATATACTGATTTAAAGAAATTCCTTCTCTTTCGGCTAGATTTGCTAATTGTTGATGTAGTGTTTCTGGTAATCTCAAAGTTAATCTGCTCATATGATCCTTATTTATTCTGCTAATTTAATAATTAATTCTGTGGGAGTCATTACCTGTAAACCTAATGATTCTATTGCTCTACCAAAATCTCGTACATTTAATGTAACTACTATTGCTCCTGCATTCATTGCACAGTCAATAACTAAATCATCTCCTGCATCTAGTGAAGTTGGTCTCCAAGAATAATAAATAGGAGTAAACTTAGCTTGTCGTAACAATTTTCCCAAAATTGGCTGTAATTCTAACCAACGGGATTTTGAAAGTTTTCGAGATAAAACATCAACATATTCATAAGCTAAGGCATCAGAAATATAGACTTCTAATAAACTTGCCAACCAACTATCAATTAATAATCCCGCAGCACCTCCTTGTTTAGTTAATCCTTCAAAAACAACATTCGTATCAATAACAACTCGCATGAAAATAATTTTGTTTTTGACACCAATATAGCACCGTATATAGTGTCATTTAAAAAATATCTGCTGGATCGGCTGACTGTAATTTACGAGTTGCGATCGCTCCTGAGATACCACACATAACAACTGTTATTATGAGTACGTTAACGGCTCTGGATACAGGTAAGAATATGGGTAAAGCGGTTGCTGCTGCGGTGAGTTGATATAATCCTGCTGCGATCGCGACACTGGGAACAAAGCCAATAATAGATAAAATTATAGCTTCTTCAAACACTACACCGAGTAAATAGGAGTTTTTATAACCCATTGCCTTAAAAGTAGCGTATTCTCCCATATGATCGTTAACATCGGTAGAAAGCACCTGGTAAACAATAACGATACCGACAATAAAACCCATCATTGTACCTAAAGTAAATACAAAGCCAATGGCAGTACTGTTTTGAATGTAGGTTACTTCTCCCTCTACATACTCTTCATAGGTATAGGCTTTAACATCCTCAGCAAGATAAGCATTTAAGTGAGTTCTTACTCGTTCTGCATCTGTTCCCTCTTTTAAGTTAATTACCCCGATACTAACCAATCCTGGTTTTTTTCGGGGAAATAAGCGCATAAAATTCTGATCGCTCGTAATTAATGCCCCATCATCTTGAAAAGAAGCCCCTACTTCAAATAAGCCACCAATCGTTACCGTAGTGCGCTCGATTTCTGTAGTAATAGTTTTTCCCCTTTCGATTTGAGCAATAACTTCGTCATATTCACCCCTAGAAGCTTTATCGAATAAAACAGTATCGGGGATTTTAACTTTATCTAATTGGCGATTAACTTCTGGTAGATCGAAAGCGGGTTTATCTGGATTAAAACCAATTACTGTCATCGAAGTTTTTTCTCTATTCTGAGGATTGCGCCAACTAAGAGAACCAATATAAATAGGCTCGGCTGATTCTACTCCTGGTACATCCATCGCTTGATACAATCTTCGACGGGGAAACGTATAAGGCTTAGTAAAATTAGTTGCTTGAGTACTAGTTAAAATAACATCGCCCTTAATTTTGCGGGCATACTGAGTATTAGTCGTATACAGGGCATTCATAAAACCCAACTGCATAAAAATTAGGATATCTGCAAAGGCAATCCCAGATAATGCTGTTAGTAAGCGAAATTTATCGTGTTTGAGTTGTAGCCAACCCAAAGGGGTTCGGTTTTTTAGTGATTTAAACATAATGGTTAGTTGTTAATGGTCAATGGTCGATAATTGATTGCTAATTACTTAATCAAAAAAAACTCACTACTTGCTACTCACTACTCACTACTTGTTACTCCCCTACAAATTAATCCTGACATTCACCAACAAATTAGTTAACCCCGCTACCCTTTTACTGGATTCTTCGTCTAGCTTGACTTTCACCTCTACTACCTTGGCATCGATATTAGCAGTAGGATCGGTGTTGACTACTTCTTGTCTTTTAATTTCTAACCCAATTTGTTCTACTGTTCCTGTTAATTCTTCTGAAAGAGCATTACTAGTAATAGTTGCTGTTTGCCCTAATTTCACCTTACCGATATCGCTTTCATAAACTTCGGCAATGGCATACATCTCATCAATATGTCCAATTCTAGCTAAACCTTCATCGCTAGAAACTACTTCTCCTGGGCGAGTAAGAATATCAATTACAACCCCTGCCTGGGGCGATTTAATATAAGCGCGATCGAGATCTGCTTTGGCAGTTGCAACTTCTGCGATCGCTTCTTTTACTTCTGCTGCTGCTACATCTACATCGACGGGGCGTACTTCGACTATCTTATCTAAAGTAGCTTTGGCTTCTGCTAGTTGTTGTTGTTGGGCGGTACGAATGCGGGTTAAGTTTGCTTTGGCTTCTGCTAGTTGTTCTCTGGCAGTGGCTAAAATTAATTCTTTGTTATCTCTTTCTGAGGCTGAGACTGCACCCTCGTTATATAGTTGTTGATAGCGTTGGTATTCTATTTGAGCATTTTTCAATTCTGCTTCCATTCGCGATACCATGGCGGTTTGGGCAGCAATATCGTTATCTCTTTCCGCTTCGATACGGGCAATAGTGGCTTGTTGTGCTTCTATTTCTCCTGTTTGCGCCCCTGCTTTGACTCGTGCTAAATTGGCTTGGGCTACTGACACTCTGGCTTCTGCTTGTCTTAAGGCTGCTTCGGCGCGATCGCGACTGTCTAAAACGGCAATAATTTGTCCTGGTTCTATTTCTTCTCCTTCTGTTACCAGTAATTCTTCAATCTTATTACCTTCAGCAGAAGAAGATACCGATACTTGAATTATCTCGCCACTGGGTTCTAATCTTCCTAAAGCTGTTACTGTGGTAATTTCTGGTAGAGTGATTTCTGTACTTGGCTCTACTTCGGATTCGGAAGTTTGGATATATCTGTAAATTCCCACTCCTACCACCCCAATAATTACTACCATCACAACTGTTGTGAGCGAGCGAATCCCAGGCTTAGAAGGTTTGAAGCTATCTGCTATTGTTTTTTGTACCATTATCTATCTCCTTTTTAAGCAAAATTAAAAAACTAAACAGTTTAGTTCAACTGCTACTATAATAAAACTAAACCAACTAGTTTAGCAACATGAAACAACCAAAGAGTCTTCAAAAATCATGGAAGCGTCACCTCAAATTAACAGGGGGACTGAGTTTGCGAGATTTAGGTGGCTATGAAACTGCTGATGCTAAGTTGATTCGCTGGTGTAGTTTATTAAGAGGTTATAACTTACATCACTTATCCCCAGCAACTCAGCAAGCCATTATTGATTATGGAGTTAAAACAATTATCGATCTGCGAGCTTTATCTGACGTAAAAAATGAGCGATATGTATCGATTAAATCGCCAGAAATTAGATATTTTAATCTGCCTTTGTTAGGAGAAAGAAATCTTCCTCAATTGAAGAATAAAAAAACAGCAAAAAAAATAATGTTAGAATTTGCCCATTTTATCTTTGAAGAGCGATCGCCACAGATCAAGCAAATTTTAGAAGCGATGCGACCCCGCGTCGCCGTCAGGCGCAAGGGAACGCGCATCAAGACAGCGATCGCCACTAACCAAACAGCATTTTTAATTTATGGTGCATCAGAACAAGATCGGACGGGAATAATTATTGCTTTATTATTAGCTATAGCGGATGTACCTATAAAAGATATTGCCCGAGATTATATTTTGAGTGAGAAATATGCCTCGCTTTTATCTCCCACTACAGGAAAGCAGACAATAGAAGCAGAATTTACTCGTAGATTGTTATTTTCACCAGAAGCCATAATGCAGCCATTTAAATATTTAGCCGATCGTTATGGTAGTATAGCTGGCTATTTGCAAGCGATCGGCATAAATACAGTAAACATAAAAAGACTTCAAACTATACTAATCGACTAGTCTAGCAAATGAAACAACCAAGGAATTTTGCAGAACCATATAAGCGTCACTTACAATTGAGCGGATGCTTTAATCTGCGTGAATTGGGTGGCTATGTAACCACAGAGGGAAAGTCTATTTCTTGGCGTACCGTATTGCGGGGAGATAGTTTGCATAAATTAGCTTCAGAGAGTCAGCAAGCAATTATGGAGTATGGAGTAAAAACCATCCTCGATCTACGAACTCCATCGGAAGTAAATAAAGAACTGTATCCTTTGAGCAAATCCCCAGAGATTAATTACGTTAATATACCCTTACTTGAAGCCAAAAATTTTCCCCAGTTAAGAGCCAAAAAAACACTATTAGAACATAACTGTTTTATGCTAGAAGAGCGATCGCCCCAGATTAAGCAAATTTTAAAAGCGATCGCCAATAACCAAGCAGCAGTTGTAATTCATTGTGCGGGAGGAAAAGAGCGAACGGGAATAATTATTGCATTGTTGTTAGCCATAGCCAATGTACCAGAAGTAACTATTGCCGAAGATTATGCTTTAAGTGAAAAATACGTTACGCCCTTGTATAAAAAAATTCAACAGCAGGCAATTAAAGAAGGCTTCGATCGTCTGTTGTTATCTCCACCGCAGATAATGCTAGACACACTTAGCTATTTAAACAAACATTACGGTGGTATAAATGGCTATTTGCAAGCGATCGATCTAGATAACGTAACAATAAAAAGACTGAAAACAAGATTAATCAACTAAGATAAATTAACAATGGTAAGTACAAAAACCATAAATTCAGAACGTTCAAAATCAACAGAAAAAACAGAAGCTATCCTAGCAGGAGCGATGAAAGAATTTCTAGCTCATGGATATGCTGCTACCAGTATGGATCGAGTTGCTAAAGCAGCAGGAGTTTCTAAAGCCACTGTCTACAGTCACTTTGGTGATAAAGAAGGATTATTCAATGCTCTAATCCAAGATTTAGCTAAAGAGAAGTTTAAGACAGCGATGCTTTTGCAAGAGCCTGAGTTTGCGCAAAAAGAACCTAAAATAGTTCTGCATCAGCTAGCTACTAAGATTTTAGAAAATGCGGTTGAAGATCGCACTTTTCAAAACTTTATTCGGATTATTGTCGGTGAGTCGGGACGTTTTCCCGAACTAGCTAAAACCTATGTGAATAATTTAGCCAAACCAGGGATTGAAATACTTGCTCGGTATTTTAAGTCTCATCCCGAATTAAATTTACCTGACGCAGAAGCTACAGTCAGAGTTTTTATAGGTACAATAGTCTACTATATGATGTTGCAAGAATTAATGCACGGTAAAGATATTATTCCCTTAGAGCGCGATCGCTTGATCGATACTTTAACTAATCTAATTACCGCTAACAAAGTTTAACTAAAGCTGTTAGCTGTTAGCTGTTAGCTATTAGCTTTTAATTTTTCAAATATAAAAATTCAGTTTGTAAGTAAACTTATGTATCATTTTCCCCTTCTTAAAAGAGAAAGTGATAAATTAGTAATTGAAGTCTAGAAGACTTCCCTGACAGAAATTACAGGTTTGTGTACATTCAATTAAGGAGGTCAAATAATCTGTTTCATCTAAGTTCTGTCTCGTTAACTAAAAACAGTAACACTCATCTAAAAAGCTGATATTTTCTCAATTGGAAAAAAGGGAGTTAATTGACTAATTAATATGAAATAGTCAATCTCCAGATTAGATTAATCAAAAGAGGAAATCTCTCAGTGAGTCTAGCTTGAGTGTTATTGTTTTGAGAAACATACCAAGTGGCTTTAATTTCACAACTAGCGCGGACATTTTCGTACTCAAATCACAATTTAGCGTGCAGCTACCTACTACAGCGAAACCCCCACATCGTCTCAGTCTTAAACTGGGGATAATTATTTTTACGCGAATTGTCAGTCATATTTACGATCTCTCACTGTCGAATCGTAGTGGTGAATGTCAATTCATAGGGCGCATAGAACAAAAAAGCAGCAGTCTTTGGGTAGTAACTTATATTAATTGCCAACCCTGTATGCCAGAGTATTTCGATGACTGGCAGCAAGCGACGTTATATTTGGTTAAGTTTCACTCCCTAGGGTGATATAGCCGTTGTCATTGTTAAGTTATGACGTATAAGTTATCGGCTCGAAGTAGCAAGTAGACGAGCGCGGGAAGGGGAGCTTTTTAAAAGTTTTAACCTTGTGTTCAAAGACGATTCGTTTAGTTCTAAAGCTCCCCATCTCCCCCGAGAGAAATATTGGACAAAGTAGGACAGTCTTCCTCAGCTATAGGTTTGGAGTCAAGAGTTTTTTCGTCAGGGGGGACAAATTGCCCCGATTTTCAATACATAAATACTAACAAACAAGCAAAAAA
>JBFRWK010000322.1:0-7069 GCA_051439545.1 Xenococcaceae cyanobacterium | reverse complement strand
CCACCATATGTATGGTAGTTTCCATGTATCACGCTCCATATAGTATATAAGTACAATTTAACTCGCTATAGGTAGAGTGTATTTTTGTTCTTTAACACTGTAGATAGTGGGTGCGGAATGTGGGATTAACTTTCTATAAAACGGAAAATTTTTATCGTAGTTGTCATTGGTCTTTTGTCTATATTGAAAACTAATGACCAATGACTAATAACAAATGACAGAGCGAATCAATTACTCTACGTTCATCAATTCCACAGAACCATGACCTGGAGAACGTTCTGTAGCACCTGGAATATCTTGCCGAGTAATCAAATCGAATACATGATCGCCGATAGCAGCTTTCACTTCTGGTTCTAAAGCATGCATCACGTCACGGTTGAGAGCAAAGGCATCATTGGCTTCAGCAACAATTTTGGCGATTAACTCGTTATCAACTGGTAAGGAATTCAACGCATCGCGATATCTGCCTTTAAATCCCCGTCTTGCTTCTACAGAGGGAAAAGCATCGAATTGATGGAAATTAGTTCCTTGGTCTGGTGGTAAACTTAGGGCAGAACGGACGATATTTTTTAATGCCTGTCCTCCAGAAAGATCCCCCATATAGCGCACGTAAGCATGAGCCACTAACAATGCAGGTTCGCTATTAGATATTTCCTTAATGCGATCGACATAAACTTTACCTGCTTCTGTTGGGGCAATTTGTGATTGCCAATTATCCCCATAATAAAAGGCTACATCTTTTTCTAAACTAGCTTTGCGATTTAGTTCGGGAAAATAAATCAACCCAACTACTGGATGATCTCGATGTCTTAATAATTCTGCTTCGAGGGTGGTGTAAACAAAATAGAGATTGGCAAGTAATTTACGGAAGGGTTCTTTTTCCACAATCCCTTTGAGAAAACACTTCATATATGCGGTATTTTCTGCCATGGTGTGAGACTGTTTTGTACCTTCTCTTAGTTGGCTAGCTAAATCGCTCATAATTAATATCTCCTGAATTTAGTTATTTGTCCTTTGTCGAATGTCACTGGTCGTTGGTCATTAAGTTTTTAAAACCTATTACCTATTACTTCACTCCTCACTACCCCATCTCCTTATGACTGATAATTAACCCAATCTTGAGGTTTGAGGAAAACTTCTGTTAGCTTGGCTTCTGGTGTTCCTGGTTCGGGTTGATAGCAATATTCCCAACGTACCAAAGGCGGTAAAGACATTAAGATCGACTCAGTACGTCCTTTGGTTTGTAAGCCGAAAATAGTACCGCGATCGTAAACTAAATTAAACTCTACATAGCGTCCGCGACGATAAAGCTGGAAGTTACGCTCTCTGTCTCCGTATTCTGTATCTTGTCTTCTCTCCACAATAGGAACATAAGCAGGTAAGAAAGAATCACCGCAACTCTGCACAAAAGCAAATAAATCTGACCAATTACGAGTTACTTTACCCACTTTATTACTATACTCAGCAGCAGCACCATCGGGATTGGGACCACAATAAAGAGGACTATTGCCATCTTGATAATCAAAGAAAATCCCGCCAATACCCCGTGCTTCCTGACGAT
Organism: Xenococcaceae cyanobacterium; assembly: GCA_051439545.1. Taxonomy (GTDB): domain Bacteria; phylum Cyanobacteriota; class Cyanobacteriia; order Cyanobacteriales; family Xenococcaceae; genus JASJDJ01. The sequence goes on along the minus strand of JBFRWK010000322.1, from coordinate 5,508 downwards.
GTTTTAAATAAAAATATTCATCGCACCAGCGTTTAAAAGCGGGATAATATTCGGGATGATGAACATCGCAAGCTTGTTTAATAGTTTGATGGAAATGCACTGCATCTTCGACGAAAGGATAATAAGGAGTGAGATCTACTCCGCCACCAAACCACCACACAGGACCCGCTTCAAAATAGCGATAATTAAGATGAACGGTGGGAACATAGGGATTATGAGGATGCAGCACCATCGATGTACCTGTAGCGTAAAAATCATGTCCTGCTGCTTCGGGACGCTGAACTAAAATTGCAGGAGGTAAAGTATCTCCCCAAACTTCGGAAAAGTTAACCCCACCCTGTTCAAAGACTCTACCGTCTCTAATGACGCGAGAACGTCCGCCACCACCTTGTTCTCTCTGCCAACTATCTTCTCTAAAGCTAGCTTTACCGTCGAGTTGTTCTAAACCAGCACAAATATTATCTTGTAATTGCTGGACAAATTGTTTGACCCTTTCTCTAGAATCTGTGGGTGGTAAATTTTGACTCTTGGATACGACCCGATCTGCTGCTTTAATACTCATTACAAATTTTCGATTAACTTTTATCTACGATATTTAACTATATAGGAATATATTAAACATAAATATACGGTTTACAAAACTTTATTGCTTTTTGCCTAGCTTTGTTGGATAAAATATAGTTCATAACTAATTAGCTATACATCTAAGCAATTATGACTAGTACTGTTTCTCAACCCGCTACTAAAAAAACCTCTACAGAAGAAACTTTGCTGACTCCGCGCTTTTACACTACAGATTTTGACGCGGTAGCCAATATGGACATCTCTGACCAAGAGGAAGAATTAAAAGCAATGATCGCCGAGATGAAGACGGATTATAATCGGGATCATTTTTTACGGGATGAAGATTTTAAACAATCTTGGGATCATATCGATGAAAATACCCGTCGGGTATTTGTAGACTTTTTGGAACGTTCTTGTACTTCAGAATTTTCTGGTTTTCTGCTGTTTAAAGAATTATCCCGCAAACTCAAAGGTCGCAACCCGATTTTGGCAGAAATATTTCACCTAATGGCACGAGATGAGGCGCGTCATGCAGGGTTTCTCAATAAAGCGATGAGCGATTTTAATATTTCTCTCGATTTGGGATATTTAACTAAGCATCGCAACTATACATTTTTTAAACCAGAGTGGGTAATTTACGCCGTCTATCTCTCTGAAAAAATTGGTTACTGGCGTTATATCTTGATGTATCGTCACTTAGAAAAGCATCCCGAATATCAGTTTTATCCCCTATTCAAAAAATTTGAAAGCTGGTGTCAAGACGAAAACCGTCACGGAGATATCTTTAAAGCCTTGTTGCGATCGCAACCCTCTATGTGGCAAGGTTGGAAAGGCAGATTATGGGCGCGTTTCTTCTTATTATCGGTATTTGCCACCCATACCTTAACCGTACACGAACGGGCGGATTTTTATGAATCCGTAGGTTTAGATGCTCAAGAATATGATCGCGAGGTAATTCGCAAAACTAACGAAACTTCAGCTAGAGCATTTCCTAGCATTCTCAATGTCGATCATCCCCAGTTCTTTAAACGACTAGAACGCTGTGCAGAGCGCAATGAAGAGTTAAAGGCTATAGAAGCAAGTAAAGCACCAAAGATAGCTAAGTTTTTCCGTAAGTTACCTTTAATTGCTGGAATATTTTGGGATTTGTTAGTTCTGTATTTAATTAAACCAATTGATGCTGAGTCTTTAAGAGGTACGGTGCGTTAAAGTATTAAACATTTATTGATTGTTGAGGGTTTGGTAATACCGAACCCTTTTAAATATATACTGCTAAGATCGAGTTATTAAGAGCCAATTTAAAGTTTGCAGAGTCATGGATTCTACTCAAGAAATTACGATTAAAGTTAGTCCAGAAGTTGCTGTTGCTTATCAAAATGCAACCGAACAAGAAAAAAACCGACTTCAAGCTATTGTAACTATATTTCTGGATCGAGATACTTCTAATAACAATGATTTATTAGGAGTAATTATGGATCAAATTAGCGATCGAGCGCAAGAGAGAGGATTAACTCCAGAAATTTTAGAGTCTATTTTAAATGAGTGAGCTACGAAGATTTATTCTAGATGCTAATGTCATTATCAGTGCTTTACTTTTCAAGAAAAGTTTACCTCGTCAGGCATTAGATAAAGCAAGAAAGCAAGGAATAGTCTTGATGTCACAATCGATTTGGTCAGAAATAAGCGAAGTTGTAGCAAGACCTAAATTTGATAAGTATATCTCTAGTCAAGAAAGACAATTATTTTTATTAGTTTTTGAGCAAGCAGTTAGATTTGTTGATATTAAAGAAACTATAAATGCTTGTCGCGATCCCAAAGATGATAAATATTTAGAGTTAGCAGTGAATGGAAAAGCTGAATGTATTGTAACTGGCGATCGAGATTTATTGGTATTACATCCATTTCGAGAAATTCCTATTATCACAGTTGCTCAGTTTATTAGTGATCGCTCTAATAGCTGGTAAATTAAGTAAATAAATTATTATCTTTTTAGTTATTTAGATTAATTTTATATTGGCTATCCTTAAAGCATCGTTAATAGGATGGTATTGCCAAAAAATCTTAGCAATCTTATAGGCAAAACTATCTTTGGGAATAGAAAACTTGCTGTCTGAATTTGATGAATTAATTTCAGGCAAAGGAATTTGATTACGATTGAAGTTTGCTTGACGAACAAGATCTTGAATATTAGCATTTTTCTTGCGATTAGAATCAGATTGAACACCGATAATCTTTTTGTCATCTGTAATTCCAAAAACTAAATATCTATCTTCTTCTATATAGGCATTCGCCAAGCAGAGAAGATCATGTAATAATTTCAGATTATTTTCGTGAAACTGTTGCTTAAAATCTAGACTTTCATATTCTTCTTGACGTAGTAATTTTTCTAAATTGACCATAAAATTTTAGTGATCGATCTGAAGACTAGCAAAACACTATTATAAACACGGTTATCAAGCATGATTGGTTATCTTTGATCGAGGCGATCGCCTGTCCTCAATCCAACTGATAAACACTACCATCGGGCATAATCGCTCCCGTCAGATCTGCATTATCGAGATTTGTTCCCGTCAAATCGGCATCTCGTAAATTGGCTTTAGACAAAATTGCACCACTGAGATTGGCATAACTGAGATCTGCACCCTGTAAACTAGCCTCTGTTAGATCGGTAGCCAAACTTCCCATACCACCACTTAAATTAGCACGACAAAGTTTGGCACCATCTAATTTTGCTTGATACAAAAGAGCCATACGGAAATTGGCATAGCTAAGATTGGCATGGCTTAAATCTGCTTGACTTAAGTTGGTAAGATAGTCAGAAGCAGGATGAAAATCAGCCTCGATCGCTAAAGCATGACACAATTTACCTCCACTGAGATTTACACCATTTAAGGCAGTTTTTAGCAAGTTAGCTCCCTCTAAATTTGCTTTGGTAAGAATTGCTCCACTTAGATCTGCCTCTCGCAAAATGACTCTGTTTAGATTTGCTTCAGTCAAATCCGTACCCCAAAGAATTGACTCACTCAAATCTGCTTCTTGTAAACAGGCGTAGCTTAAATTAGTTCTTCCTAATCGCGATTGTCGCAAATCTGCTGCGGTTAAATCTACTTTGCTAAGGTTCATCTTGACTAATTCTGCTTCTCTTAGATTTATCTTGGCAAAAGCTCTTTCTCCCGCACTGTATCGTTGTCAAAATTGATTGACTTCCATTGATTTTAATTTAGGATTTGTGGCGTATATATTCAGTATCTACTAACAATTGTTGGAGCTACGGCAAATAGACTTTATTCCCCACCAAGCAACAATTACAACTAAAAGCTGTATTACTAAAGGTGCTAGAGTACAGCTAATAAATACACTGATGAGGGCAATAATTGTCCCTAGAATTGCTATTTCCTCTCGCGGATTAAAACTGAAGCAAGTAGCAATAAAGGCAATTACGAGGGCGATCGAAATATAAGGAAGCATGAAATCTCCTTCGTAAAATAGATAAAACTTAGTTTATTTTTTGTCACAAGCTTATAGTTATGATGAATGAGAAGAGCAGACAAAAATATAGTCAATTAGCTGAAAATTATGAATATTTTCGCCTCTATTATTGATCAACGTTTGGAATCAGTCATTGAGTCTATTCGACAACAAGCTGCTGAAGAACTGGGTATTAGTGAAGCAGGAAGGCTTAAGTCCCTGGGATTTGTATATTTGTGTGTGAAAACCATCTTAGATTTGGACGATTCTAGTGCTTTTGATTGTTTAACCGAAGGAGGTGGAGATTTCGGCGTAGATGCGATACACCTTTCTGAAGAATATGACGGCGAATTCACAGTTAGTTTATTCCAGGGGAAATACAAAAACAATCTCGAAGGTAATGCAAATGGGACGAAGGCTTTTAAGTGCAATGAATCTTCAACTGAAGGATCTTAACCACCAAAAGTTTCAGGATGCTCACCAGCTTATTGAAGAAAAAGGGAGGGACTTTTTTAAAACTTCAGCACAAGATATTGCACAAGCACTTCAGATGCTTTATGGAGAGCAGGAAATTTCCTTACAACAACTTTCTGCTACTTTCAGACGCGGTGATTTGATAGAGAAGCTTAACAATTTGGAAGTTTAATAAATATAGTTTTGATGAGAAATCGCGATCATGAAAAGTCGGGATCAGGCGATCACAAAATAGCTAAAATTTTGATTAGCTTTAGTCAAATTCAAATTAATTTTTAGCTACCATTTCTTCAACATTACCAAACTGTAATTGAGTACCTACACGACAATCCAAACAGCGATCGCCCAATTGATGCCACAAAAAAGTAATCGCTTTCATCCCCGTACAATGATTCGCCCCGACTATTTGAACGTCATATTTGGTAAAAGTTTCAACTGTAGCTTGTAAACGTTCTTGATTTGCTCGTAACAAGTGCATACCACCAATCACGGCATAAAATTTGTTCGTATTGGTAATCTGGGCAATATAATCGAGAGTATTGATTACTCCTGCATGAGCGCAGCCGAAGATAACCACTAAACCTTCAGGTACTTGCAGATACAAAGCTTGGTCATCTAACAGGCGATCGCGCAAAGCGTGTAAAACTGCTCTCATCCCCATAAAAGTAATATGTTTATCATCGACGTTTATTGCTTCGGATACATCATTAATAAACTGATGAGTTGTTTCTAAAGTGCGATCGAATGCTTTTAAGCCATTATCAGACATAAATCAAAATTGTACTATTAGAAGTTTTCTCAATTATTCTGACTAATAGGTTTATGCCTTTACTTCCGACTATTTATATATTTTTTGAGCAAACAGCGCGATCGTTCCCCCGAGAGAAAAGTTACTCGCGCTCTGCCCAGCCTTACTCAAATCTCATCAGTAAAATTATTGGTTTTGACTTGCCGCCGTGCGGGATTTTATACATTCGGTACTTAAACTCAGGATTTTTACCC
>JBFRWK010000321.1:0-19545 GCA_051439545.1 Xenococcaceae cyanobacterium | reverse complement strand
GGTAAAAATCCTGAGTTTAAGTACCGAATGTATAAAATCCCGCACGGCGGCAAGTCAAAACCAATAATTTTACTGATGAGATTTGAGTAAGGCTGGGCAGAGCGCGAGTAACTTTTCTCTCGGGGTTTAAGAACTAGATAAATCGAGCGAGAAAATTAGACTTAAAACTATTAAAAACCCCCCTTCCACCCCCGCTGCGGTTTCCGCAGCTAGGGAAAGCACACCTCCCGAAGGGTAAGTAGTGAGTAAAGAACAAGATAACGACTCAAACTTTATTCGAGCGAGTTTTCCGTTTTATATTTATTTACGCCCACCTACTTAGTATATTTACATCATTTTTGTAATAATTATCTTTTATAAATATTTTCTCAAAAATTTACTGGCGATCGCGCTTATCACAACTTTTAAAAATAGCCAATAAAAATAAAAAACTGGGTAAATTGTCAAAAATACGCCAAAAGCTTTGAGTTGTTCGATACAGTTAAAGGATAAACTCGATCTATATTTATTACTGTTCGAGCGAATTTAATGTGTAATAGCCAATAACGAACTATGGTTCAAATTCATAATGCTTTTACCTTATTCTTAAGCTTATTAGTGGAAGCAATGCCTTTTCTTTTGATTGGGGTTTTACTATCTAGTTCTTTATTATTTTTCATAGATGAAGGACTACTAATTGCTAAGTTACCCAAAAATCCGTTTTTTGGTTCGGTAGTAGGGAGTTGTATTGGTTTTCTCTTTCCTGTCTGTGAATGTGGTAATGTTCCTGTAGCCAGGAGATTATTACTTAAAGGGGTATCCCCCTCGATCGCGATTTCTTTTTTACTTGCTGCACCTACCATTAATCCTGTAGTAATTTGGTCAACTTGGATTGCTTTTGGGGAACAACCGTCAATTGTTTTTTTGAGAGTATTATTTTCTTTATTAATTGCTATTTTCGTTGGTTTTATGTTTACCAAACAAACTAATGCCAAACCTTTATTACAACCAAGTTTAGTCAAAGGATTGACGAGATGGCAGACTAATTACCCTCGAAATCGAGTCAATTTAGAAAAAAAACAAGAGCAAATATCACCTCTATTACAATCGGGAACTTTTTTGTTAAATCAAGGGCAAATACTACCAATGGATACTAGTTTAGCAGAACAAAAACGAGATGAATTAGGGGTATCTTCCAAATTAATTAAATTTCATCGGTTTAGTGAAAATGTAGTTCAAGAATTGAAAGAATTAGGAGGAATGCTGATTTTAGGTAGTGCGATCGCAGCAGCAATTCAAGTTTTTGTTCCCCGCGAATTTGTGCTTAGTCTCAGTCAAGATACTGTCACCTCTATTGTGGCGATGATGTTATTATCAGCAATTGTTTCTATTTGTTCTACTGTAGATTCTTTTTTTGCTCTTTCTTTTGCTGCCAATTTTACTACGAGTTCTTTACTAGCCTTTTTAGTTTTTGGCCCGATGATCGATATTAAAGGAATTGGTTTGATGTTAACAGTTTTTAAACCGAGAATTATTATTTATATTTTTGCTATAGCTGCTCAACTAACTTTTATGATGACTTTCATTTACGGTTATTTATTTTAAATAATAAAATAAAAAAATGATTTTTCAAGTACCTTTTTTAAATTTACTCAAATCTCCAAAACTAGAAAAGAAAAAAAAGTCTTTTCCCCTAATTCAATGGATAGATGTTCTATGTCTCCTTGCTTGGGGTATTTTATTCCTTAAATATGTAGTTACGGGTCAAATAAAACTATTAATTCACCCAAACTATATCGGATTAGTACTAGCTACTGGTATTATCTTTTTTTGTTTAGCAGGAGTAAGAATTTTAAAATTACGGCGTAGTAATTTAAGTTCGGGAGAGCATATTACGCTATTTTCTCCTCGTTTGAGTAGTTTTTTATTACTGTCGGTAGCAATTTTAGGCTTAATAATTCCACCAAAAATTTTATCCAGTCAAGCAGCTTTACAAATAGGTGTAACAGATAATTTACCTTTAACACGGTTTCAACCAGAAAGTTTTAGGACATCTACTAAACCAGAAGAGCGATCGCTATTTGACTGGGTACGTACACTTAATGTTTATCCCGAACCAGATGCTTATACTGGACAAAAAGCGAATGTTAAAGGATTTATTATACATTTGCCAGAATTACCCGATAATTATCTATTTTTAGCTCGTTTTGTGGTTACTTGTTGTGCTGTCGATGCTTATCCTATAGGTATACCAGTACAACTAGAAGATAGTCGTGCTAATTATCCTCAAGATATGTGGATTGAAGTACAGGGGACAATGAAAACAGAAAATATACCAGTAATCGGCAATAGTAGTAAAACTAAGATAGAAGAACGTCGGTTAGTGTTAGTAGCAAAATCAATTCAAGAAATTCCTACTCCCGCCGATCCTTATGATTATTAGTTATTAGTTATTAGTTAGTGGGTAAAGTAAAAAAAATTGAATCATCAAACAAAATATATGAAGCAAAGATTATTAGAACCGATCGACAAAATAGCGATCGCTTTTATTATTCTCTTTACTATATTTATTAGTTTACTAGTTTGGGGTGGGGAAGCTTGTGGAAGAAATTGTATTTTTCATACAGGCCCTCAAGTTAGTAACTTTAGCTGGCAAAATAAAATAGTAAGCGGTCAAGATCGAGCCTTTGTGTTGACTTTTAACCGTCCTATGGAGCGCGATAGTGTAGAAAATAACCTAGTCATTAATCCCCCCATATCAGGCAAATTTAGTTGGGCAGGCAGAAGACTAGCCTATACTGTAAAAGAACCCGTTCCTTATGGAGCAAAATATCAACTCCAGTTGATAGGTGCAAAAGAAAAATTTGCTGCGGGTAACGATGAAGGAGAAGAGATTCAGCCATTTACAGGAAAATTTCGGAGTCGCGATCGAGCTTTTGCCTATATTGGAACTAAAGGAACAGAAAAGGGTAGATTAATTTTAGAAAATTGGACAAGGCAAACTAAAACTATTCTTACCCCCGAAAATTTAGTTGTTTTTGAATTCGAGCCTTATCCTCAAGGTAATAAAATTTTGTTTTCCGCAGCCGAAAAAAATAGCGGAGATAATGCCTTACTCCAGCTACAAGTATACAGGGTAAACATAGGCGCAAACTCAGATAGCCCTCAAGCGTCAAAACCAGAAATAGAGCTAATTTTAGACGATCGAGAATATCAAAATAACAAATTCGATCTAGCTGAAAATGGCAAAGTGATTGTAGTACAAAGAGTTAATCGGGATAACCCTAATGATTTTGGCTTATGGTTAATAGAAGAAGATAAACCACCTCAGCCTTTAAATGATTCCCCTGGAGGAGATTTTTTAATTGCTCCCGATAGTAAAACTATTGCAGTGGCGCAAGGAGAAGGAATTGCCCTCTTGCCTCTACAAGCCGATGGAGAACCTTTTGATTTTTTAGCAAAATTTGGACGGATAATTACGTTTTCCGCTGATGGTTCGGGGGCAATTATGGTTAACTATAATACAGATAACCCCGATTTACGCTATACGCGATCGCTTTTTTACGTTAATAATGTGGGAGTAGAAAAAGAGTTACTCAATCTTGAAGGTTCGATTCTCGATTGTAAGTTTCATCCCGATAATACTCATATTTACTGCTTACTAACTAAGTTAGAAAAAGAAGAAGAATATCGCGAAGAACCCTATCTAGCGCAGATTAATTTAAAAACAGGCGAATTAGTGCCAATTTTAGCTCTACCAGAGTACCAAGATAGCAAAATTAGTATGGCTCCTGATGGGCGAGGCATTCTATTCGAGCAAATTTTAACTACAGACTCAGTATCTGCCTTTAACTTACCTACTACTAGTTCGGGAGAAGCGATCGTTGATAGTCGTATTTGGCTACTTATTCCCTCTTCTACTGAAGCTCATCGCCTTCAGCAATTACCATTATTGGGGATTAATCCTCAATGGATACCATAGATAAGTAGGGAGTAGTGAGTGTGCTGCGTAGTGAGTGTGCTGCGTAGTAAGTATTTGAGAATTACAATCGTCGACAGCACGTCTCGCTACGCGAGATCGCATCTCGAACAATCAGTTTATAGTCTTTCTACTGCCAAACTTGTATCTAATCGATTGTCTTCTAAGGCTTACAAATAGAGCTTTTACTTAGTAAGAAGAGAATGTTACTCTATCGACAATACCATCTTCAAAGGTCACAGATGCAGAACCCACTCTGCCAGAAAAGCGATCTTTTATGTTTTTGTAACGCCATATACTATAGTCATTAACCCCAATAGAGAAATCGTTTGTACTTCTAGGTTTGCCGACTGCTTGAATAACTTCCTCCTTGGTCTTACCCACGACCCTGTTGCGAAAATCCTCTCTAAATATCACTTCTGGTTCTCGTACCACCTCTGGCTTTTCTATTGCTTTTGTGAAGCGAGATACAACGCTAGCTAAGAGTGGCTCGAACTGCGATCGAAAGATAAAAAGACTGGACACGGCGATCGCAGGAATTAAGAGGGCAATTCCCACAGATATGCCTTTTTTAACTTGTTTTTGGATATATTTATGATCTTCTTGCAACTGCCGTCGTTTTTGTTGTTCGCGTAACCGCTTTGCTTCAACATTTTTCACAGCTTGCCTAAAAATATGTGGAGGAATTTGTGCATCTTTACATATTTGTTGTAGCTCTGCAAATGAGTAACCTTGACTAGCTTCAGAATGTAGGCGAGTAGCTTCAGCTATTATTTCTGTTCCTACATCCTCAGAAATGTGGTCATTGGGGTCATTCATAGAAGTTACCTCAAGTAAACTAGATATCCGATAACCTATACAACCATTTCGATCTATGTTGTCAAAAGACTATACAATCTCGGAATGAACTTGAAAGACAACATCATTGTAATCTAAGTCACCGCCACCGAATAAATCCTCAAAACCAAAAGTATTATCTCCAAACAGACGGAGATGATCGACTCCATCGGGATTAGCTCCCATGTAAGAAAAATATACAGGTCGATCGTTGTCGGGATCGTCATCCAAGATTAGCTCTATGCTGCCATCAGCAATTAGGAAAGGTGCAAAGAGAAATCCACCGTTGAGAGTTAGGGTTGTTTGCCAATTCCCTTCCCTAGCCTCCAAGCTGAACCCAGACTCTTGACTATTTCGGAGCGCAGCTTGGGTGTAACCTGCATCCTCTGGATTTAAAAATTCACCACTCAATGGATCCCGAACTGTTCCTTGCTCGTTTTCCACCTGATACAAGCCGAAAAAGTTATTAAAAACAGCTTCCCCCTTGACTACCAAATTCGCTTCCACCCGTTGACCAGCTAGTCCTCTCAAATCTAGCAGTTCTCCTTCGGGAAATCCTTGGGAACTGGTAGTTAATTGTTGTAGGGAAAGTGGCTCACTCACTAGCTCTACCTCCATCACCAGATCGTTAAAGTCTCGATCTCCGCCAGCCCACAAATCTTCCCATTCTAGAATCCATTGGTCATTAGATTCAGAAACCCTCAGGTGATCTACGCGATCAGGGTTAGCTTCTAGGATAGAGAAGAAGACATTAGGAGTGCTATTTGTTTCCTGTAGCATTGTATCTGTGGTACTGTCACTTACCAGATAAAAAGCCACACGGTCACCAGGACTAGCTTGTAATCGACGAGAAAGATTAAGTCCCGTTAACATTTCTTCGTCAGGAAGACCACTGAAAATTGTTATCCCCTGGGTGAGAGCTTCTTGAGCGTAGCGGGGGTCATTGGGAGCAATTCCGTTGACTCGATTTGATTCATCTACCAAAAACACTCCCACCTCATTGACGAAATCGGCTTCGCTAGAATTGAAAGTAAATTCCACGGGTGCTGCTGCTGCCCCACTGCCTTGAATTTCCCAAACCGCTCCGTCTGTGGTGACGATACCTTGACTATTGATTAGTGTAGGGCTAGCTATTCCAGGCGCACCCATCTCTTCAATCCGACCATTAGCTGTTTGGTCTTTATCTCCTCTTTCCCCATCGACAAAGTTGAGAAGCACTAAATCAGCATTGCCATCTTGACCGAAGTTACCATTCTGATCAACCAGGTCAAAAAACTGAGAGCCAGTTTCTCCATCATCGAGAAAATGACTCCAAACTCGATCGACTTGATTGTAAAGCCAGTAGGTATTAGCTGTAACTCCTACAGGGAGCAAAAGACCGATGGTCACTTCTTCTCCTGGCTCGAAACCTTCAATCTCAAAGTCAAGAAAACCAAGAGGAAACTGAAATTCCTCCGAGTCTGGAGCATCTCGGGTATCGGGAGCGGGATTGTCTGTAATTTGCTTAACGTTAGTGAAACGAATGCCTTCAGCAGCAATTAGAGTGAAGAAATCATCGGGATTTTCTGGATTGCCATTTAGCTTTGGTAGGGAGACGACCGACCCTTGTTGTGCGTCAGGAATGCCGTCCGAGTTGCGATCTCCTGCTTGAGTTTCAAGCCAATCGGCAATACCATCATTGTCATTATCAGTAAAAACGGTGAGATCGAATAGATCGCTTACTTTGCCTCCATTGCCATCATCTGCCATTACAGCAATACTGAAATTACCAACATTGTCATTAGTCGGTGTACCACTGAAAGTAACGGTGTTAGCATTAAAGCGGAGCCAACTGGGTAAAGGAGAACCATCAGCTAGGCTCGCTGAATAGGTTAGGGTATCCCCCTCATCCTCTGCGGTAAATGGATTTATAGGAACTGGAAAGTTCTTGAGGCTATTTTCTGTGGCAGTATCATCAAGAATGGGATTGGCAACCGTGGGAGCATAGTTAGACTTATAGAGCGTCTCTAGACGAGAATCGATAATGCCATCTCCGTAACTATCTTGTTCATAAAGGGTAGAGAACAGTAACCCAGTTTCGTCGTAGGTGTAAGTTGTTGATTCACGATAATTGAGCCCGCCATCTGCGTCCCAATCTTCTTCAACGGTAGAGAGGAGTAACCCCTGAGGGTTGTACCCGTGAGTTGTTGATTCACGATAATCGATAATGCCATCTCCGTCTCTATCGCGTTCATCAAGAGTAGAGAGGAGTGACCCTTGAGGGTCGTACCTGTTCGTTATCGATTTACGCTCATCGATAATGCCATCTGCGTCCCAATCTTCTTCTTCAAGGGTAGAGAGGAGTAACCCAGTTTCGTCGTAGCTGTAAGTTGTTAAAGAACGCTCATCGATAATGCCATCTGCGTTCCAACCTCCTTCTTCAAGGGTAGAGAGGAGTAACCCAGTTTCGTCGTAGCTGTAAGTTGTTAAACCAAAATGATAACTTAGTTTCTCCCTCTCTTCAAGGGTAGAGAGGAGTAAACCTTTATCGTCGTAGCTGTAAGTTGTTGATTCCCAGCCACCATCTCCGTTGTGATTGTATTCAGAACGGGTAAAGAGGAGTAAACCTTCATCGTCATAGGTGTTAGTTGTTGATTCACGATAACGATCCTCGATGGTGCCATCAGAGTAACTATCGCGTTCTTCAAGGGTAGAGAGGAGTAACCCCTCTTCGTCATAGGTGTTAGTTGTTAATTCACGAGAATCGATGATGCCATCTTCGTCTCTAGCACGTTCATAAAGGGTAGAGAGGAGTAACCCTTGAGGGTCGTAACTGTAAGTTGTTAAAGAATGATGATCGATAATGCCATCTCCGTCCCCATCGTATTCATCAAGGGTAGAGAGGAGTAACCCTTTATCGTCGTAGGTATTCGTTGTAGTTAATTCACGAGAATCGATGATGCTATCTTCGTCTCTATTGCGTTCATCAAGGGTAGAGAGGAGTAACCCTTTATCGTCGTAACTGTAAGTTGTTAAAGAACGATAATCGATAATACTATCATCTAGGTATACGTAGCGATCGAATTCTTCAAGGGTAGAGAGGAGTAACCCTTTATCGTCGTAACTGTAAGTTGTTAAAGAACGCTCATCGATTCCTCCATAGTAACCGTATTCTTCAAGGGTAGAAAGCAATAACCCTTTATCGTCGTAGCTGTAAGTTGTTGATTCACTCCAATTGAACTCTCCATCTGCGTGTTCATCGTATCCATAAAGGGTAGAGAGGAGTAACCCTTGAGGGTCGTAACTGTAAGTTGTTAAATAACGCTCATTGGGTTCGTAGTATCCCCAACCTAGATAACCGTATTCTTCAACGGTAGAGAGCAATAACCCATTCTCGTCGTAACTGTAAGTTGTTGAATTAAGATAATCGAACTCTCCATCTGCGTCGTCATCTTCTTCTTCAAGGGTAGAAAGCAATAACCCTTTATCGTCGTAGCTGTAAGTTGTTAAAGAACGCTCATCGATCGTACTATCTCCGTACCTATCGAGTTCATTAAGAGTAGAGAGCAATAACCCATTCTCGTCGTAGCTGTAAGTTGTTAAATCAAGATAATCGCTCCTGCCATCATCTGCGTTGTAACCATATTTACGAAAGGTAGAGAGCAATAACCCCTTATTGTCGTAGCTGTAAGTTGTTGAATCAAGATAATCGCTCCTGCCATCATCTACGTCCCAATCATATTCATCAACAGTAGATAACAGTGACCCATCATCGTCGTAGGTGTTTGTTGTTGTAACACTATAATCGATAATATTATCTGCGTTGTAATCATATTCATCAACGGTAGATAACAGCGACCCATCATCGTCGTAGGTGTTTGTTGTTGTAACACTATAATCGATCTGGCTATCCTCATTCAGATTCTCCGCTTCACTACTTGAATAACCCGATACATCTAACTCGTTAGTACTATCATTAACAACAAAACCATTACTACCATTCGGAGAAGAACGGTTGAAAGATGAAGTTACCATCAGCTACACCTCCATTCAACAGACAAGGTGCTTTAATTTCAAGGTAAGAACAAATAAATTAAACTTTTTTCCGAGACTCAGTATCCCCAGCCCGCGCTTTTATTCAATTATAACGTGGACAGTCAGTTCAGATAATTATCTCTGTTCTTCTATCTCCAATTTATCATTATTTTTTTATAGAACTAATAAGGATAACATAATTTAAGTTTTTTAGGTAAAAAACATCTAAAAAAAAGTCAATAAATTTGCAATAAGATCGTGATGTTTTAGAATTTAAAAAAAATTTACAAAAATTCTTATCAAAAAGGAGTTTGACAGATATATGTACATAGTGCAGATTGCCTCCGAATGCGCTCCAGTAATAAAAGCTGGTGGCTTGGGGGATGTAGTTTATGGACTTAGCCGAGAGCTAGAAATACGGGGAAACTGTGTCGAGATTATTCTACCTATGTATGATTGTATGCGCTACGATCATATCTGGGGTTTACACGATGCTTACCGCGATTTATATGTACCCTGGTATGGGGGTGCTATCCATTGTTCTGTTTTCTGTGGCTGGGTACATGGAAGACTTTGTTTCTTTATCAAGCCCAATTCTGGCGATCGATTTTTCGATCGAGGTATTTACTACGGTGCTGGAGACGATCCGCTGCGTTTTGCCTTCTTTAGTAAGGCAGCTTTAGAATTTCTACTCAGAAGTAACAAACGTCCCGATATCATTCACTGTCACGATTGGCAAACTGGTTTAGTCCCTGTCCTCCTCTACGAAATATATCAGTATCATGGAATGGGCAACCAAAGAGTATGCTACACGATCCATAATTTTAAACATCAAGGCATCACGGGGGAAGAAATTCTCTGGGCAACTGGCTTGAATCGGGCAGAATATTATTTCCATTACGATCGCCTCAGAGATAATTTTAATCCTTTTGCTCTTAACTTGATGAAAGGAGGTATTGTTTACTCTAATTTTGTCAATACTGTTTCCCCTCACCATGCTTGGGAAGTTCGTTTTGGGGATGAAGGTTATGGATTGGGACATACTCTAGACATTCATCAGAGTAAATTTAAAGGTATTCTCAATGGTGTCGATTACAAGATCTGGAATCCCGACATCGATCATTATATTCCGCACAAATACAGCATAGACAATATTGCAGTCAAAGCTAAAAACAAACAAGCCTTAAGAAGTAGACTATTACTTCAAGATGTCAAAAAGCCACTCGTTGCCTATATAGGACGCTTAGACCAGCAAAAAGGCGTTCACTTAGTACATCATGCCATTTACTATGCTCTCAATCAAGGAGCGCAATTTGTCTTATTAGGTTCGGCTACCGAACCCGCCATTAATGATTGGTTCTGGCATGAAAAACATTATTTGAATAGTCATCCAGATGTTCATTTGGAACTAAGTTTTAATGAAGAACTAGCCCATTTAATTTATGCAGGTGCAGATATGATGGTAGTACCAAGTAATTACGAACCCTGCGGACTTACTCAACTAATTAGCTTAAAGTATGGTACTGTACCGATCGTCAGAGGGGTAGGTGGATTGGTCAGCACCGTATTCGATCGCGACTATGATACCAATAAACCCCCAGAAAAACGTAACGGCTATGTATTCTATCAAACAGATCCTCATGCCCTAGAATCGGCAATGGAAAGAGCGATAGGCTTATGGTACGAATATCCCAAAGAGTTTGAACAACTAGTTCAACAAGGCATGGAATACGATTACTCTTGGAATAATTCGGGTAAACAATATTTGAGTATCTATGAATACATAAAGTGGTAATTAACTAGCTGTTAGCTATTAGCTAGCAGCTTTATTGCCTTAGAATATAGAAAGAAACAATAAAAAATAAGGAGATTGATAACTTTGCCTCATACAATTGTCACAGAAGTTTGCGAAGGAGTAGCTGACTGTGTAGATGCTTGTCCTGTAGCCTGTATTCATCCAGGGCCAGGAAAAAATGCTAAAGGTACGGAATGGTACTGGATCGATTTTGCTACCTGTATTGACTGTGGTATTTGTTTGCAAGTTTGTCCTGTAGAATCGGCAATACTAGCTGAGGAAAGACCAGATTTACAAAAAACTCCCCAATAGTCAAATTCTAAGATAACCGATTGTATAAAATTTATACACATCGGTTAATCCCAATCCCAAGTAGCAAGTTATTAATTTTTATCAGAAATTTATTTTAAAGATACATTTAAAGTAAAAAAATATAAGTAAAGGCTCGATCGCACCTAGACTGATGACCTACACGACTCAACAGCTAATTGAAATACTCGATCGCGAACTAAAAGCCAGCTGGAAAGGTAAGCGTATTGTCTTGTCATCAGCAGAAAGAATTAACGATCCAGTCGTTGCTAAACTTCTAAATATGAATCGGGTGAGTAAAGTTTTTGCCTATCAAGACTTTCGCTACCAAATTCATCAATATCAAAAACAACACCGAGTTTCTGGTATTATTTGGCGCAGTTGTACTTTTCGCGAACAAACTTTTTCTTATCCCGAAGTTTACAATCAATTAATTCCTATAGAAGAAGATAAAGAAATTCTCGTTCAAGCCAAAAAATCGGTAATTAATTTTTGGCAAGAAGTAACCGAAGGCATGAATTTTTGGTTGGCTAACGCCCCAGGAAGAAGTAATAATTTGCCTTCAGCCAATTTAGTGTCTGAAGAAAATCACGATCGAGTATCTACTTCCGTACCTAACTCGGCAAAAACCGATCGACATCAAAAAATCGATCGCCAATATGTAAATAAATTAATCAGACAAGCAGAATGGGCAGAAATTGACGCAGCCCTTAACGAGATTTATCTTGGTTTATGTTGGGGCGACCCTTTAGAATATCGCTATCAATGGGCAAAACCAAAATCAGGTTGCGATCGTATTATTGCAGCTTATACCGAACCGAGTTCAATTAAAATTTAATCTTAGATTAGTTGTTATTCAAGGAAAATGTTATGCCTCAACAAGAAGCAGTAGGAGTGATCCAAACACTTGGATTTCCAGCAGTTTTAGCAGCATCAGATGCTATGCTAAAAGCGGGTCGTGTGGTTTTAGTTTATTTTGATAAAGGAGAAAGCGGTACTTTTGTTATTGCTATTCGTGGTCCAATCTCAGAAGTTAGACCAGCTATGGAAGCAGGATTAGCAGCAGCAGAAAATACATTTGGTGGTGAAGTAAGAACTCATTATACTGTACCTAATCCACCCGATAATGTAGTTGCAGTTTTGCCTATAGAATATACAGAAAAAGTAGCACAATTCCGTTTTTAATATATTCAAAATGGTTTGAAAAGGCTAAAATTAGAAGTTGCTGTATCTAAATAAATTTAGTCTTAATTCTTATTTATTTTTTGTTATTAAACTAAGGAGATAATTTATGCCAGCGCAACAGGCAGTAGGGTCTATCGAAACTAAAGGATTTCCAGGCATCTTAGCAGCAGCAGATGCTATGGTCAAAGCAGGTCGTGTTACCCTGGTGGGTTACATTCGGGTGGGTAGTGCGCGTTTTAATATTAATATTCGCGGTGATGTCTCCGAAGTTAAAACCGCTATGGATGCTGGAATTGAAGCAGTAGAGAAAGCTTATGGTGCGACTCTTGAATCTTGGGTAATTATTCCTCGTCCCCATGAAAACGTGGTTGCCGTACTCCCTATTGATTATCATGAAGGTGTACAAGAATTCCGCGATCGCGTAGAAGGTAGAGTTTTACCTAATGGTGCAGCTAGCCGTTAATTTAGGCTATATTCATCGATTACAATCTAAGCGATCTCAATTGAGATCGCTTTTTATTTATTTGAGGCACATTCTTGAATCTGAAGGGGAAGAAAGTGCATCAGCAGATGGCACTTAGCAACTTTAACTAATTCGACGAGAACATAGCCAATAGGGGATAGGGAGAATATTTCTCATCATTCGTGCCATTTCTTGAGGATCGCTCAGAGCGTTGTTATCTGGGGGCATTCGCTGAAATTCAAATCCCAAAGCTTCAATTTTGGCTCGATATTCTTTGTGTGTTGCGAATACAACATCATGACCGCGACTTCTTAATTCGAGGGCGATCGCAATTTTGGGATGTAAATCACCTAGAGAACCAATAGTAGTTAGGACAATTCGGCTCAAGATTTTGAAATATCTGGATAGTATTAGAAAAAAAGCGATAACCCAATTCAACCTAAGTTGGAATCTTACAAATATTTGAAAATGTAAGAAAAACTAAAATTTTGGGCATGATAAGAAAAAATGATTGTTTATCATTTTTCGTGTATAACATCTGGGCTTTCTAGCTGAAATGAGTCTTTTATTCTCTAATAAATCTCGATTATTTACGTCAACTATTTTTATTTTTCTTCTTTTTAAAACTTTAGCATTTAACTTATCAAGCAAAATCAAACTATCTGTTTTTGAGTTTTTTCCTAAAGCTGTTGCTCGAGAAACGATAATAGAAAAAGTCGCTAAAAGTAGTGGGGGACGAAGTGGAGGAGGTTCTTTTAAAAAACGTTCTTCTGGTTCTAGTTCGTCTAAACGAAAACGTTCTTCTAGTTCTAGGTCTAGTTCTAGTTACTCTAGTCCTTCTTCTTCTAGTTACCACCATAATTCTAGTGGTAGTGGGAATGGATTTGTTGGAGTTGTCTTTTTGTTACTGTTAGGTGGTTTTGCAGTTTGTTTGATCACTCAAAATAATTCGACTAATTTTGCTAGTGAAAAGGCCTCAGAACGAGAAAGAGATAATAATATTGTTACAATCTCTAAATTACAAGTCGCTTTGTTAGCTGGGGCAAAAAACGTACAGCAACAGTTATCAGAATTGAGTTTGAGTATCAATACAAATACCGATGAAGGATTATTAGAGTTGTTGCGAGAATCAGGACTGATTTTATTGAGAAATTCGGATTATTGGCATTATGTTTTATCTAGCTCTGAATCTCTGGCTATCGATCGAGCAGAATCAAGATTTCAACAGCTTTCTGTCGTCGAAAGGAGTAAATTTAGTGCGGAAACTCTGAGTAATGTAGGCGGAAAAATCCGACAAAAAGAAGCTATTTCGCCTGATGAACCAGAAAAGTCTGCTTATATTTTAGTCACGCTTATTTTAGGTACAGCCGACGATCGACCATTATTTAAGTCAATTTACTCCTCAGAAGATTTAAAACTTGCTTTAGAAAAGATCGCTTCGATACGAGACGACTATTTAATGAAATTTGAATTGCTTTGGAGTCCTCAAACCGAAAAAGATAGCTTGAGTGAGGATGAGTTAATCACGGAATATACGGATATGATTCGACTATTTTAAATAATTTGGCTTCTAATTACACGATTTTCAATAATCAGTAGATGGACAAGTGCGATCGCCTAGATTAACAGGGCAAACGCATCTAAATTACTCTTGATAAAAAAACTAGTTAATGGATCAACGAAAGAATAAGAATTTATCGTTTGATTTATTTTCCAAAGCAAAGCCCAAAAACTGATAAATTTTGAGATATCGATCGAACAAATTCAAACACAGGGCAATAAACACTAGCGAACCTACTGTAACTAGTGATTGTCTGGCAGGTTTAATAAATTCATCGTAAATAACTGTAATGTTTATAGGAACAAATCGCTGAACTAACTTTACTATCCACCAACACAAAAAGGGTAAAATTCGCCCAAAGAAGGGAGCAACTACGCTACCAAGAATAAATAAACTAGATCTGCCAATTAACTCAAATAGAAATCTTTGATGTTCCTCACTCAATTGCAGCGATTCTGGAATTAACTCTAGCATTGTTGATGTAGCTATTTAAATATTTAAGTAGGTGGATATATAGCAGAAGACCTATTTTAAATTTAACTATTTTTCCCTATGACCTGTTTATAATAATTCTCGTGCATTAACAAATGAGAAATGGGATTAAATATTCATTGGTTGAGTAATATCGAGAGTATTTTATTCAAAACTGAAGTTTATTCCGTAATCTTGCAATCGAGCGATAATATTTTCTCTGGCGATTTCTAATAGATTGCTCCGTAGTTCCATTGAACTTTCAGCAGCCCCTAAAATATAGAATATGACCTGAGTTTGGACATAATCTTGTCCCGAGGCATCGGTAGAATCTTCAAAGGTAATTTGTGTCAGACGATGATCTATGCCCAAAATTTCTCTAGTACTATCTATAATAAGAGGTTAAAGATAAACTGATGTTAACTGACTTACGTCAGGAAACCGAAATAAAACCTCTAATAATAGGAACTATTGCACCAAGAGACTATAAAATAGTCTGGCTAGAGATATATTTGTCACGCTAGAAACTAATTCTTATGCCTCGTCGCGACGATCTACACAAAATCTTATTACTTGGTTCGGGCCCTATTGTTATCGGACAAGCTTGTGAATTTGACTATTCGGGTACACAAGCCTGTAAAGCTTTACGAGAAGAAGGTTACGAAGTAGTTTTGGTCAATTCTAATCCCGCTTCGATTATGACCGATCCAGAAATGGCTAACCGTACCTACATCGAACCTCTTACCCCCGAAATAGTAGAGAAGATTATTGCTCAAGAACAACCCGATGCTTTGCTGCCAACTATGGGAGGACAAACAGCCCTCAATGTGGCGGTATCGTTGGCCAAAAAGGGAATTTTAGACCGATACAATGTAGAATTAATTGGGGCAAAACTCCCAGCGATCGAAAAGGCGGAAGACCGCTTACTCTTTAAAGAAGCAATGGCCAAAATAGGCGTTCCCGTCTGTCCTTCAGGTATTGCTAGTAATTTAGAAGAAGCCAAACAAATCGCTACAGAAATTGGTAATTATCCTCTGATTATTCGCCCTGCTTTTACTTTAGGGGGAACTGGTGGGGGTATTGCTTACAACCAAGAAGAGTATGAAACTATGGCTCAATTTGGGATTGATGCTTCTCCCGTATCCCAAATTTTGGTAGAAAAGTCCCTTTTAGGTTGGAAAGAATATGAATTAGAAGTAATGCGGGATTTGGCAGATAATGTGGTAATTATCTGTTCGATCGAAAATATCGACCCTATGGGAGTTCATACAGGGGACTCGATTACAGTTGCCCCTGCCCAAACTCTGACGGATAAAGAATATCAAAGACTGAGAGACTATTCTCAAGCCATTATCCGCGAAATTGGCGTAGAAACTGGCGGTTCTAATATTCAGTTTGCCGTTAATCCTGTCAATGGGGATGTAATTGTGATTGAGATGAACCCCCGTGTTTCTCGTTCTTCGGCACTAGCTTCTAAGGCTACTGGATTTCCCATTGCTAAATTTGCAGCTAAATTAGCAGTGGGTTACACCCTCGATGAAATTCCTAACGATATTACCCAAAAAACTCCCGCTTCCTTTGAACCTACTATAGATTATGTAGTTACCAAAATTCCTCGTTTTACCTTTGAAAAATTCCCAGGCACAGAACCAGTCCTTACTACCCAAATGAAGTCTGTCGGGGAAGCTATGGCAATTGGTAGGACATTTTGTGAATCTTTCCAAAAAGCCTTACGTTCCCTAGAAACAGGACGCTACGGGTTTGGTTGCGATCGCCAGGAGACTCTTCCTTCCCTCTCCCAAGTTCGTTCTAACCTCCGTACTCCTAATCCTGACAGAATTTTTAGTGTTTATAATGCGCTCAAATTAGGGATGGCACCAGAACAAATCCACGAACTTACCGCGATCGATATGTGGTTCTTGGATAAAATGCAGGAGTTATTAGAGACAGAAAAGTTCCTTAAATGTACTTCTCTCAAAGATATTAAAGCCGAAGAAATGCGCTGGGTAAAACAGCAAGGATTCAGCGATCGTCAAATAGCCTTTGCTACTAAAACCACAGAAGACGAAGTAAGGGCTTATCGGCAAAACTTGGGCATCAATCCCGTTTACAAGCTAGTAGATACCTGTGCAGCCGAATTTGAAGCGTTTACTCCTTATTACTACTCTACCTACGAAGAAGGTGAATCAGAAATTACCCCTTCTGACAAACGCAAAGTTATGATTTTGGGGGGAGGGCCCAACCGCATCGGACAAGGGATCGAATTTGACTACTGTTGCTGTCACGCTGCCTTTGCCCTCTCGGCAGCAGGATTAGAAACGATTATGGTTAACTCTAATCCAGAAACAGTTTCCACCGATTACGATACCAGCGATCGCCTTTATTTTGAACCCCTCACCAAAGAAGATGTTCTCAATATTATCGAAGCAGAAAACCCCGAAGGCATTATTATTCAATTTGGCGGACAAACTCCCCTCAAGTTATCCGTTCCCCTGCAAAAATATCTAGAAAAATCGGCAATAAATACTAAAATTTGGGGAACATCCCCAGATTCGATCGATACTGCTGAAGATCGGGAAAAATTTGAACAGATACTACGTAAATTAGACATCAAACAGCCTGCCAATGGTATTGCCAGAAGCTATGAAGAATCTCTGGCGATCGCTAATCGAGTTGGTTATCCTGTAGTTGTTCGTCCTTCTTATGTACTAGGAGGGAGGGCAATGGAAATAGTTTATTCCGATCGAGAATTAAAACACTATATGAACTATGCGGTGGATGTAGAACCAGACCATCCAATTTTAGTCGATAAGTTTTTAGAAAATGCCGTAGAAGTAGATGTAGATGCTTTAGCTGATGGTACGGGTAAAGTAGTTATCGGCGGAATCATGGAACATATCGAACAGGCGGGTATCCATTCTGGTGACTCTGCTTGTTCTATTCCCTATAATTCTCTTTCTCCTAAAGCTGTAGACATTATTCGCACTTGGACAGAAAAACTCGCCGTCACCCTCCAAGTAGTAGGATTGATGAATATTCAGTATGCAGTACAAGGAGAACAAGTATATATCTTAGAAGCCAATCCCCGCGCTTCTCGGACTGTCCCTTATGTTTCTAAAGCTACAGGCGTACCCCTAGCCAAAATCGCCTCTTTGGTTGTTTCTGGGCAAACTTTGGAGTCTTTAGGGGTAATCAGTGAAACTATTCCCAAGCATATAGCAGTGAAAGAAGCTGTCTTACCTTTTAATAAGTTTCCTGGTTCGGATACTCTTTTAGGCCCCGAAATGCGATCGACTGGAGAAGTAATGGGTATAGATACCGACTTTGGTAAGGCATTTGCGAAAGCAGAGATTGCAGCAGGAGTAGATTTATCTTTAGAAGGAACAGTCTTTATCTCTATGAATGAAAGAGATAAACAAGCTGCCGTGCCTGTAGTTAAAGAATTTATCGACTTGGGTTTTAAAATAGTCGCTACCTCTGGTACTCGCCAGGTATTGCAAGAAAATGGCATCGAAGATGTGGAATTAGTGCTAAAACTCCATGAAGGTCGTCCTCACGTCGTAGATTGGATTAAAAATAAGCAAATTCAACTGATTATCAATACCCCCACAGGGGAAGAATCTCAAACCGATGCCCGTCAAATTCGCCGTATGGCATTAGACTATAAACTACCGATTATTACAACGATCGCAGGGGCAAAAGCAACGGTGGCAGCAATTCGTTCTTTACAGTCAGAACCTTTTGCAGTTAAGGCTTTACAAGATTATATTGCTTAGTTTTGGTGGGCAAAAATAATAATCTGATAGGTCATTTTATCTATTAAATTTTGCCCACTCTACAAAGGCGCGATCGCATCCCTAAAGTCCAGTTAACAATTCAACTTAATTGATAAGACCAGAGAAAAAAGTAAAGAGTGGTAACTTTTAATAAGATTTATAATAAAAAGTAAAAAAATCTATGACTTTATCCTCAAATCAGATCGCTCGATCTTCAAAAGCAACCGACTGGAAAATAAAACTTTTATACGATGGTGAATGTCCATTATGTCTGAGAGAAGTTAACTTTCTCCTCAAGCGAGATGCAGGAAAAGGCATAGTTAAATTTGTCGATATTGCGGATGTTAGCTATCAGCCAGAAGAAAATGGCGGTGTCGATTTTGAGACAGCAATGGGCAGAATTCATGCCGTTTTACCCGATGGCACGGTTATTAAAAATGTAGAAGTTTTTCGGCGAGTATATGAAGAATTGGGCATGGGTTGGGTGTACGCCATAACCAAATTGCCCGTACTTGGCGCGATCGCAGATTGGTTATACAATATTTGGGCAGACTGGCGATTGGCTCTTACTGGTAGACCAAATTTAGCCGAGATAGTAGCACAACGGGAGAAGAAGTTACAATCGGAACCAGGAAGATGTCGATTAGAAATTTAAGCGCGATCTCACCTTATTACAATTCAACATTTAGGTAAGCTCATCTTACGCCACAACTGCACTGTGCGAGGACAAACTAAAGGCATAGTCTGTTTATCGGGAGGAGTAGGTCTTTTTCGGGGACGGGGTGATTTAATTTCATTAATGGGGATTAATTTATCTGGAGTAAAGATATCGCTCAAAACCCAATCATCTTGAGAAAGTATGTTCCAAATATCAAATAAGCGACGGAATTTTCGGGCTTTATCTCCTATTTTTAAGATCCAGCCTCCTACAGTGCGCTGGACATCCATACAAGCATAATGAGCTAAACGTAGAACCCTATGAAGACTAACCCTCATGATAGGAGAAATATCTTTGGCATGACGAATAGTTTGTTTAGCTTCTTTTAATTCTTCTCTAACGGGACTTTGACAAAAAACTAGGGGCAAAAAGGGGTGAAAGCCTGATATATCAATCGTTTAACCTCAAAATAGCTAAATTCTTAATATATCTGGGTTTCAGGCGATTTAACCTCGTCG